>CAJQSI010000045.1 GCA_905612515.1 uncultured Opitutales bacterium | reverse complement strand
GAGGGACGAAAAGGGAACTTCACCTCCACTGGTTACCACTTGCTGGCGACATCGGACAGCATCTACTTGGCCTACCCGAAATCCTGTCTTCGGATCAATCCAGCAACAGGTGAAACCATAGCCGAGTTTCGCCTGAAGGGGAAGGATGAGGAATGGGGTCGCATCCGAGTCTTCGAGGATTTGCTGGTAACCACAGTCTGGTCGGAGGGGAAACCGAGCGAATCGGAAAAACCGCCAAGCGATGGCATCGTGATAAAAGGGAAGGCGCCGAGACATCTCCGTGTGCTTGACAGGAAGTCCGGAAAGCCCGTTTGGTCGGCCAAGGCGGCCGCCAGTTTTCAGCTCTATGGCATTGGGTCGGGAAAACTATTTTGCTTCGATGGTTACCTTGCCGATCTCTATGTCGACATGAGGCGCAAGGGTCTAATCCCAAAGGCCGCCAAGAAGAAGCGAATAAAGGCTTACGATGTCCGGACGGGGAAGGAGTTGTGGTCGAATACGGCTGACATCCCGCTCACCTGGCTTTCCTATTCAGAGGGAAGTGATGCATTGATCGCATCCAACAAGTCGAACATCATGGCCTACAAGGGTGAGGACGGAGCTAAGCTTTGGGAGAAACGAGCCGAGGGAATCGGATTCAAGGGCCATCCCGAAAGCCTTTGGGACAAGGTGATTATCTGGCGCGACAAAATAATCGACCAGCGCGGCCCCGGCCTAGCCTACGATATCCTTACGGGAGAACCGGTTAAGCGTAAACATCCCGTGACTGGGGCAGAAATCCCATGGGAGTTTACCAAAATCGGGCACCACTGCAATTATGCCATCGCTTCCGAGCACCTGCTTACCTTTCGAGCTGCCAACGCAGGCTACCATGACCTTGCCACGGGCGGCACCATGGCCTTGCCCGGATTTCGATCGGGATGCCGCAATAGCCTGATCCCTGCCAACGGCATCCTGAACGCTCCCAATTTCGCCAATGGCTGCATCTGTAGTTTCTCTATTTACACCTCGCTCGCCATGGTTCACATGCCGGACGCCGAAAAGTGGACCTACAGCTCATTCGGCAAGGATGCGGGACGAATCCGAAAGGTAGGTGTCAACTTCAGCGCACCGGGCGACCGGATGGCCTCGAACGGTACCTTGTGGGTGGATTATCCGGGAAGCAATCGGCCCTCTCCTCAGGTCAGCGTATCCGTACAGCCGGCCAAACCTAAGGGATATCAAGTGCATTCTAGGCAAGTAAAAGGCAAGGACGGCGCGAACGCATGGGTTGCGGCATCAGGAGTTTCGGGTGTGTCCTCAATCAAGCTTAAGGTCGGAAAACCGGCGGGCGGACCTTCCTTTTATGCCGTGAATCTTCACTTTGCAGATCCCGAGGTTCACCAGCCTGGCGAACGCGTGTTTGATATCTTCCTTCAGGGCGATATCGCGGCCAAGTCACTCGATCTGGCAAAGGAATCTCCCGGCAGGCTGAACCCCATGGTCAAAAGCTTCCAACACGTCAAAGTTACCGACTCCATTCTGATCGAACTCAAACCCGTCAAAGGGGAAACCGTAATCTCGGGCATCGAAATCATCGAAGAATAACGATTTCTACCGCATGACGCCCCCTAAGTAATCTGGGCGTCTTACGATAAGTGGGGTCAACTGACTAGTTCAACCCTCTCGCCGAAATAGCGGTTTTTCTTCCTTTAGCGTAAGCGAACGGAGGATTGTTCTCCCATTTATGCGTCCGCTTAGGTCGGAGAGGATGAATCCCTCCTCAACCTTTTTCATTTTCATGAGGATGCGGAACTCGGGAAAGTCGAATGAAACCCAAACTCCATTCTTTGTAAACCCTCCCACTGCTTCCTTCTCCCAAGCGCCTTTCACAATGCAGTCGAACAATCCCCTCATTCGAGCCGTATTGTCCGTAAGCAGTTCGAGCTTCACGTTTTTGTTCCCGTCCACCATTACCAGTTTCCCTCGATAGATGCCTTCCGCAGTGAAATCACTGCTGCAGGAAAAGGTCAGGGCGACCGTCCCAAGGAGGAGTGGACAAAGAGGATGAACCCTCATTTCCGACAGCCCTTACACTTGGGTCAGAAACCAGACTCCGGCGACGGTGGTGGAGAGAATGAAGATTAAGGAGAGGAGATTTGCGTACATGGCTTTAATTAGCTTATAACTATAAATACACCAAATACCCAACAATTTCAAATAACTTTCTGATTTTTTGGGAAAATAACTTTAAAAATTACGAAATCGGCTTCAACGATAGCCATTTGTTTGGTTGTTGATAAAGTACCATTCACGCTCATTGATTTAGACCATGGATAATCAGCCGCGAAAGGAGATCCTGCAAACTGTTGCCCATATGTTGGCGACAATCAACCTCCCCCACCCTCTCAGAGTGGGAATAGACGGCGTCAGTGCATCCGGGAAAACCGTCCTCGCCGACGAATTGGCGGCAGTTTTGCGAGAAATGAATCGCGAGGTGATACGCACCGGCATGGACGGCTTTCACAATCCTCCCGAAATCAGGCATCGACGTGGGGCGATGTCCGTCGAGGGTTACATCGAGGACTCCTTCGACTATGCGGCGGTGCGTGAATGCGTCCTCGATCCTCTGGGACCTCAGGGAAACCTTAATTACCTGCCTGAGATTTACGACCACTCACAAGGAACTCCCAAACAGTCCGATCCGGTTTTCGCATCCCCGGATGCCATACTCCTGTTCGAAGGCGTAATGCTCTTCAGACAGGAGATCGCAAACGCCTTTGACTATAAGATATTAGTCGACACTTCCTTCGAGGTGGCTCTGGAACGGGCCAAGACGAGGGATCTAAAGCATTTCGGCAACATGCAAACCCTCCTGGAGAAATACACCCGCCGCTTCATCCCCGGCCAGAAACGTTACTTGGCCGAGTGTCGACCTGCCGCCAAGGCTAATGTGATATTGGCGAACGACGATCCGGAACGGCCCGAGCTCAAGTTCAACAGGTGAGGAAAACGCAAGAACCTAGGAGATTCATGCCG
>CAJQSI010000044.1 GCA_905612515.1 uncultured Opitutales bacterium | reverse complement strand
AGGTTTTCCAGAGCTTAGTCCAAGTAGACAAATTCATTCAGGTTGAGGGCGAGGAGAGCAAAGCGTTCCAAGGCGACTTCCTCGGAAACACCGGCTTTCGTTCGCATTTCTTTAATCATGGCAAGTCCCGAACTGACTTCTTTGTCAGAGGGCTCTCTAGAAAATGCGATTTGAAATGCTCGGGCGACTTGATCCGCGGGAGAGGCACCTGCTTCGTCGCGAAGGCGCTTGGCAAAAACCTTAGCCGAATCGTTCATGAACTTCCCGTTAAGCATATTTAGAGATTGCGTAGGCACGGTAGTGGTAAAACGAACGGGGCAAGATGTATCCATGTCGGCCATGTCGTGATTAATAAGGATGGGCATTTGCATAGAACGCTTTACCTTTACGTAGACGCTCCGACGATTGGACTCTTCTGGAGAAGACCTACCCCAGCCCGCTCCAGGACGAGAGGCTGTTGCAAGTACGGTGGTCCTAGCCAAGTAGATACCTTTGATCACAAGCCAAAACTATATCCTCTCGATGGAAAGACCATCGATGTAAAAACTTTTGGGCGCGGTGGTAAACGCAGCAAAAGCCGAGTGGTCGGACCTAAATGGAAGTTCAACAAATACGGCGACTGCGGCAAAGAGGTTTCTGACCTTTTCCCAAATGTTGCAACTTGTGTGGATGACATTGCCTTCGTTCATTCCATGACTGCGGATTCACCCATACATGGCTCGGCTATGCTAATGATGAATGCAGGACAAGTGCTTTCCGGCCATCCATCCATCGGTTCATGGGTCAACTATGGTCTCGGCAGTGTGAATGAGAATTTACCCGGCTACGTTGTGATGCTTGACAAGACCGGTGGTCCTATCAGCGGTGCCAAGAACTGGTCCAGTGGTTACATGCCGGCAAGTTACCAAGGCACGGTGCTGCGCTCTCAAGGAACGCCAATTCTTGATCTCGAAAATGCAAATGGTATGAGTAAGACCGAACAGCGTACGCTTTTGAATCACCTGCGAAACGTAAATGAGGGACATCTTTCCGAGCGCTACGACAACACTAACCTTGCCGCTCGAGTAGCCTCATACGAGCTTGCTTATAAGATGCAGTCCTCAGCTCCCGAGGCTGTTGACTTGGACAAGGAGCCGGATCACATTAAGAAACTTTACGGTATCGATGGTTCTAGAACAGAGGATTTTGGTCGCAAATGCCTGCTTGCTCGTCGCCTTGTTGAGCGCGGAGTGCGCTTTGTCCAAATTTACTCAGGTGGAAACCACAATGATGCCAACTGGGATGCCCACGGTGATCTTGTAAAGAATCACACCTATCATGCAGGCAATACGGACAAAGCAATAGCCGGTCTTCTAAAAGATCTTAAACAGCAAGGGTTACTCGATGAGACTCTCGTTGTTTGGGGTGGCGAATTCGGTCGTCAACCAACTGCAGAATATGCGAAAGGCACGGGTCGGGATCATAACTCTTACGGCTTTACCATGTGGATGGCCGGTGGCGGGATAAAGGGTGGGATTAGTGTGGGCGAGACTGATGAACTGGGTAGCGCCGCCGTTGTCGATCGCTTCCACGTAAAGCGCCTGCACGCCACGATATTACATCTTCTAGGGCTCGACCCCAATGCCCTAAGCTATTTCTATGGCGGTCTCGATCGTCGCTTAGTGGGAGTAGAAGGCGCCGAACCGATAGAACAACTTTTAGCCTAAAGGTTCAGAAGCTCTAGATTGTCGATCAATTCCGCTCGCGAAAATCGTGGGCATTCTTTAGGTGTTTGTTTGAATGAGCGAAACATCCTTACGTCCTCTTCTTACAGACAAACCTCCAGAGGATTGGGACTTTCCTGATGTTCCCGCATATAGAGCGGAGCAAATTCGTCAATGGGTCTACGATAAAGGCGTACTCGATTTCGATGCCATGTCCAACTTGCCTGCTGACCTGCGGACTCGACTTGCGAAGGAATGGGAGATCCGACCAATGGAGCAAGCCCGCGTTCAAGGGTCTGCCGACGTAACTCGCAAATTTTTATGGCGCTTGCGTGACGGGCAGTTCATCGAAAGCGTTCTGATTCCAGCGACGCTCGGTACGGATGGCTCCCGTGC
>CAJQSI010000043.1 GCA_905612515.1 uncultured Opitutales bacterium | reverse complement strand
ACGCATGGTAGGAAGACGAAGAAAGAGAGTCAAGTTTCAAGCCTTTGAAGAAAAGGGCAAATGGTGGTTTGCTCTTTACGAGCGCCCCGTTAATTAACTATTTCGCAGTAAGTAGTTTTGAATTTAATTCCATCTCTCGCGTGAATCAAGAAGACCCCACAGTTCTAGTAATCGACGACGACGCCGAGATTCGGTACTCGATTGATCGAGTGCTTACTAACTTGGGGACAAGGGTAACGGCCGCAGACAGTGGAGAAACAGGAATCGAGAAAGCCCGAACCATAAATCCCGACGTAATCTTTCTGGATAACCGTATGGGAGGGATTTCGGGCATCGAGACTCTGCAGCATTTACGGACAGCGGCTCCGCAGTCTATGGTCATCCTGATGACTGCCTACGGCACTACGCAAACGGCAATCGAAGCGATGAAGCATGGTGCATTCGACTATGTGTTGAAGCCGTTCGACCTCAAGAAATTGGAGTCACTCGTGGCCAAGGCCTTGCAGGCGAGCCGAGACATTCGCGAATCAGGTGAGAAAAAAGATAATCTGCTGAACTCCGCCGATTATGCCGAAGGCATTGCAGGAAGCGGTGAAGCCATGCAAAACGTCCTCAAAACGGTAGGCCAAGTTGCTGCCAGCGAAGCAACGGTCATGATAACCGGTGAAAGCGGCACGGGCAAGGAATTGATTGCACGTTGCGTACATCGTCACAGTCACCGCGCGAAAGGTCCGTTCGTTGCCGTAAATTGCGCCGCCATCCCTGAAAACCTCATCGAGAGTGAATTGTTTGGTCACGAAAAAGGCGCCTTCACCGGAGCGACGGATTCAAAGGCCGGCCAATTCGAGTTATCCAGCGGAGGTACTCTTTTTCTTGATGAGATAGGCGACATGACCCTCCCTACCCAAACCAAGATTCTACGGGCTATCCAAGAAGGAGAAATTCAGCGAGTGGGAGGTACCAAGGTAAAGAAAGTCGACGTTCGCCTCCTCGCAGCGACTCATAAGAATTTGGTTTCAATGGTGAAAGCCAAGGAGTTCAGAGAGGACTTGTATTACAGGCTGAACGTGGTCGCCATAGAGGTCCCTCCCCTCCGGGAGCGGATGGAAGACCTTCCCGAACTAGTCGACTTCATCATCCATCGACTGAATAAAGAGAAGAAGACGGGGGTAAAGGAAATCTCCAAGGATGCTCTCGATGCCTTATGCAATTACGATTGGCCCGGCAATGTGAGGGAATTGGAGAACGCCCTTCACTCTGCATCGGTCGTGAGCAAAGGAAAACGCATCCTTCGCAAGGACTTGCCCACCCTCGTAAACGCAGCCAAGCGATCCACTGGTGACTCGGTTCAGGCAGACAAGAATTCTTCAAGCGGCGACCGTTCTTCACCAAATTTCGGATCTCGGATAGAGCCCAAAGCTAACGAGGCGGACAAAAGCGAATCCACTTCCGAAACCATTTCGACGAGCAGCGTTACCGCTTCCGAGTCCTTCGATCTAGCCTACGCAAACATACGGGAGATGTCCGACTCGAATCTCCTCGCGCTCGTAGAAAAAGAGATGATTCAAAGAACTCTGATCGAGACGAGAGGCAATCAAGTCAAAGCATCGGCCCTGCTCGGCATCACCCGGGCTACACTTCGTAAGCGTATCGACGCCTATGGCATCCGTTTCTAGAAGGCCTTGCTTCAGGTTTCGACAGTTAAGAATTTTTCTGAAAGTATCCGATGAATTGCTTGAAAGCATTCTAGACCAATAATGAATTATTTCGACGAACGTATTGTTGTCACTGGCGTGGGACTCACTTCCCCTCTGGGAGACGATTTGGCCACCTTGCGCGAAAACCTCTTGGCGGGTCGTAGTGGGGTTACGCGCTTTCCCGTTCGCAATATGGGCGATCTGCCGGCAGGCGTCTGTGAATTCGAAACTACCCGGCATCAGTCCCGCAAACAACTTCGCGTAGGTACCAGAGCAGGCAGCATTGGCATCTACTGCGCTAATGAAGCTTTTGCCAATGCAGGTATCGAACCGGCCGAAGTCGACCGATCTCGGATTGGTGTGTACGTGGGCATCACCGAACATGGAAACGTGGAAACGGAAACGGAGGTCTGCCAACTGTTCGACCATTACGATGAAGACGTCAAGTTTTGGACCCACCACCACAACCCGCGAACGGTAGCGAACAATCCCGCCGGAGAAATCACCGTCAATCTTGGTCTGACCGGCCCGCACTATACTGTGGGCGCCGCCTGCGCCGCGGGTAATGCAGGAATCATACAGGGCGCTCAAATGCTTCGTCTCGGCGAATGCGACGTGGCCCTCGCAGGTGGCGCAAGCGAAAGTATTCGGGCCTATGGGATATTTGCAGGATTCAAGAGCCAAGGGGCTCTCGCTCAACACGAAGATGCCACCAAGGCGAGCCGACCCTTCGACAAGAACCGGAACGGCATCGTGGTGAGCGAGGGAGGATGCCTTTACGTTCTCGAACGTCTTTCAGATGCCAAGGCACGTGGAGCTCAAATTCTAGGAGAAATTGCCGGATACAGTTTGAATTCGGATGGTACCGATTACGTTTTGCCCAATCCCGAGAGGCAGGAAGAATGCATCCGACTGGCATTAAAAAAGGCGGCATTGGAACCCGCCGACGTGGATATCGTGAGTACCCATGCGACTTCCACCCCCCAAGGGGACGAGCAGGAGTGCACCGCACTGCGAGCCGTCTTCGGAGCAAGTGAGGGAACCTTTGTCAACAACACCAAAAGCTTCATCGGACACGCCATGGGAGCGGCCGGAACTCTTGAACTGGCGGGCAACCTACCCTCTTTCGACGACGGAATGGTTCACGCAACCATCAACGTCGAAGAACTTGACCCTGCCTGCGACCTTCCAGGACTCGTTTGTGATGAAGCGAAAGAGACGAAAGGCGTGGAAGTGATTCTCAACAACTCCTTCGGCATGCTTGGAATCAATTCAGTTCTTATCTTGAAAAAGTTTCACAACTAGCCTATCAACATTCCTTTTCCCAATTAAATGGATAAAGAAAAGGTAAAACAAATCGTCTTGGACATCATTGCCGAGATCGCTCCCGACGAGGATTTGACTGATGTCAAGCCCGAGATACGTCTGCGAGATCAGCTCGATTTGGACTCGATGGACTTCCTCGATATTGTAATGGAGTTGCGCAAGAAGCATGGCATTGAGGTTCCCGAAGCCGAATATCGACAACTTGAATCTCTCGACAGTTCGGCAGAATACTTGTTCCCGAAATTCGAGGCCAAGGCGGTCGCCTAAGCCTTAGCCGCCCTACCCCTTGCCCAAAGCGCGTCGGAAACCCGAAGCCCTGGACGGGCAGCATTTCGAAGTAGTCGTCGTCGGTGCCGGCATGGCTGGTCTTGCATCGGCCCTTCGCTTGGCCATGTTCGGCAAGAGCGTACTGCTTTTGGAAAAGCATTACGTCGTAGGAGGACTAAACAGTTTTTTCGCGCGTGGAGGACGCAAATTCGACGTGGGTCTACACGCAGTAACGAATTTCCCGCCAAAAGGTTCCGGAAAAGCCTCACCATTGATTCGTCTTTGTCGTCAATTACGCATCCCGTTCGAGGAACTGGCCTTGTCTCCGCAAAGTTTCTCGAGGATCGCCTTTCCGGACGTCGATCTGAAATTCGACAACGAGTTCGGCTTTTTTATTTCCGAAGTGGAACGCCTGTTTCCCCGCGAACAAGATCGTTTTCAAAAGCTCCTCCGGACAATGGAGGCTTTCGATGCATACTCGCCTGAAGTTGCGGGCGACGTCTCCGCTCGTTCCATTCTTGGTGAACACCTTCAAGAACCTCTCTTGATTGAGATTCTCCTTTGCCCGACTTGCTACTATGGTTCGGCCGTCGAAAACGACATCGATTTCGCGAGTTTCGTAATGCTCTTCGATGCCATCTTTCGCCAAGGATTAGCCCGCCCGCTTGACGGCATTAGGCGTTTCCTCAACCCCATTCTAAAGCGATATGAAGAACTAGGCGGAAAACGCCGCATGAACCTCGGGGTTAAACATTTTGTAACGAAAAACGACATCGTGGAGCGTATTGAACTAGACAATGGAGAAATCATATTCGCGGATCACGTCATTTCCACCTGCGGTGTAGTTGAAACCGAACGGATGCTTTCCTCCGCCTCGCAAGATGAAAACGCCGATGACGTCAGTCGCATCTCCATTCTCGAAAGCATCGCGGTTTTCAAGAAACAACCCGCAGACTTCGGCTGGGAGGAGACCATAGTGTTCTATAACGACGCCGACGTTTTTCGCTACGAACGTCCCGATGAGCTAACGGATCCGCGTTCGGGCGTCATCTGTATACCAAACAACTACCGGTATCCCAACGGGGAACAAATGGCTGAAGGTCAATTGCGCGTCACCTGTCTGGCCAACTACGAAAAGTGGGTCGCGCTCGATGAGAACTCTTATCGTTCGCAAAAAGAAATCTGCCGAAAAGCCATGCTCGAAGTTGCTCTTGGTTACCTGCCCAATGGAAATTCCATGGCGAAAGAGCTCGAGGAACGCACCGAACTACTGGACATCTTCAGTCCACGCACCATCAAAAAGTTCACCGGCCACCTCGATGGAGCCCTCTACGGTTCACCCCGCAAGTCAAGGAACGGCTCAACCCGATTCGGCAACCTGTATCTGGCGGGAGCAGACCAAGGCTACGTCGGCATCGTCGGGGCAATGTTGGGAGGCGTCGCCGTGGCCAACAATCGTATCCTACGAGGCGATTGACTTCAGGATACCTCGTGAATCAACCGTTCCTGCATTTCGGCCAGCAGGATATACCCCAAATAGGCGATTCGCACGTTCTGCGGTAAACTTTCGATCCGAATGCGACCGTTCTCCAAGTCCTCGTCGCTCACGGAATTCAAACCGTGTTCACGCAAATGTATTCGCAACTCGGTCATTCCTCGGAGGGCATCATCGACGTCGTCCACGGGAATCTCCACCTGACCTCGGGCAAGCTTGGGATTCCCTAGTAAACGGGAAAAGGCCAAGCGATCGGAGCGACCGTCCTCAATCAATCCTTCGCGCCAAGCGGCGTCCAAGTCCTCGTCGCCTGACTCAGGCGGAGCAAAACGTTCCCCTGCAAATCGTCCACTTGTCTCTCGAAACACCTTGCCCAAGTAGGGCAGCAAGGCTTCGAGAAAAGAGGGGGAAACCTGAAGATCGAACTCAATCATCCTTTTCCAGCGACGCCTGCAGGCGCCAACGATGCAGTTGGTATACGTAACCTTCGGCCTGCTCGCGTTCTCCGAC
This sequence comes from uncultured Opitutales bacterium, assembly GCA_905612515.1. Taxonomy (GTDB): domain Bacteria; phylum Verrucomicrobiota; class Verrucomicrobiia; order Opitutales; family Seribacteraceae. The sequence continues at coordinate 1,275 of CAJQSI010000043.1, read as the reverse complement.
CCACAGCACGGACCTGCCAAGCTCGTGCACTTCCTTCATGTGATGGGTAGCTTGCGTTTCATCGTAACCGAAAACCTTTCTAAACACCATCACGACGTAGCTCATGAGATTTACGGGATCGTTAAACACGAGCACTTTCCAAGGGCGAAGCAACTCGTCCTGTTCTTCGGTCTCGACCTCAGGTAGGGTTTCAGTCTCTGGAAATAGCGAGCTAATGATAAATTTCTGAAAAAAGGTAATGGACCATAGAGAGTTTTCCAACGACGGGAAAGCGGAAAGAAGGCACAAATTCCAATCTTTCCATGCTTGCCTGATCGGCTCATTATTAGTTTCCTTCCAATCATGCTAAAAATTCCGACATTCGTTCTCGGTGCATTATTAATCATCACTGGTTTGGTGGGTTATCTCTTCCAAGACCCCAATCTTTCGATAAACATCGTCGGCCCACTGGCAGACGACGCGGTGTTCACGCTGTCCGACGGAAACCAAACCCATACCCTTGAAAGAGGCTTTCCCTCAAGCAATGCGGCGGGTGAACATGCCTTTTGGTTGGTTGAAAGATTAAACCAGAATCACGCCAAGGATCGCGCTCAAGGTAATTACGCTGCAAGTGAGAGGCCCGACAATCCAATTTATAAAACCCAGTCCTTCTGGTATGCTTCATCAACCGGAGACACCTTGACTGCGCTTATGAAGAATGCCGAAACCGGCCAACTCAATGCGCTCGAAACAGTAGATCCTGAAAAAGCAAAGGTTCGATTCATCTATGAGCAAGCCGGCGGCGGAATCGGTCCCGTCACCCTAACCTCGACCAACTGGATAAACGTCGAGGGCGCGCCCGGAGCGGGCGAACCTTTGACTTTCGGAAAAAGTTGGACGGCACTTATACCTGCCATCATCGCCTTGGTCCTGATCGCTTGCGTGCTGGTCGCCGAAGCCAAACCGGCTTTGCACAAACACGTCATGCACCTTGCTGCGACCGTTGGCTTACTTGGTCTGGTAATGTCCGCCAAGAAGGTTTTACCTGCGGTCAGCGAGATGAATTGGCTGAAGAACGACCCCAACGGAATCATTCACGCCTCTTCCTTGAAGCCGGCCGTCATGTTCTTCTCCGCCGGACTGCTATTCATATTCGTTGCTCTTTGCATCGTTTCCTTCATCAACGCCCGCAAGGAAATGGCGGCCCAACCCAAACCAAAGAAAGAGGAAAAGAAAAAGGAGGACGATTTCGAGGACGACGACAAAGAGGGCAAGGACGACGAAGATGGCAAGGAC
>CAJQSI010000042.1 GCA_905612515.1 uncultured Opitutales bacterium | reverse complement strand
TGCTTCAGAGATTTGGGTTTGCGGTTCCTCGGTGACTTCTTCCTGTTCTTCGGAAACTGAGGTTGAGGCTAGCAACTGTCCGAAGATGGCTCTTTGGTAAAGGGCATCGAAGTCGAGTACGGTAAGCTTGGCCTCGAATGTCTCATTGGAGGCGAGGCTATCGACTCGGTCGTTTTCTTCGGCTCCGAGGAGAACGGTGACCTCTATTTCCTCGCCTTCGAGCCTGCAAACAAGGGTATGGTCATCGTCGTAAACAGGATCGAAAGGGTTGCCGAAGGTGCGGGAAGCAGAAACGAATACGAGGGGGAGTGCGAAAGTTTTCCCGACAAAGGGTGCGAGTGCAGACTTGGCCTCGCCTGATAGCAGACGGTTGGTCTTTAAGTTGGTGAGAGTCGCATGTAGGGCGGGAGAGATCATTGGGAGTAACTTCTCACGTCTAGATCACTTTCTGCCATTATAATTTTCACCTGATTGTCGAACAGGGCTCGGCTCGGACCAAGAATCAGTAGTAGTAGTACATCATGAAGATGGCAAGAGCTGCCAGAAGTCCGGCCCAGAATCGGTCTTCGGAGAATAGGCTGATGGGTTTACCTTCGACATGCGAGCGAACCACCGCAACAAAGGCTAACTCCGCGAAGGTAAACCATGTCCAAATTGCAGCTACAGTCCCTGCAACTATGGGAGCAACCCATCCTCCGACCATGGCTAGGGCAAGAACGAGATAGAGTCCCAAGGTGAGCAACAGTTTGATGCCGGCTTTCTTGAGGACGGAGGGGTCGTGTCCACCGAGTTCCGTCCAAGTGAGCTTTCCTTTCTCTTTGTCCGGTTGCGTTCGGAGACTGACCACGATATGAAGCACAAAAGCGATGATGGCCGCAAGGAAGGCGGCGTGAAAGAAATTCAGCTTCGGCCCGAACATATCGACGACCCAAGGAATTTTGGCGAAGGTGAACTCATAGAGGGAAGGCCAGGGCGCTCCTTGGGGCGGGGCGAAGGCAAAGGAGAAGAAGAGTCCGCTGAGGATGGCGGTAATGCCACCTGCTCCGGTAGCCCGCTTCCAGAACATTCCGACCAAGAAGGCCACCACCAAGCCGGATACCAGCTTCATCTGGTTGGCAGCCACGTAGATAAAGAAAGGAGACTTGGAGTTGGGGTCCATGATCAGAATGGAGACGAATCCGGCGATGACAATGAAGATGGCGATCCATACTCTACCAACCCAAACTAATTTTTTTTCGTCGGCAGCAGGATTTATATATTTTTTGTAGATGTCGAAGGTGATGATCGTTGCGGCAGAATTGAGCATGGAGTCGACTGTGGAAAGGATTGCGCCGATCAAACCCGCTGCGACTAACCCCAGCACACCGAAGCCAATGGGCTTAACATACTGCGTGAGCAAAGTGATGAAGACATCGTCGGACGCCACGTTCATATCCTGCTTCTTGAACAAGTAGTAGGCGGCTATGCCCGTCCCGATCGAAAAGAAGGGGATGAGCAGCTTGAAGAACCCGGCGGTTATTATACCGATGCGAGCTTCCTTGTCGGTGCGAGCAGACAAGGCTCGTTGCACGATGAACTGATTGGTACCCCAATAAAAGAAGTGAAGCACCATGAGACCGCTCAGCATGCCTGTCCAGGGTAGGCTAGGGTGGTCGCTCGGTTCATAGAGGTGCATCTTTTGGGCATCCGCTGCTGCTGCGGCATCCATGGCCCGCATGCCCGACCACCCTCCGACCTCAGGCAAGCCGAATACGATGAAGGCCACGGTAAGCCCCCCGACTAGCATAAGGACAGACTGAATAACGTCGGTCACGATGACCGCGCGCAGCCCACCGAATATGACGTAGCCTCCAGTTACAAGCGCCATGATGATTATGCCGAGCATGTAGTATTGGGGGTCGACGTCGCCGGGAGCGATGTCCGGATTGTTCAAGTTTCCTCCTTGAATAAGGATTTTGGGTGGGGTGGTCGCATTGTACTTAGACCCACTAGTGGAAAGAGTAATGGTGCTGATCGAACCATCCTCGACAACTGCGGTCGCCTCGGCCTCAACGCCCTTGTAATCTTCGGGACTCTGAATTTCAACTCTTGGAACCGAGGCGTATTTTCGGCCGGGTGAAGTGATCTTTATCTCGGCGAGGGATCCATTAGCATTCACGATCGCCTCCGCTACAGCCTTTCGACCCGTATCGCCTTGGAGAAGTCGGTTGACGGAACGAGAACCGAAGTAGAAGCCGGGTACCATCTGAACGACCACCATGATAACGATCATGACGACAGCAAAGGCCATGCGACTGCGGTCGTCGTAACGCCTACCCAAATATTCGCTCAGGGTGTAGACGTTCATCTTTCGATAAACGGGAAGGAATCCGTAGCAAAGAAGAAGTAGGCCTGCTATCGCTGTGATCTCAAATTGACTCTGAGCGAAGCCCACGAGGTAACCTACGCCCATCATTCCGGCGATGTGGTTGGCGGATACGTTGGATCCGAATATGGAGCCTGCTACCCCCCACCATCGTGTGGTGCGACCGGCGAGAAAGTAATCCTCGGAGCTTTCACCCCGTCGGCTGGCCCATAGACCAAAGCCCATGACGGTAGCGAGTGAACCAAAGAAGATGAATAGATCGGTGGTTGAGAGGAAGCTTTCCATAATTTGCAGTGTAAACGCTGTAATCCCTACAAGGGAAACGCAAAATTCACATTTGAGAAGAAGCGATTCGGAAGGCTTTACGCTTTGGCGCCAAGTGGGAGACGACCGCTGGCCTTGGCTTGCTCCCTAAGGTAGGTCGCAGCTTCGAACGATAGTGAAGCGAATTGCTCGGAGGTCATTCTCCAAGCCCAGTTTCCGAATGCATGCCCCGGGCGATTCAACCGAGCTTCCGAGCCTAGCGAGAGTAAATCCTGCATGGGAACGACAACCAAGTTGGATACCGTGCGATAGGCCGCTCGCAAAAGATCCCAGGTCGCGTCTTCACCGGAGACGCTAAGATAGCTACGGAAGTTGCCGCGCACCTCCTCATCAGCCGATTCGTACCAACCCAGAGAAGTGTCGTTGTCATGCGTTCCCGTATAGAGAACCAAGTCTCGGGACAGGTTGTGAGGCAAATAAAGATTGGCGGGGTCGCCATCGAAAGCAAATTGAAGCACGGCCATCCCGGGCAAGTTCGTTGACTTGCGGAGAGCATGTACCCCGTCATTTAACAATCCGAGATCCTCGGCGAGAAAGGGGAGGGCGGGAAAACGCTCGAGCACGACTTCGAAGAACTCGCTGCCCGGACCCGACTCCCAAACGCCTTCACGAGCGTCATCGTGGTCGGCAGGAATGCTCCAGTAATCGTGAAATCCACGAAAATGGTCGATTCTAGTGACATCGAACAGGTCGTTTTGGGCTGCCAACCGTTCCAACCACCATGCATAGCCTTCGGCTTGGTGGGCAGGCCAGTCATAGAGAGGGTTTCCCCATAGTTGTCCCAAGGGATTGAAGTAATCCGGCGGGACTCCGGCCACGGCAGTGGGCAATCCCGTGGTTATGTCTAATAGAAACAGGTCTGGACGTTGCCACACGTCTGCGCAATCGGGTGCCACGTAGATGGGAAGGTCTCCAAGAATGGATATTTTTCGAGAGTCAGCGTAGGAGCGCAGGGCTTTCCATTGACCGAAAAAGAGGTATTGTAGAAAATAATGTAGGTTTATCTCTTCCGAAAGTTTCGGATCGCTCAATCGGTGACGGGCTTTTTCGAAGTTCCGCAACTCTTCGGGCCATAGCCACCATGGCTTTTTCTCATTTTCGGCCTTAAGAGCGCAAAAAAGGGCATAAGATTCGATCCATGAGCTCTTTTCGGAAATAAATTCCTCGTATGAGCCGTATATTGACTCAAGTTTCGGTCGTTTGCTTTCGAATTGAAGAGCGGCCTTTCTAGCAACGATCCAAAATCTTTCGTATAAATCACCGTAAGCAACTGAATCACAAGGAAGATCTTGCAGGGTGGACAGATCGTCTTCCTCCACAAGACCGAGCTCTAGAAGCGGATTCCAGTCGAGAAAGTAGGGATTTCCCGCAAAGGACGAAAAGGACTGGTAAGGTGAGTCTCCAAAACTGGTTGGTCCGACGGGGCATATCTGCCAATGACTGAACCCAGCCTCGGAAAGAAAGTCGATCAGTTCGCGGGAAGGTTTTCCCATGTTTCCAATTCCGAACTCTCCGGGGAGCGACGACAAGTGCAGAAGAAGACCAGTCGAGCGCTGTCTTAGCCAATCTGGTATCTGGGGGAGGGATGCATCCATTAAAACTTCAATCTCAAAGCCAAAAGCGATTCGATTCGCATCAATTAGACATAATGCATATTGTGCGAACCGTAAGCTTGCAACAAACTATAGCACAATCACTTGCACTGTTATTAAATTCGGTATTATTTCTCAAAACGATCAATATGTAGTCCTCAGTTTCGAGAAACCCCTCGAGTCGTTTATTTCGAAAGTCCCCAATGCTTGGTGAAGGGATAATAGACGAATAACGCTCGCCCTACGATCTGTTGTTCAGGTACGAAACCCCACATCCGACCATCCAGACTGTTTGGAGAATTGTCACCCATGGCCAAGTAGAAGTTTTGACCGGTTGGGTTTGAGGTTCGATCAGTTTTCTTTGGAACGCGAAGTGGCGATTTGTTGGAAAGCAAGCCATCTGCTCGATATCCCGGATATTTGGTGGTATTTTCCGCCTGTGAGTTTTGGGCGAGGTTTTCGACGCGTTCCCGATTCATCCTGAACGCGTCAACGCCTTCGATTGGTTTTCCGTTCCTGTACAGAATTCCGGGCGTGCCGCCGCGAAGATCGGTTCCATTCGTAAATATGCTATCGGGTACGCGAATTTCCATTTCATCGCCGGGTTCGCCGACAAGTCTTTTGATGTAGTATTTGTCCTCACCAATCGAAGATCGAGTCGGAATATCTAATTGTCTATTAACCTCGTCTATTCCCTTGGTTTTAAATACGGCGGGGTCCCCGGAACTGGGGCGAATGAAGTTGTAACTCATCCGGTCCACGAAAAGCGCATCGCCCAGAAGAATGTCAAAAGCAAGCACGACGTCGCCGGGTTTGAAAGAATTATCGCTCAACCTCAACCTGCCGGAGTTGTACAAACCCGGTGGTTGCGGAATAATTTGCGGAACTCCCCTCAAGTCGTCGATTCCCGCAAATTTTTGGGCCAGAATGGTATCAAGATCGAATTCCGAGGGAACGTTCAGCACATGCTTTTTTCCGCCGATTTCAAAAACATATTCCCTGACAGGACTGGGAAATACGAAGAATTTTCCATTTGGGAAATTTTCCGTGGAAAAGCGAAAACTACCGTTACCTTGAAGAACCAGATCCAACTCTCCATTCGACTCAGCCTCCAGACGATGATGAGATGCTCCAAGAGTCAATTTGTCGAGGACTCGCCCGCCTATGCCGGGTAGTTCGTCTGCATCTTCGTACAGGTGCGGTTGCATCCCGTTGTAGGTGGGATACATGGAGTTTGTGGGAATAATGAACGGCTGAATGAAAAAACTACGGATTCCAATGACCACGATGGCAGCAACGAGTAGCATCTCTACGTTTTCCACCCAACTTTTCTTGTGGTAATAGTCTCCTCCGCACTTGTCCAAGATTTCGTCGACGTCTTTTGCTTTTTCTTCCAATTCCGCAGTCGTGACGGTCTTTTCACGAATCGCTTTGTCGAGCCCGACCAGTCGCTTGTCGAACTTCTCGACATCTTCGTCGGGCAAGAGATCCCGTCTGTAAAAAAGGGCTTTCTGGGCCAATCTCAGGATTTCCTTGGCCCCCTTCCGCATCGATCGGGTCACGGGTTTGTTTTCTTGGTTAGAAGGTGTTGTCATATCAAAGTGGTATTTCCGGAAGTACTACAGCTTCAGCTCTTTAGAATTTGCACGAAGGCTTCCTGAGGGATACTTACGCTGCCGATTTGCTTCATGCGCTTTTTCCCCTTTTTTTGCTTCTCTAGTAGCTTTTTCTTGCGCGAAATGTCTCCGCCATAGCATTTTGCGGTAACGTCTTTGCGCATAGCCGAGATGGTTTCTCTGGCAATAATTTTACCTCCCACTGCCGCCTGTAGAGCCACCTTGAACATCTGCCTGGGTAGAATTTCCTTCAGTTTCTCGCAAAGTACGCGCCCACGAGCTTCGGCTTTTTCTACGTGAACAATTGTTGAAAAAGCGTCCACGGTTTCGGCGTTCACCATGATTTCCATGCGTTGTAGGCTCGCAGTCTGGTATTCCGCCATGTCGTAGTCCATAGAACCGTAACCGTGGGTGATGCTCTTCAAGCGGTCGTTAAAGTCCACCAGGATTTCGTTCAAGGGCAAGGAACAGGTGAGCATGACGCGGGTTTCGTCGATGGTTTCCGTATTGCTGCAGATACCACGCTTTTCGCTCACGAGAGCAAGCATGTCCCCGATACTGTCGTTTGGAGCCAGAATCCGAGCCAGAATCGTCGGTTCCTCAATATGATCGATCTCGGTAATCTCGGGAAGCTCGAGAGGATTATCTATTTCTTTGAATGTCCCGTCAGTGAGGCAAACTTTGTACACGACGCTGGGATAGGTCGAGATCAAGTCCAAATCGTATTCTCGCCGCAAACGTTCTTGGATGATTTCCATGTGAAGGAGACCGAGAAACCCACACCGAAAACCAAAACCCAGAGCTGCAGAAGTTTCCGATTGGTAAGTAAAGGCGGCATCGTTCAGGCGTAGCTTACCAACGCTTTTTTTCAGTTTTTCGTAATCGTTGGTATCGAGTGGATAAAGACCGCTGAACACCATGGGGCGAACCTCCTTGTAACCCGCCAGCATTTCGTCGGCAGGGTCTTGAGCGGAAGTGATGGTGTCGCCGATCTTGATGTCGGCAACGTCGCGGATGCCGGTTACGATGTAACCCACCTCCCCTTCCGCCAACTGCTCAGTCGGGACGGGCTGTGGACAAAAACGTCCGATTTCCTTTACCTCCGTCTTCCTTCCGTCGCTCATGAGAACAATGGAGGAACTTCGAGAGATGATGCCCGAAAATACGCGAACATAGCATATCACTCCCTTGTAGGAATCGTACTGACTATCGAACACAAGCGCCCTACTCTTCTTGCTTCCCGTCCAGCGAGGTGCAGGTAAGCGCTGGACCACGGCTTCCAAAATTTCCTCGACTCCCAATCCGCTTTTCCCACTTGCGAGCAAGGCATCCTCGGCAGGAATAGCCAGAACTTCTTCAATTTGCCGAGAAACGCGATTTACGTCGGCGCTGGGCAAATCTACCTTGTTGATGACGGGGATGACTTTCAGACCTTGGGTGTCCGCCAATTGCGCGTTGGCCAAGGTTTGAGCTTCCACTCCCTGTGAGGCATCGACCAAAAGCAAGGCCCCTTCACAGGCCGCTAGGCTCCGTGAGACCTCGTAGGAGAAATCAACGTGACCGGGTGTGTCGATGAGATTAAAGAGATATTCATCTCCCTTGGCATCCAGGTAGGTCATGGACACGGGATGACTCTTTATCGTAATCCCCCTTTCACGCTCCAAATCCATGGAATCGAGCAGCTGTTCCTTCATCTCTCTCTTCACCACCGTCTGGGTGCTTTCGAGCAGCCGATCGGACAAAGTTGTCTTGCCGTGATCGACATGAGCGATGATGCAGAAATTTCGAATCCTTTTGACGTCCACCATAAAAAGAGTTGACCACGCAAAAATTCCTGCCGAAAAGAGCAAGTCAATTGCGGGTATTAAAAAAAACTATTTTTCAGATTTATTAAGAATGGACAAGAATCGACTTAAGGGAACACACACTGCTCTCATCACGCCGATGTTGGATGGGAAAGTTAACTTTGCCGATCTCGAGCGTCATGTCGAACGGCAAATCACTTCCGGCATAAACGGACTGGTGCCCTGCGGCACCACGGGGGAATCCCCTACCCTGTCTCAAGAGGAACACCTGCAGGTCGTGGAGGCAACCGTCAGGGCAGCCGCCGATCGTGTACCGGTCATTGCGGGTACGGGAGCAAACTCGACCGCCGAGGCCCTGCATCTTACTAAAGCTGCCGACGAGGCCGGGGCGGACGCTTTCCTCCTAGTGGCTCCCTATTACAACAAGCCGAGCCAAGAAGGCCTCCTCGCTCATTTCGGCGCCATCGCCGAAATCACCGAAAAGCCAATCGTGCTATACTCCATTCCTTCAAGGTGTGGTATTGAGATCTCCACTTCAACCGTTGCTCGTCTTTACGAAAAGCATCCGCATATCTGCGCTATCAAGGAAGCGGGCGGACGATCCGCCAAGGTTTCGGATACCGCGGTCGCCCTCGGGCCGGACTATGTCATCCTTTCCGGCGACGATGCTCTCACCCTGCCTTTCATGGCTTGCGGCGCCTCGGGCGTAATTAGCGTCGCCTCCAACGTTTATCCGGCCCCGGTCGTTAAAATGGTCGATCTCGCCAGAACCAATGACTTCGAGTCGGCTCGGAGATTGCATCTCGAATACCTTCACGTTTTCGGCGAACTCTTCATCGAGCCGAATCCCGTACCCGCCAAGTTCGTCATGAAGACCCTTAGAATGATCGAATCCGACGAAGTTCGCTTGCCCTTGTGCCATCTCCAGCCGGAAAATAGCGAACGCCTTTCTCAACTCGCCAAAGATTTCCCCTTGGACTAGCAACGCATCGAATCCCCGCCTATATTTCACCTTCCTGTACAATGTCATTAAAAATCATGCTTAACGGCGCTCGGGGTCGCATGGGTCGGGCCATCACCTCCATCGCCGACGAAAAGGATTGCCAAATCGTAGCAGGTGTCGACTTGGGTGACGATCCTGCCGCCGTCATCGACGATTGCGACGTGGTGATCGACTTCAGCTTGCAGGAAGCCACCCTCCCTGTAGCCAAGTTGACCGCCGAGCGCGGCAAGCCCATCGTAATCGGTACTACCGGCCAATCCGCCG
>CAJQSI010000041.1 GCA_905612515.1 uncultured Opitutales bacterium | reverse complement strand
TTCGAGGCCAAAGTCAAGTCCCCGAACGTATAAATAAAAGTATAAAATTTCAGCCTCCTTCTTGAGCTTGAAAACCGCATGCCAAAAGGCCTTCAGATAAATGCCTTTGTTTCTTTGGAGCAAAAAACGAGGACGACGAGGCGGATTTTCACTTAAATGTCTTCGTCGGACCGTCGTATGCTGTCGCAGATCGTCGAAAGATGGGGTGATCTCAGCGACGAGTTGAAGAGGGCGGTTCTGGCGGTTGTTGGGATAGTGGACTATCTTAATTATGAATGGACGACAGATAGTTTTTTCCAGAATTATTCTCTAGTCATGACTATTAATCCAGCACTTAGATCCAGTCCATCCATAGCGGCCATGACTCCATTTACCGACGAAAAGCAAGGATTGTAGTACCCCGGTCCAGCCCCATTTAAAGTAAATTCCGTGGAATCAGCCACATATACTGCGCTTGTCTTTTTATCAAACGCCACATCCACTGCGCCGTATGACCATTGGTAATTTATATTTCTGCCGCCGCTATCCGGCGCCCAATCTCCTGCTTGGTGGTTCTTAAACCCCTGCACACAACCCCCTTGCTTACTGTTTATTATATGCGGAAAGTTTTTTCCGTTTATTACTACGCCCCCTTGAAAGAAACCCATGATCTCCTCCCCCTTCACATCTATTAAGGATGAGGGCATTGCTGCGATAACATCACTAAGTTCTATTTTTAAGGAATTAAAATCTTTTTTTATTATACTGTAACCTGTTGCAGATGGCCAAAAATAGGGTCTAGTGGAAGCTTTTGCCTGTTGATTAAATAATCTATATGAGTCCAACCCCTTTTGCTTGATCCAAGAGATACCACTAGGGGCATTGCAAAGATCTCTCATGGTGTATCCCATTAAAGGTTTATCTTGACCCCTTATCACCAACTCCCCCTCCCCGAGTTCTCCAGCAGTACCTAATCCGAAACTATTAATTGAGGTTGCGTCCATTACGGATTCATCAAAGGTTTTTGTATTAACGTTATTTTGGTTAACCCTAAAATGTCTTTCAGTTTTTGCTGTGTTCGCATTGTCGAAATTATAAAATTCCAAACCGATTGAAACGATCTTTCCTCCAGTTATCTCCGTATCTTCATCCGCCCTATATGCGGAACCTCCGGAAACCACTAAGGTTGCCGTAGCGTCCGGCGGATAGTCTATCTGGGGGACTGTTATTGAGGTTTCTACACCACTGTTGGTCCCTTTCTTTACTGAGTTAATGCCTCCGCCCCCCACTGCCACTTGAACGCTTGTAAATAATTGTCCTCCACCCTCGCTCAAGTGTCCATTTCCTACGTACTCCTCCAACGTTGGCGTTTCTCCTGACGTTATTCTATAAACCTTTACTCCTTCTGCCCCTATATCCGCCGGGTAGATGTGTGGGTCTCCACTCGCTTTAATCTCCGCCCAGTCATCCCAACGTTTTTTATTCACGTTTCCGATTTCCGGTTGTCTATACCCTTGCGTACCAACAAACAAAAAATCATCCAATCGCACTATATGCTTAAAGATCGAGGAAGTGTTTCCAGTTAAATCTGTAGCTGCAACGTCCTCAAACTTCCAATACTTTATCCCGCCTACCCCACTAGCTATAAACATTCCAGTCCCAGTTTTATCGATACACCCGTCGTAAGCTCCCAAAAACGGGGTCTTCTCATATCCGTATCTAGATCCATTTCCGTTACCCGCAAACACTTTACTTACGCCTGCAGCTTCGTAATTTGTATCAGCTATCAATCTTAATTCCCCAGCCCTAGGATTCCAACTATTAGTAGCCTTCGCACTAGCTGGAGATTCCAGCCTTCCACTCTTTCTTCCATCGGAAGACGTTTCGGAATCATCTACTTGATTGTACTTAAAAACTCCCCTATCTCCCGCAAATAAGAACACGGACCCCTTGAAAAATTTTACTGAATACGTAAAGTTTAATTGCTCAGAGTTATAACTCGTAAAGTCTCCGAGGGAACCCTTAGTGGCATCATGATGATTCTCCTCTGATCGGTTTATGGTTGGGTTAAATAAAGCCTTATCTGTTCCGCTAGCTATCCTAGTTACTCTTTCGAAAAACGGTTGACCGTGATACTGGGCAAACTTCACGTCTTCAATTTTTCCGCTGTTCCAATATAGCCCCTCCAGATTCTCCCAAGACTTTGTAGTCGGATCGTAAAAGGATGTTTCTCCGGAAACGTTTTTAAAATAAAGGTAAGTCGAGGTCTTATGAAAATATATCCATGGGAAATACTCTCGTTTTGTCCACAACCACTGGAGCTTAGGGTGATAAAGCCAAGTCGAACTCGAATTTGAGTCCAAGGGGTAAAGCCAGCCGAGAGCATCGTGGTAAATCCAATTCGCCGTGGAATCATAAAAGTCCCCGAACCAAGCACTACGCTTCCAGTTCAGGCCCAAATCCTCGACGTCGGCCCGGATGTAATTCCCATCAGCGGCTTTCAGCTTACTATCGAGATGTATAAATGCTACGGCAAGAATTAGGATTATCTTAAGCTTCAGCATTTAATAATTCTCAATTAGATAACGTATTCGTGAAACATTTTATGCAAAGTTTCTGTTAAATCTTCACAGATGTATTGTCAATACCCCCATAACCATGGGCATCTTGCTGTCAATTCACCCGACACCTAAGAAAAGCCCACCCACAAGGAGCGGGCTTTTCTTATTTAACCCCAGTCACCATACCCGCTAGGCAATTCCCAGAGCTTCGTCGAAGACCCCGTGAAGGATCCTCGTTCGGTCGGCCAATAGATGCGGCTTCCCCTTCAGAATTTCGGTGAAGCCGTTGAAGAGCGACCAGGCGGTCCGAGGTACGAACTCGCTGTGCCAAGGCTCTCTCCATTCCCGCAACACCTTTGGTATGGCTGACGGGGCCAGAGCTTCGGCGTCAACCGAACGGATGACCAGATCGTGA
>CAJQSI010000040.1 GCA_905612515.1 uncultured Opitutales bacterium | reverse complement strand
AGATCGTGAAAAGCGTAACGAAATTGTTCTTCGCGCACTCCTTCGCAATTCTCAAGCATCTATAAGAAAAGGATTAGATCTCAGAGGAGGAATGGCATTCACTCTAGAAATCCAACCTTCAGCTGAAGAAGATAATGCAACTCTAGATAATGCAAACGGCGATTCTTCCGCGATGGACAAGGTCGTCGAGATTATGAGTGAACGCCTAAACGCCTTTGGCGTAGCAGAGACGATTGTTCGGAAGAAGGGCGAGACCACAATAGAAGTACAAATACCTGACCGCACTACAAAGCAAAACCCTGAGATGATCGAAGAGCTCCAACGCCCTGCTCGACTGGCTTTTCATATGGTGAGCATCGATCCCGCAGCTCCTGCCAACCCACTTGAGGATGACGAGTGGATAAACGATGACGGAACTCCGTTCGTTGCATTGAGGAACAATGCTCGCGTCGAGGAAGTTGCTTGGGTAACTCGCTACCCGCAAGCCGATGGAGACATATTGGACAAAGCTGCTCCCCGCCAAGATCAATCGGGAGGGTGGTACATAGCTCTGGACTTCACCTCCGAAGGTGGACAAGAGTTCGGGAAACTTACTGGAGAAATAGCTAATTCCAACACGGCCGGTGCAATCGGACGATTGGCGGTAGTTCTCGACGGAGTTCTGGAAAGTGCTCCAACAGTCAAGAAGCGCATTGATGGCGGGAGTGCGGTAATCGAGGGTTCCTTCACCCGCAGAGAATCCAAGATGCTGTCAGACATTTTAAACAATCCCCTAAAGGTTTCCTTAGTCATCGGAGAGAAGTACGAGGTCTCCCCCACCCTAGCGGAAGACGCGATGGAAAGCAGTACGAAGGCATGCCTGCTTGGAGCAGTTTTGGTCATCGCCTTTATGATTACATGGTACAAAGGGGGGGGAGTAGTGGCTGTGCTTTCCGTTGCCACAAACGTTCTTATTGTTGTGGCGGCACTCGCAGGACTCTTTCATGCCACCTTCACCCTGCCGGGCATAGCTGCCATAGTGCTTACGGTGGGAATGGCAGTGGATGCAAACATCTTGATCTTCGAGCGGATCAGGGAGGAACTGCGTACCGGAAAGAGTGCTGAGGCGGCCTTGGCGGGTGGCTACGAAAAAGCTTTTTCCACCATCATCGACGCAAATCTCACAACCCTTTTAACCGCCTCCATTCTGATATGGCTGGGTACGGGTCCAGTTAAAGGATTCGGGGTCACGCTTGCCATCGGCATACTTGTATCGATGTTTTGTGCTCTCGTTGTTAGCAGATTCCTCATGGAATTGCTCCTTCACTACGGTGTGAAAAACTTGATCAGCCTCAAGGCAATTGCCAAAGCTGAACCTCGGCAACCAATCGATTTCCATAAACACCGGCGATTGGCTTTTGGCATCTCTTGGATAATCGTAGCTATCGGCATATTTGCAGTTAACGAGCAAAAGGATAACATTTTGGGAATTGATTTTCAGGGAGGAGAGGAGCTTATTGCCTCTTTCGACCAGCGCATAGAGACTGCAGACTTAGAAAAAGTTGTTAAAGATTCAAAGCTTGGTGAGGTGCAACATTTGTACCGGTCCGAAGTCGGTTCCGGGGACAAGGGCGAATATTTGGTTCTCCAAACCGAAGCAAATGCAAGCAATGTTCTTCTTGCCCTGAATGAGGCCCATCCTAGTGCCAACTTGGTGGAAGTCGGTTCGAACACAATTGGAGGCTCGGTTAGTGAGCAAATACAACGTGACGCCATCATATCGGTATTGGTCGCACTACTCGGAATACTCCTATACGTAGCGTTTCGCTTCGAAGTCGGTTACGCTGTGGGTGCCGTTATCGCAACGATTCACGATGTGTTGATGACAGTCGGGCTCTTTGTCCTTCTGGGTTATCTTTCAGATGGCAGCCTTTGCTCCGGCCAGTTCACCGCTCCAATGCTCGCTTCCATTCTGATGATCGTAGGTTACTCCATAAACGATACAATCGTCGTTTTCGATCGGATTCGAGAGGAGTTGCTAATGAATCCAGTAACGAACCTGAGGAAAATCATTTTGATTGCAATCAATCGAGTGCTCTCTCGCACAATCATAACTAGCGCCACCACCCTTATGGCCGCATTATCACTATGGATTTTCGGCGCGGGAGTCATCCACGACTTTGCCTTCGTTTTCGTAATCGGCATTTTAACGGGCACTTTCTCTTCAATTTTCATCGCCAGCCCCATTTTCTACTGGTGGCACAAAGGTGACCGCAAGCATGTCGAGGAACGTGAATTCATTCCAAAGTACGACTGGCAAACTTCATCCAAGACTTGAGGCCTAAAAGCTTTTTCGGCCAAAGGTATCTACATGCGATGGGTTGAGGATTCCGTCTCCGAAGAAACTGCCGAG
>CAJQSI010000039.1 GCA_905612515.1 uncultured Opitutales bacterium | reverse complement strand
TTCGAGAACTGCCGCACGAACTTGAAACTTGGGATGTGGGAGGCGAGTCTATCGCCTGGGTAAAATTAAATGACACCAGTCCGGATGAGGTTGTCTCCGCCTATTGGGGAAATGAATCGGACAAAGTGGCCCCGGCCTACCGTGCAGACGGTTCCGTATGGACGAACTTCGAAGGCGTTTGGCACCTTTCGCAAAGCACGCCTTCTCCCACTGTTGCTTCCAGTACGGGATCTCGGAACGGGACTCGCAACGGAGCGACCAGTGGATCGACCTCGGCCATCGGCCTTGGTTATATTTTAGATGGTACGGACGACAGCATATCAATCGGTGCATATAATGGAGTTGTTGGCCCCTCCCCACGTACCATATCCGCGTGGGTAAAAACCAGCGACCTACTGGGTGGCATCGCGGGATGGGGCACTGCCCTAGATGACTGGCGATTGAGAATAGACGGGGGCACTCTTCACTTGAATGGAGGTGGTGGCCAAGTGAGTAGCTCCAGCACCGTTAGCGACGATACTTGGCACCATGTTGCGGTAACCTTTCCAATCGGGGCTACCGACATCACCGAATCAATACTCTATTTAGATGGGAAACCGGAAACCCAAGCCAGCGTAACCGGCGGCACCATTTCAACATCTGTTGGCGGAACTGTTTCATTCGGCGGAAATGTTCAAGGTTCTCCCCTCCTCAGCGGAAATATTGATGAAATCCGAATCTCCAACGTTGGAAGGGGTTCACGATGGATTCACTTCTCGGCCGAAAACCAGAAACCAAGTTCCACCTTTCTGTCCACGTCGACGGAATACCTAATAGCGCCTCAGCTCTCCAGTGAGCTCAATGCTTCCGTAGCTCAAGGCATTGCCTTCTCCTATGCGATCCCCACGTCTCCTCCCGCAACCAGTTATTCTTCCGTAGGTTTACCTCTCTGGGCCACCTTGAACGTCGCCACCGGTGAAATAACGGGCACACCCGCCGCCGCAGGAATTTTCACTGCAACCATCACGGCAACGAATGCCAAAGGATCAAACGTTGCCATCCTTAATCTTCAATCCGCCGCTGCGCCAACTACCGCAATCATCACCTCTCTTGGCGCAGAACAAGTCGAAGGTCGTTCCGCCACTATACTCGGAGACTTGAATTCAACCGGGGGAGAAGCCCCTGTGGTCTTCGCCTTCTATGGAAAAGTCGACGGCGATGCCAACGCTTCCGCTTGGGACTCGAACGTGAGCCTCGGTTCCCTAGACCAAGGTATTTTCAATGCTGCTTTGACGGGCATTGATAGTGGCGACACCTACTATTTTCGTTTCAGAGCAACGAACTCCGCAGGAACGGTATGGTCTGGGCCAAGATCATTCACCACAAAAATGTTCGACCAAGGCATCGTAAGAATCCACACCGGTGACGATGAGCTGGGCAGCAACTCCGGAGTTTATTGGAACAAAGGCGCAGGAGAATCCAAACTTCTCGATGCAAACTTCTCAACGATTACCTATGTCGCCCCAGACGGCAGTGCTTGGCCCGTCACGACTGCCACATTCCACTTTCCCGAAGGACTCTTCTTCGGCTCGAACATCGACTCCGTTCTTCTTGAAGGGAGAAACTCGCTTTCACTACAAGTAGATGGAAACGTAACAATCGCGAAAAGCTTTTCGGGAGCCGCAACGTTGGCCAACGCTCATATTGCAGGAGGCACAGCCTTAGACGGACACGACCCATATTACGGCGACGACGCATTGAAGGGAAATCGGGTCGGGCAAAACCGCTTAGGCGGCTATGGCGGCAACCAAGGACCAGGTCGCGGTTTTAGTGCAGGAGTAACTGATGGTGGTGGAAACACTGGCGGGGGCGGTTCCCATGGTGGAGAAGGTGGACAGGCTACAAGCGGTCCTGCCGGTTTACTCTACGGTTCCGGTGCGCTCGATGTTTTAATCGGAGGTTCCGGTGGTGGCTCGGGTAATCTTGGTGAGGCAGCAGCCGGAGGTGGAGTCCTCGAAATCTCCGCCACTGGGAATGTTTCCATAGAATCAGGAGTTAAGATCTCCATGAACGGAGGTACCGTCTTCGTTAATCCCACTCAAGGCGCCTACATGGCCGGAGGCGCGGGTTCAGGTGGTTCAATTCGTTTACGGGGCACAAGTGTTCGCAACTTGGGCACTCTGGAAGCTCGCGGTGGTGATTCAGCAGGTCAGGATCCACGCGAACAAGGACAGCGATATCGCCTCCGCGCGGGTGGAGCCGGAGGTGGTGGTCGCGTAGCAATTATTTCGGACGGAATCGTGGAACAGGGCTCCATAATAGTTAACGGCGGCAAAGGAATTGAAGAAGGATATCCCGGATTGCCCGGTACAGTCTACGTTGGCCCCGAAAGCATCGGGAGCACTGCCTTGTCCTTCAACTCGGGCACACTCGTGTTCGACACTGCAGGTTCGTGGTCGCACAGTTCGGGAGCCAAGGGAGCCGGCGCAGTCTCTCTCGATTCCTACCAGCACGGCGATGCCCGTTACGGTTACGGGACATGCACGTTCACTTTCGACTCGATCACTCTTGGTTCCGGAGTCTCCGTCGTGGTACGCGGCCGAAACTCGCTGCAGTTAAAGGTCACCGGCAACGTCAGTATCGATACCGAAATCTCCTTAAACGGTTCCTCGGGTTCCCAAGGGACCTACTCAGGTCGAGCCGGTCCCGGCGGTTGGGACTCGGGTCGAGGCATGCTTAATACTGATGCCAATTCGAACGAACATCCGGCGATGGACGGCCAAGGTCCCGGCGGCGGACGTGGTTTCGAGGAATTTCGCTCCAATGGCGGCGGAGGTTACGGCGGGCAAGGCACGGGAGGCTTGTTCGGGGGCACAGGAGGTTCCACATACGGTGATGAAGTAATAACTTATCTATTGGGTGGTTCGGGTGGTGGTCACGGCGCTACGGGAACGGGCAACTCCGGTGGCGGCGGTGGAGCAATAGGGATTCAATCGGACGGAAACCTGACCATCGGTTCCAACGGATTGGTTTCGGTGGATGGTGGCAACGGTCTGTACGCCGGTTACCGATCAGGGGCAGCCGGATCCGGTGGTTCCATACGCCTCGAAGCGGCGAATATTTCCAATTCAGGCACACTTTCGGCTAAAGGCGGAGATGCCCTAGTCATGTCTTCCGGAGGAGCCGGAGGAGCAGGGCGCATTGCCCTATTGACTCCGGGCAACCTGACGCAAGGCACCCTTGACGTTACCGGAGGAGAAATCGTGCGAGATACCATTTCGGGAGCGCTTCACTCGGAAGACTTGGTTGGTCATTGGAAATTCGAGGAATCAATTGTATTCAATACCGCCACCGACTCCGGACCAAATGGTCTGGATGGGACGATCACAGGTTCTCCCGCCCGCGTTCCCGGAATGATTGGCAACGCGTTTCGTTTCGACGGCAACGACGACCGAGTGGTCATTCCCAACAACGTCGCCCTACATCTTTCCTCTTACACGGTGTCCTTCTGGATTTATCCGGAGAAAAACAATGAAGGGGCAACTGGTCTCTTCGGGAGAGGCGGACGCAACTACGCATTCTGGTTATTAAACTCCAATCACGCTACCAGAGGAGTTATACACCATCGCTTCCATGAAGGAACCAATACAAATAACGGCGTAGCGGACGTGAACTTGTCAGCATGGAACAAATGGGTTCACGTTGTCGGAACGAATCAAGGTTTGGGAGGCACAGCTGCAACCTACCTCGACGGCATCCTCGTCCAACAGAAGAACGCAACCGGTGTTCTGGGAGTCAATACAACGGCACCGCTGAATATCGGCGTAGTACCAGACAACGTTAACTCCAACAGTGGTTACTTCCTCGGGATAATCGACGACGTACGTCTCTATGGCAAAGCGCTTCCCCCCGAAGCAGTCTATTATCTTTACCAAGGCGACATGGGTCTAACCGAACGCGCGCCGCTCACCGCAGCTCGCCAAGCTGGGGCAGGAACCACTGCAATCGTGCAGATGCCATCCGTATCAAATCCGGCAGTCACTACCGCAACTTACGGACAACCTTTCTCCACTTCCACCTCTGCCGGTTACGGGGTAACCTACGAGTTCACAGGGTTGCCGCCCGGTCTAGACACACGAGAACCCTACACTCCTCTAAGCATACCCGGAAGTTTGGCATGGTACGCAAGTGACGACAACACCTCCATCGAACTTGAGACATTCACGACGAATTTGAGCGTAACGACAAGACCCGAAAACCTTATCGGCTTCTGGAAATTCGAAGAGGCTGCCGGCACGAATGCCGCCAACTCCGGCATCTCCGGAATCCTGCGCGACGCCATTTTGAGCGGCGGAGCCATCTTCTCCACGGCAGAAGCAAAATTCGGTATTGGTTCCCTTCAAATTCCCACGGGAAGCACAGGCGCCCACGCCGCAGTCCGGAATGGTGGTCTCACGCTCAATGCATCCTACACGATTTCCGCTTGGTTCAAGAACCTCTACACCAACGGCACTTGGCGTACGCTCACGCGAGGTTCCACCACCGACCACCAGATCATTATTGGTTCCGGCAACGACAACCTCGGTCTTTTCGCCAACGGTCGCGGCGATTTCCGCGACTCCGGATTCGACATGCCCTCCGTCAACTACCAAGGCGCTTGGCACCATCTCGCGGCCGTAGGGGATGCGAGCCAAACCAAGTTCTATGTCGACGGAACCCTTCAAGGAACAAGTGATCGAGCCGGGCTCGGCGAGGTTTTTGCCATCGGCAACTACCAAAGCGGTGGTCAAGGTTTCGCCGAGTTCCTAGATGATGTTCGAGTCTACAACGTGGCCCTAAGTGACGTGGAGGTCACCAACCTTTACGGAGGTGGCAACGGCGACGATGGAAATACCACCACAATCGAAGTCGAACGCATCAAAACTTGGAAAGATCTGTCCGGCAACGGAAGACACGCTTCCACGCAAAACTTTAGTGGCCCGGTAGTCGTTCCAAACCTACTCGCCGGCAAACCCTTGGCTCGTTTTGATATCGGAGACACCCTGACCATTCCCGATCCGCGTCCGATGCCCATGACCGTTTATATCGTGGGCAAGCAATACAACGATGCAGGAGCAAACAGAGAGCTCTTCACATATCATGGTTGGCGCTTGGCTCACAATGGCAATTGGAGGCTGATGCGTTACAACAACAATGCTCCCAACCTCGATTCGACTAAACCATCCGGCGTCTATTCCATGGTGGGTTGGCGAGTCAAACGCTACGACTTCGCCATGTGGGTTAACGGAGAGCCTGGAGGAGTCAGCACTTCCAACCAATGGCATCAAAACGTCCTTTTCGACCGCATAAACTTTAATTCCGGTTGGGAACTTGGCGAGATCATGATGGTGCAGGACAAAATGAATGAGTCCGACCGCCTGCAACTCGAAGGTTACTTGGCTCACAAGTGGGGACTGACGACTAGCTTGCCTACCACCCACCCCTACAAGACCGAACCTCCCCACGGTCCCCAAGGTCCAAACATAACAGGCATACCTACTTCGGCCGGAGCTTTCCCCGTCACGGTTAAAGCAACGAACATTTGGGGTTCTGACACAAATACTTTTACCTTGACCGTCAATCCGGCAATACCCCGAGCCTTGACGCATGCCGGAACCGAAGTAGTGTCAACTGGAGCTCGCCTCAATGGTTCCCTACATGATTCGGGTGGCGAACCCTCGATCGCGTCCTTTGACTGGGGATTAAGCGATAGCGTTCTCGACCAAAATCTCACTTTGCCCGGAACCCATAGCACCGGAAACTTCTCCGGTTTCCTAACGGGACTTCAGCCTGCAACCACTTATTATTATCGAGCCAAGGCAACTAACGGAGCCGGATCTTCACTCGGCAAAGACGTGTCCTCAATACCTCTTTTTCATTGGAAATTGGACGACTTGGGTTCGTCCGCCATGGATCAGATGGGGCAAGCCAATGGACAAGTCAACGGAGCGAACTCAGTAATCGACGGAACTCGTGGCAGAGTCCTTCATTTTGATGGTAACGATGATTTCGTCAATTTGGGTGACATCGACCTCATGGACAACATCGAACGTTTCACCTTTTCCGTTTGGTTCAAGCGCGACTCGGACATTGCAGGGGCAAACCCGATTGCCAGCAACCACGCAATCAACAACATTCTCTTGGCGCAATGCAGTTCGGCATCGAACGACAACTTGGAAATCGGTACCGATGGCACCAAAGTCGAAATTTACATCGACTCGGGTTCCGGAACTTCCGACGGAACAGTTGAAGTGGAAGCCGGTATACAAAACGGCCAATGGCATCACCTTGCCTTGACCTATGGTTCTGAAATGACCCTTTACGTCGATGGGGCCAAGATTTCCACTTGGACGCAGTTCAACGGTCGTCTCGAAAGTAGCGACAAGTCCCCGCTTTCCCTAGGCATTGCTCGTCCATCAGTCGAGAGCTGGGGAGATTTCAACGGTTCCATGTCCAATGCTCAAATCTTTCCCGCCGAACTTTCTTCGCTCGAAATTGAAATTCTTGCCGGAGGCTCCGGCGTTCAATCATTCACCACAGGCACTCTACCCGCACCCCCGGTTATAGAGGTATTGCCGGCAACCGCAGTTACCGACTCAAACGCCACGCTTAATTTCGAACTGATATCTTACGATGGTCCCGCTCCCGACGTCACCGTCTATTGGGGCCCCGTTGAACGGGCCGATAACGAAGGTTTGTGGGCCAACAGCGCCGATTTGGGACAACTTAGCGCAGGTCAGCATAGCCATAAGGTTGGAGGTTACACGTCGGGCGACACAGTTTATTATCGAGTTAAGGCTGTCGGGGCAACGGCATCGGATTGGTCCGACAAGGCGGAAAGCTTCCGCACGGTGGGCAACCCACTGGTAGTTGCTCTTCCCGCCACTGATCGCACCAAAGTCTCTGCCACTCTTCACGGACAAGTCACCAGCAACGGTGGAGAACAAGTCACGATTTCACTGAATCCTCCCGAGGTTTCCGAAGGATTGATCGCTCACTGGCGTTTTGACGAAGGAGCAGGAGTCGAGGCCGGAGACTCGACCGGATTCAACCCCGACGCCGACATTTACGGGGGTGTCACCTGGACCGCAGGAATGGGAGGGGCTTTCGGCACCGCGCTCGACTTCGACGGTGGTTCGTTAGCCTACATTCAAGCCCCGAATTTCCGAATTAGCGGGATCGTTAGTTTCGCAGGTTGGGTCTATAAGCGAAACCTTGGCAATTGGCAGCGAATGATAGATTTTGGCACCAGTGCAACTCACAATCTAATCGTTGCAAATGAAGGCACCAATAATCGCGGCGTCTGGAGCATACGCCGCAACACAACAAACCGGCAGCTGACTGTGCAAGACTTCTGGACTCTCAACGAGTGGCAGCACGTAGTGGCCACCGTCGATTCCCTTGGGGTAATGAAACTTTATCGGAACGGTGAATTGAAAGGAAGCTACAACGGTCATGTTCCGAACAACCAAGTTCGGAACAGGCAATACATTGGAAGAAGCAACTGGGGGAACGACGCTTATTTCGACGGCATGATGGACGATATGCGAGTATACGATCGCGACCTTTCCGACCAAGAAGTCGCCGACATCTTCAATGGTGATTTAGAAACAACCTTAACTCTCGGAGGCGATGCCCCACTCGTACAAGTTTTCTGGGGAGACGAAGACGCAGGTTTCAATACCGAGGTGAATGCATCCGACAACAGCAAATGGGACAATTTGGTTAATCTCGGCATTCGAGATCTGGGAACCATTGACGTTCCTGTAACCGGATTGACTGCCGGACAGACTTATTACTATCGCTTGCGAGCCCAAAACGCAGCGGGCGAAACATGGTCTCCGCAGGTCTCCTCATTCGATGCCGGTTACTTCGATTTCACGGCCAGTTCCCTCCCCTCCCAAGAATTGCTCCTTTGGTTGGACGGTAACGACATGGACGGGGACGGCAACTCTTCCAACGAACCTTTCGGCGGAAACTTGAACTTTTGGCGAGACAAGTCAGGCAAAGGTCATCACGCCGGCAATGGCAATGGACCTGCCGTGGCTCCCAATCGTTGGAACGGAAAATCAATAGCCAAGTTCAACGGTACGGATCAATACCTTCGGGTAACCGACTCAGCCCCCTTCAACTTCGATGAAACCGTAACCTTGTTCGTCGTAGCCAAAGGGGAGACGCTAACCGACTGGCGTCCCATTATTTCGAAACGAGGCGAAAACAACGTTGGTTGGCAATTCCGTAGACCGAACAACAATTACGCCACTTTCACGGTTCGTGGAACTACGGGTAACGACGGTCAATTTGGTGGCACCAACATAAACGGTGAAACCCACGTATGGGCAGCCCGAATGAACGGCTTCAAGCGCAACCAATGGGCGGACGGAAACCTTGAATACAGCATAGATGATCGAGGAGCCATTCCTCCCACCGACGATGACGTTGTGATAGGTGCCCGAGATCAAGACGGCATCGGATCTTATGGCGGTGTCGAAATTGGCGAAATCCTTGTGTTCCGAACCGCCTTGAGTGATGCAGAAGTCGCTATGGTGGAAGGATACCTAGCCCACAAGTGGGGGCTTGCCGAGCAACTGGCGGGTTCTCATGCACACAAGCTCGAACCTCCCACTTTCGAGAATCGCCCGGGCATCTTGGGCAAAACTGAACTTTCCGTCCTAAAGGATCAACTGCTCACCCTTCCGATAACTACCGACAGGCCGGCGGATTCCTTTACCGCTACAGGATTGCCTCCCGGCTTATCTCTGGATCCAGTCACAGGGATTCTCTCGGGCACCCCTACGGCTGAGGGAACCTATGGCGCAACTATTCAAGCAAGCAATGCTGCGGGAAGTCGACCAAGCTTACTTACGATACACGTTAAAGATTATACCCGCTGGGAATACTCCTCCGTAGTCAGCTTCCCCGGTTACGATGAGAACCAAACGCTGACCGACTTTTTGGTTTACCTCGAGATAAGTCCAAGCATTCCGGGGTTTTCCTACGAGCAATTCGCCTCGAACGCCGGCTACGACCTTCGCTTTGTCGGTCACGATGGAGCCGAGGAATTAAAATACGAACCTGTGAAGTGGAGTACTTCGGGCACATCCGGATTCTGGGTACGCATACCGGAACTTGAAGCGAATTCAACCAACGTAACCGCTATTTGGGGCAACGCCAACGCGGTTACGCAACCGGCATATTGCAAAGATGGTTCCCTGTGGGACACTTACCATGCAGTTTGGCACATGGATGGCGACGATCCAACAGTTATTCGCGAATCGAGAGGTAGCCTTCACGGCACGGCGATAAACTTTCCCTCCGAACCTCGCGTTCCGGGCGTCATCGGAAAAGCTCTCTCCTTCGATGGAACCAACGATTACGTAAATCTTCCCCTCGAGTCGCACCCTCCCGGCGGTTCCAAGGAACTCACCATTTCCTTTTGGACTTATGGCGGGACAAGCTTACCAAAAAACACATCGGTAATGGAATCAGGTTCAGACCTTGGCAGGCACCTCAACATACACCACCCATGGAGCAACGGTCGCATTTACTGGGATGCCGGCGTAGGCGGGATAGACCGCATCGAAAAAGACGACGTCGAGTACAGAGGCAAGTGGGTGCACTGGGCCTTTCAAAAGAATCGCGACAGCGGTTCCATGTACATCTTTAAAAATGGAGAAGAGTGGATGTCGGGCTTTGCAAGAACTCGTCCTTTTGGCGGTCCCGTTGAGAACTTTCGGCTTGGATCCGCTCAAACAGGTGGAAGTTATTGGGATGGTTGGATTGATGAGGTAAGAATCTCTCTCAAACAGGAGTCTGCAGCCTCCCTAAAGGCGTCCTACCTAAGCCAAATCCCCGAAGCCAACTTTGTGGCGGTTGCCGATGTGCAGGGACCGCCAATCCTGATTCCCAACCAAGTTATTCGAGGGTTTGCCAACGACGCCAACCGTACCGTTTCCCACTTTCTTCAAACCTTCCCAAATGCAAACCAGTTTGCCGCGGTCGGTTTACCTGCCGGTCTCAGCCTAAACGTAGCCACAGGCGAGATCAGCGGCGTACCCGTTCAGGGTGGCTCCACAAACATTACCGCTACCGCTAGCAATGCCAAAGGTTCCGACCAAGGAGTTGTCAACCTAGTGGTGGTCAACGTAAATGAGTTCTCCCACAAGACCACCATGGCCTTCGAGGGTTACGATGGTAACGAAACTTTGAAGGATTTCCCCGTTCTCGTAAGGTTAACGAACAACGTATCCAACTTCAGTCTCCGCTCTTTTCAATCCCCCATGGGCAACGACCTTCGTTTCTACGACGACAAAGCAAATGAACTTGCCTATGAAATCGACGAATGGAACGAAGCAACCGGAGAACTCTTGGCTTGGGTAAGAGTAAAAGAGCTTACGCAAGACTTGAACGTCACTGCCCACTGGGGTCATTCCGGGCATGCCGCGCAAGCTCCCACCTATGCCTACGACGGTTCCACCTGGTCTGCAGGCTACCGAGGCGTTTGGCATCTCCACGCAATGGACACGGCAGGCGTTTTGACCGATTCTTCGCCTTACCGAAACCATGCCGATGATAACGACGGCATCGACCGACTAACGGGTTTAATCGGTACGGGACGTACCATTGGAGGCGGTCCCGATACGTTCTTGTCGATTCCTTCCACATCGACCGTGGACGACCTGCAAGAGGGAGACTACAGCTTCTCCACTTGGCTACGCTTGGAAGATCCCCTGCCACCCGAACTCCCTAACGTTCTTCATGGTCGTGGATTCCAAATGGTTCCGAACGATTCCTACTTCAACAATATCGAAAGCCTGATGGCTCTGACCCCTACGGGCTCTCGCATAATGAGCAAAGGTCCCGGGCAAGGTTTCTATATCAATGGAGACGCCGCATTCATAGCCGCCGGAATTGGCATAACGAACGTTGATAATTACATGAGCTTGTTCGTCGGGATGTTCAAGGCGCCCGAGACAGGTGACTATCAATTCCGATGCACAAACAAAGACGATCGCGCCACTATTTGGCTGGATCTGGATCAAGACTTGACCTTCGAAACCGCCGGCGACTCAGGAAACGAGATGATGGGCGGGATCAACAATTTCACCTCGGGCTTGATTCCATTGATAGCCGGACAATCCTATAAGATTGCCATCGCGCATGGCGAATGGGGAGGTGGTTCGAGAATCAGACCATGGATAAAAACCCCTACCGTCGATTGGGCGATAATCGATCCCACGGACCCCACGCAAGACGGATGGTTCAACGTTCCCTTAGACGGATCTATTTCAACCGACGTAAGCGGCTTGACGGTTTTCTCCCATGGTTCTCAGGAAAGTCTAACTCTCGGGGGGGTGGCTGAACCGACACTTCGTCATGCCACTTCAGGATCGTCCGTAAAGCCAGTTTCTTCGGTTTCGATAACCGAGAGACAATGGCGACACCTTGCCGGGGTGGTGGACTCGACAAATGGATTGGCTAGCGTCTACGTCGACGGGAACTTAACTGGACAAGTATCGTTTTCCCCAGGAGCGGGAACAACCATATCCGCCTTACCTTGGACATTGGCCCAAGGACTTGTTGAATCTGCCCTAGACGAAGTGCAGCTCGCGTCAAAGTCCCGTTCGGATGCTTGGATAAAAGCAACCTACGACAACCAGAAAGCCATACCGTCTTTTCCGACCTACGAATCCGTGATTGGTCCAAATGCCATTACTACGGAATTGATCTTCACCACGGATGCCGATCAACCATTCAGTCATGACGTAAACGCCACCACTCCACCTCTAGCCTTCACGGCTACGGGTCTTCCAGGTGGTCTTATTTTGAATCCTCAGGATGGAGTGATTTCGGGAACGCCTTCACGCTCCGGAATATTCGAGGCAACCGTCACCGCAATCTATGCAAACGGCCAAAACCCGTCAGAAAAGCATACCTTCACCGTCAATGCAATACCTCCGCAAATCGCTATTCGCAGCGTGACTACAACCACCTCTACGTCCACCGCTATAGAATACGAAATCATCGCCCCGGGCGGAGAAGATCCGGAGGTGTTCCTAGTTACCGACGTCCTGGATCAAGGAAAAGACCTTTATGGATGGGCTCGCCGCTTGGAAGAAGGCGCCAAAGGTCTTGGCGTTTACACGGCTAACTTCGGTGACCTGACTCCCGGGATGACCTACTACCTGCGTTTGATGGCTAGAAATACAGCGGGCGAAGTCTGGACCGGAGTCACCTCGTTCGTTCGAACTCAGCCCCTGCTAAGTGACCTTCCCGGTGACCCCGGGATTTGGCTGGATGCAAACGACATTGATGCAGACGACGTTCCCGATGGACTTTCTGCCGGCGCCACAATCTTAGGATGGCTCGATAAATCCTCCTATGCTCGGCACATGACGAATGTCGATGGCGACCCTATGGTGGCGCTCTCCATCTTGAACAACAAACCTGTAATCGATTACGATGGCAACGACCGCATGTACACCTCCTACGACTTTCGCGCTAACAACGCGGCAGATTGGAGAGCGGGCGGATACACTGCTTTCGGCATATCTCGTTACTCGGGAGGACAGAGTAACCGCGTGATCACTTCCAATGGAGGGAACTGGCTTTTCGGACATCACGGCAATCGCGTCAGCCGATTCTATTTCGATGGTTGGATCGACCAAGGTACCACTGCAGACACCAACTTTCACTTGTTTGAAGCCCGGCAAGAAGGCAGGAACATCGCCGCCGACCCATCGACGACAGTTTGGACAGATACCGTGGAAGGATCCTACACAAATGGGGCAAAAACGAACTCCAACAACAACTGGTTCATGCCTCAAAGGCTGTCGTTTGGCGCCATGAGCAGTGCCACGCAAGAATCATCCAAGGGCCAAGTAGCCGAGTTCATCATGTTTCACGGTCTTCTGAGCGATGAAAATCGCTTGAAAATCGAAGGTTATATGGCGCACAAGTGGGGTACGCCTCTGCCCGCCAATCACCCGTGGAAAGATTCCAAACCTAGTTTCGGAAGCACCGTTACCTCCGGTTCCACCCAGAAATTCACATCCCCAAAGACGACTGTGCCAACAGTAGTCAACCGTCCCCCGAGCAACGTCGATAATGATTCCGCCAGTCTCAACGGACGCCTCGTCGACCCGGGAACTGGTATCGTGCTTGGTCCATTTACGCCTTTGGCATTCGGTGGACTAAAACTCTGGCTGGATGCCTCCGACGTAGACGGGGACGACTTGGAAGACGCCATTTTGCCTGGAACGCGAATCGACAATTGGGCGGACAAATCCGGCAGAGATAACAATGCAAGCCAACCAACCCTTGGCAATCAACCGACTTACCTTCCCGGCATTATCAACGGGCTTGGAGCCATTCGATTCGATGGTACCGATGATTTCGTATCCTTCCCCACAATGAGCGACATACGAACCGTGTTCTTGGCCTTGAACCGGACCGTCAACAACGATGCCTTCCTGTTGGGTGACCTTACGACTTTTGACTTTCATTCCGCCAACGGTCGCGTCTGGTCAATCGCCAATGCTCATCCCGACCTTTACAACGGGATCTTGCGCGTAAACGGCAACCAACGAGATGGACTCATCACTGACTTCTCCACGGGTGAAGTGAGTGTAGTCGCGGTAAGACCGAACGGTCCCGTTCAAGCAAGCAATTTCACCAACGACAGGAATATTGCAAACCGCTACTGGAATGGTGAATTGGCCGAATTGCTCATCTACTCCGAGTCGCTCTCGGATGAAGACATGATAAGAATCGAAGCTTACCTATCCCACAAGTGGGGGGCTCAAAACCGTCTGCCAGGCGCCCATGCCTTCAAGTCTCAAGCACCTATGAACGTAAATCCTGCAGCCAACGTAAAAGTTTACTGGGGAGCTAACGACGGTGGCACGAATCCCTCCAACTGGGACAACGACGTGGACGCAGGAATTGCAGTCGTGGGACTTACGAAAATGACTAGCGGAGTTACGGTCATAGCTGATCCCGCTCCCAACCAAGATCCTACGACTTACCCTGCCCAAAAACTATTGGACGGCCAATTGCCGGCCGATGGTTGGCGATCGACTTGGACAGCCTGGTATAAGGAAAACACAAGCCTTACCTTTAACCTAGGAAAGGAACGTGAACTGGAAAAGATTCGTATTTACTTCATGCCTCGTGACAGGGGAGACGAATTAATGGAAGTCACAGTTCACGCAGCCGATGAAGACTTGACCTTCACGAATATCAAGACAGTACCCGGACAAGTTGGTCTTCAAAGCGTTGGAACTTGGATGGACATTCCCATGGATGGCATCATGGCCAGAGCCATCCGCCTAGAACCCATCTTTCAGGGATGGGGACATATCTGGGGCGAAGTCGAGTTCTGGGTCAGGGAAACAGGTGCCTTCTCCATCGACGTCGAAGGATTGGGAAAGGGGCAAACCTATTACTATCGAGTTTTCGGTTCCAACGACGGTGGACAGGATTGGGCTGACGACACGATCAGTTTCGTGGCCGAGAACAAGGTGTTCTATGATACGGGAAAACTAGTCATTGATACGACCAAGGGTACTTGGAAACACGATGGCGGCGATTCCCGAACCGGAGTTATCAGTACTTCTTCGTATACCGATTCTATTGGAAACTCATACAGTTACGACATTTGTCGCTTCACCTTCGATGAAATCAAGTTGATGGGTAACCTCGAAATCGAGGTCAAAGGAAACGGGGCCTTGGAAATTCTTGCCACTGATGGGGACGCCCAACTGGGAGTCCCAATCAACCTATCAGGAGGGAATGGCAATCCGAGCCTCCGAGGAACCTCTTTTGCCGGCGGCTTTGCCGGCGGCGATCTCGCCGCTCGAGGTCTTGGTCCCGGAGGTGGGTCCAACGGAGGTGGAGGTTACGGAGGCACAGGCGGCGGAGCTACCGCGACATCCGGCCAACCTTATGGCAAGGGAATCTTAGACGATCTCTTGGGTGGATCAGGAGGTGGCGGCAACGGGAGTTCCGCAGGAGGAGGTGGTGGCGGCGCCCTGAAAGTGGTAGCCTCCAACAACTTGATCGTAAACGCTTCCATTTCATCAAACGGCGGTGGAGGTTCCTCAGGTTCGGGCGGTGGTTCGGGGGGAGCCATCTACCTCAAGGGGAAAAACTTTTCCATGACCGCATTAGGTTCAGTCGACGTATCGGGAGGCGCCGGAGGCGGTGCCGGTGGGCGTATCTATCTAGAGGGCACGGAAAACTTCGAAAATCTCGGGACCGGCAATGTTCTACTGGAAGGTGGCACGGGTAGTCCTCCCGGCACTTCCGGCGGTGCCCGTTTTACTCGCCCTTCCAACTTGGAAGATATGGTTTTCTACACCGGCGGGATAGTCATCGATACCGACATGGGCGTGCTTACCCATTCCGATGGAGACATAGCCTACGGCATCATAGAAGACAAGACGCACATCGGGGAAGACGGGATCGGTTGGTCTTATTCAACCTGTCGTTTCTCTTTCACCAATATAGAACTTGGCGGCGGAGTGATTGTTACCTTGAAAGGTCGCAACGCCCTTGTACTGGAAGCCACTGCAGGAAATCTTGTTGTGGGTACGAATATTCGCGCAGATGGTGCTCATGCAACCGAACTAAATGGAGGTATCGGTCGTTTGGGGGGCTATAGCGGAGACGATCCAGGGGCAGGAGCAGGCCGTGGTCCAGGAGCAGCTACCCAAGTCTCGCCCGAAGGCCATGGCGCCGCTCACGGGGGTCATGGTTCAGGTGATTCAAAGATTTACGGGGACCGAGCTCTCGTTTCCCTATTGGGCGGCAGCTCCGGTGGTGCTTCGGCAACGGGTGGAGCCGGAGCCGGCGGCGGCGGGATTTGGTTAAAAGCCTCGGGCGAATTGACAGTCAACCAAAACGTAACGATTTCCGCAAACGGATCGAACGGAGTCGGTGTCGCTGCTTCCGGATCAGGCGGATCAGTAAGGCTCGAAGGAGCTCGTATATTTAATCATGGTAGAGTCGAAGTCAAAGCCGGATCAGGAATAAAAATTTCCGGAAACAATCAAATGCGAGGTTCAGCCGGAGGTCGCGTAGCCTTCGTAGCTCCCGGAGTAGTAAAGGTTGGTGACGTCGACGTAGCCGGAGAATGGCTCTCCAATGAAGGCGCCATCTTCGTTTCCGGGAATTACCTCAACACAAGCATTGTCGTCGATACGGGCACGGTAACTTTCGATACGGGTACGGGCTACTTTTCCGTAGAAGGCGGTCAACATGGTGAAGGCGTATTTTCCACTCATACTTACACCGCGCCGGACGGTGCATCATGGGAGTACGAGGTTTGCTCTTTTACTTTGAGCCAACTGCGTATCACCGGATCCACTCAGGTCATTCTGCGAGGTGAAAGAGCCCTTTCCCTACAAACCGTCGGTACCGGTGAGATTTATATTGGCGTCGACTTTCGACTAGATGGTGGTGACGCCTCGCTCACCAATGGCTATGGTGGTCGCCCCGTGCTGAACCCATGGAGAGGTCGTAGCTCTGAAAAACAAACCGGTTTCGGTCCTGGCGGTCCGCCACCTTCCGGGAATTGGGGCGCAGGAGCCTCTTTCAACTATGGCGACTCTCAATTGACGCAATTGATTCCAGGAAGCAGTGGTTCCAGTGGTAGGTATTTCCAAGGCTCGGGAGCAGGCGGCGGCGCAATTGAACTAAAGGCCGGCGGTGACTTGACGATTGCTCCCAGCGTACTCCTCAGTGCCAACGGAGGCAAGGGTCGTACGGATGGTTCCCAATGGGATCACGGGGGCGGAGGATCAGGCGGCGCCATCCGTCTAGTGGGCAAAAACATTTACAACAAAGGACTGATTCAGGCCATCGGGGGCAACTTAGCCGCTGGCGGAGGACGCGTAGCTATGGCTAGTTCCCAAACTATCGAACGAGGTGTGATTTCCGTTGGCACCGGCTCCATTGCGGAAGTCCGTCCCCCAGTCGTCTCCGGACCTGAAAAACTTTATTTAGCTTACCGGGGAGGAGGCACGGCAGAACTGCGCAAGAGCGTAACGACTAGACCTCATAACTTAGTGGCTTATTGGCCTATGGACGAAGGTATGGGCACTTCAACAAAAGATGCCCTCAGCCGTTTCGACGGTTCCCTTGCCGGTGGAGCCACTTGGCAAACAGGTCGGTTTGGTTCCTCTATTCGCTTCAATGGCACTGATGGTTTCGTCATGACGAGCGCCACGGGAGATTTGCTGGGCATCGACGGCAACAAACCCCGCACCATCTCCTTCTGGACTTACGTCGAGAACAACAACCCGAAATCTGAGCCCGGTTTTTATGGTTACGGCGATTTAAGCTGTCCGAACAGCACCAACAAGTACTGGGCCATTCGAAACATCAAGGACAACAACTACAAGCGTTTCATCAGTCAACACTGGTGCTGGGATCCACAAGTGAATCACGGCATCAACCTGCGGAACCGATGGTCGCATATTGCCCATGTATACACGGGCACGAACGTAGTCGCCTATTTGGATGGCGCCAGTGTTTACAATGCAGCTCGACCGCAAATCAGTACCGGTAATGTCAATGCCTTCCAGTTCGGGCGTTGGCGCAACAATGGAAATGCTTACTATAAAGGGCAACTGGATGATCTGAGGGTTTATGACGCTGCCCTCGACGCCAATGAAATAGGCAATATCTTGCTAGGCACGGATCTTGTTGAGCAAACAGTTCACGTACAGCACAAGATAGCAGCCGACAATACCCCCACCAGCTACGGAGTCACCAGCCTGCCTTTAGGTCTGACTCTGGATTCTTTGTCGGGTGAAATCACTGGTAAACCATTGGAAGTGGGTTCTTTTGATCTTAATATGTCTGCCACCAATTTGGCAGGAACCGGATCCAAGCCCATTACTTTCATCGTGGATCCCGCTGCCCCTCAAGTCGCCACAATTGCACCTGCGGAAATTGCTTCCACTTCGGCGAGATTAGCTGCAAGAGTATTAAACGACGGTGGGCAACCCCCTACCCTGAAATTTTTCTGGGGCGACAATGATGGGGGTGAAAACCTCGAACTGAACGCCTCCAATGATTTAAGTTGGGATCACCGGATCGACCTCAACGGCACTTTCAACGATGGAACCGTCAGTACGTTCCTTCCGGGACTCGACCAAAATAAAACATATTATTATCGGGTCGTGGCAGGGAATTCGGTAAACCCAGTGGTATGGAGCATTCCGAGACAATCGGACTTGGTCGCATGGTGGCGTTTCGACGAGTCATCCGGCCCATGGGCCTTGGATTCCGTGGGAGGTCGCTCAGGTAGCTTGGTCGGAATCGAATCAAGTGACCGAGTCTTCGGTCGGGTTGGAAAAGCCCTCACTTTCGGAGGAGCGGGGCGAACACGTTTCCGTCTCGGGGTACAAGGGAATAGGGGGCAAAAATGCTCGTACCATGACCGCATGGATTCAAACGACCGACGAAAACGGAACCCTTGCCTCTTGGGGGAGAAACGCAAACGGAAGACTTTGGAACTTCGCCCTCAAAGAAGGTAAACTGCGCCTAGACGTCAAAAACGGTTCCATTGACGGCACCACCCTCGTAAACGATGGTAATTGGCACCACGTAGCCCTAGTCTTCCCTGCAATCGGAATAAACGTCGAGGATGCGGTACTTTACCTTGATGGATCGCCCGATCCGATTTCGGCATTTGTCACTCGCGTCGTAGATACTGATTCGGAAGAGGACCTGAGAATTGGTTCCGACGTCGTTTACAACGATCACTTTGGCGGCATTATCGATGAAATTCGCCTCTACTCGGCTGACTTGTCTTCCAACGACATAGCGGGGCTTTTCCTCAACGGCACCATGCGTTTCAAGACTTCCGACGTCACCGCCCCGCCGGTAGTCGAAGTACTTCAAGTGAACCCGAATTTGGGAGGGACTGCTACTATATCCGGAGAAATCGCATCCTATGACGCCAACAAGCCATCTGCCAAAATCTACTGGGGCGATGAGGATGCCGGCCCCACCACCGACGTTGATGACACCAATTCTTCTAAATGGGACAACGTCCTAGACGTAGCAAGCGGAGCTGCTCTAAATCTAGGCGAGTTCAACGCTACAATAACGGGAATGACGCCGGGAACACTCTATCACTTCCGAGCCTATGCATCCAGTGCGGACGGATTCGATTGGTCCAGTGGCGATCCATCCGTAAGAAACGACTTGGCCGCCTACTGGCGTTTTGACGAGGAAACCGGAATCCTCGCATTGGATTCAACCCGAAACGCCCGCAACGTCATTCTTCAAAACTTCGATGCAAACTCATCCAGAACAGCAGGATTCGTAGGCAAAGGCTTACTCTTCGATGGCACCGACGACTGGGTGAATCTGGAAAAGGACGCCTTCTTCCTCAAGGACTCCTTTGAGGGTCGTTCCCTCACCTTCCGTTTCAAGGCACCCTCCAAATTCTACGTCGGACCTGCAGTCACTCGCTATAAAGATCTGGTTGGCTATTGGCCTCTAGATGAAGGTGGTGGAAATTCCGCCGCCGATTCGAGTTCAGACCAAACTGCAGGTGCCGTGGAGGGTAGTGCATCTTGGGGAACCGGTAAGTTTGTCGGAGGCTTGCAACTAGACGGAACCGACGACGCCTTGTCCATTCCGGCATCGGGGATCAATGAGGTTCACAAAGAGGAATATTCCATATCCGTTTGGGTCATGCCGAACGACACCGTCGAGTCTTCCGGCAAGAATGCTTTTCTCGTCCGAGGCTACAACAACGGCCAAAGCGATATTTATTTCAACGATATTAATAACTTCTTCACTAGATTGCAGGACGGTCAGAAAGTATGGACATCCGAAGATCTTCACTTGGACAATGACAGTCAGTTTCGGAATGCCGGAATCGGGATAAACCAGAACGACAACTACATGTTCCTTGCGCTGAGCACCTTCGTGGTGCCCGAGGATGGCGACTACGGTTTTCGCTGCGCCCGGAAGGACGATCGAGCCACCATTTGGCTGGATCTTGATAAAAACAACCAGTTCGACGGAACCGACAAATTGGGTGGCAATGGCAACTTCACGAAAGACCCCGTTACCCTCGTAGCCGGAGACAAGCACCTTATTGCCATCGCTCATGCTGAATGGGGAGGGGGGTCGCGCATAGAACCTTGGATCAGGACTCCTTCCATGGGCTGGACGAAAATCAATCCCGGAGACCCCAATCAGGACGGCTTTTGGGAACTGGATGCCACAAGTCCATGGGGCACTGAATTGATGACTCCTACGTCTCTTCACAAAAGTTTGTTTCAACGTAATGGCGAAGGTCTTTCACTCGCCCCGGGCAATGTCCTGAACATGACCCACTTGACAAGTACCGGTTCATTAACCATCGCTTCCTTGGGCACGGCACCTGCAGGTGAATGGAGGCATGTAGTCGGCGTGGTCGCACCTTCGGAAGAAAAGGTTCGCATTTACGTCGACGGCAACAAGACCGGTGAAATCGACATTACCTTCGGATCCAGCGCCGTGGATATACCGGCTATTCATTATTGGCGCATGGGCGGCGGCGGCAGCGGAAGCATTTTCAATGACTTCCTCAACGCTGAATCGGACGACCTCCGCATGTACAACATCGCCCTGACCGATGATGACGTAGCGGCCATTTACAATTCCGGCATGGGAGACGTAAACGTCCCACAAGCAGCCTATGTCTCACAGATGATTTTCGATGAAGGCGACTCCATAAACGGTCTCGGCGTAAAACTTGAGAACGGCATCCTTTCCGCTCAAATCAAAGCGGGAGCAAATAATCTGGAAGCCTCGCATACTTCGGGCCTCGCCGACGACAATTGGCATCACGCGGCGGTCACCTTTGGAGATTCGCCAAAGGCCTTCAAACTTTACGTCGATGGTCAGCAAAGCGGCAACTCGCAACTCTTTTCATCGGCAACCCTACCCTCTCACAGCGAAGGTCCGTCGCTCGGAAAGATCAACGGAACGGCGGTTTACTCGGGACCCGGTAATTTCAAGGGAGTACTGGATGAGGTTAGAGTCTACGACCGTGGCCTCACTGCGGAAGAAGTAACTCAAGTCTATACCGGGGACATGCTCAATACGGGAGTAGTTTCACTTCGAGCTATTGAACCTCCTCAAATCGTTACGACTCCGGCCACCGACGTATTTCCCGACAAGGCCACCCTCAACGCAAACGTACTCTCCACCGGAGGAGTAATCACCATCATCGACGAAACCCGAGACCTCACCTTCAACGCCGGAACCGCTCCCGGAATAGTTGGTTGGTATTCCGCCACTGACATGGACGGGGACGGACAGGATGACCTCGGCTTGACTTACGCAAACGGAGCTGTCGTAACCTCTTGGAAAGACTCCTCGGGTTCACTCCGCGACATGGCGACTACAAGCGGGGATCCCACCTACTCTGCTTTTGGTCTCAACGGGAAGGCTATCGTCAACTTCGACGGCGATGACAAAATCTGGACTAACGCCAACTACGATTTCCTCACAAGTACGGGATATACCGTATTCTCCATTGCTCGTTACACTGGGGGAGACAACGAACGTCTAATAGCTTCGCGCAGTCAGAACTGGTTATTCGGTTTCCATGGAAACAATGTTGCTCGCTGGCATCCGGGAGGCTGGGTGCATACTGGAACAACCGCAGACACGCAGTGGCATCTGAATGTTGGTATTATTGAAAAGGCTTCTAACCCAAAAGCCTGGTTCTGGCACGACGGACAGCTCAAAGCAAACGGTCATCAGGGTTCTAACAATACCAACTTTGCCCCAGGTCAGCTTCAGTTTGGAGGTCACTGGACGGGTGCCACTCAAGAGACCTCAAAGGGTGAGGTGGCTGAAGTTCTGATTTACCAAGACAATCTCAGTCTAGAGAATCGTCAAAATGTAGAAGCTTACTTAGCCCACAAATGGGAGCTCACCGACACCGTCCTTGCCGCCGATCATCCTCACAAGTCCGCCACCCCATTTACCGGGATAACTCGCATCTACGAAGTGACGAACGAAGGAGGTGACCCACCGATAGTAAAAATTTATTGGGGTGACGAAGACGCCGAAGACAACTCCACGGTGGTCGACGCAAACAGTTCCGGCAATTGGGACAACGTTGCCCTAGTCAACGATGGACAACCCGTAGGGCTCGGTCCTGTTTCCGCACAAGTCACCGGGCTCGAACGCGATAAGCGTTACTTCTTCCGAGCCTACGCCGAAAACATCGGCGGAAGTGCATGGGCTCCGGTTACCAAGTTCTTCACGGCAAGTGACTCTCGCCTAACAAAGCACACTTTGGAAGGCCTTGTACTTTGGCTTGATGCCACCGACGTCGACGGCGACGGACAACCGGACAATATTCCCGCCGACCAACCTCTCGCCAATTGGACCGATAAATCCAAGAGCACTCAGAATGCCTTCCAAAGCGTTGGGGGATCACGCCCGACCTATGCGACCTCTTCGTTCGGAGACAAACCGGCCATTCGTTTCGCCTCCGGCCAATCCTTCAACGTCGGAACTCTCCGTAGTGACGTTGGTGGGGTTCATGCCTTTATTGTTGCCAAGGGCGTTGGCGTGGCAATTGGAGCGTACGATGGTTCCACAGGATGGACGATCTACGTAAAGCCCGGTTCCAGCCTCAGCTCATACAATGACCAATCCATCCACATAGACCGTGTAACCATAGGCAACGATCCCTCCACCGGCTATGGACAGTTCGGCGGCGACATCGCGGAAATCCTCGTATTCAATCGAGATTTGCCCGAGGCCGAAGTCCAGATGATAGAAGGTTACCTCGCTCATAAGTGGGGAGTCGTGGCAGATTTGATTGGGAATTCCTATAAGATCAAACAAGACCTCGAACTCTATTTTCCCTTTGAAGAAACTGAAGGTTCAAATGTTTACGACAGTTCGCCCCAAAAGAAGGAGGGTCTGCTCAACAATATTGCCGATGCAGACCTTCTAGTCTCCGGCAAATTTGGATCCGGCATCCGCTTCCCCGATGGATCTGCCAATATATCGCTTCCCGCAAATGAAGTCTCGATGGGATCGAACTGGACTATTTCAGCATGGTTCACTGCTCCGTTAAACGATACAGGAGTCATATTAAGACACAGCTTGGCGGCAGCTGCAGTCGACGACAGACACGTCACCTTCGATCAAGCAGGAGGGAGACAGTTGGGAGTTTACAAATCAGGGAATGGGAACTTCCAAGGATCTGGATTCTTTGGCAACACGCTTGCCAACGGTTGGCGCCACCTTGTCGCAGTGGGCAGTGTCAACAAAACGATTTTCTACATCGACGGTATAAACGTGGGAGAAAGTAGCCTCAATGCCGGAAGTCAAGTGGAAGTCATCGGCAACACACTGGGAGGGAGCGAACGATTTGCCGACAAGCTTGACGAATTCCGGATTTACTCTCGCTCATTGTCCACATTCGAAATCTCCGAGTTGTATGGTAATGGCGATGGGGACTTCGGAGGTCACCCCTATCAAGACGGTCCCCCGACTTTCGACAATCGACCCAGCGTGCAGTTGCCAATCATGCCTTTGGCGCATTGGACTTTCGACGAAGACAACGGCACTCTCCTCACCGATGCTTCAGGCAACGGGAAAACAGGAACTCTTGGAAACTTTTCGGATCTCGCCTCCGCTCGAGTGGCTGGCAGGGCGGGTCTGGGATTGAAGTTCGACGGTGTTGACGACAATGCATGGAATAACGCTCAGACAGCGTTCAATTTGGGAGGTCCCTTCGCCATAACCTTTTGGGCAAAAACAAGCGACTTGTCTGCCGATCTCTTGAAAAGCGGCCAAATCATAGTCGAAGCAAATGACGGATTCGCCCGAGCTAGAGCTTACATTTCGGGCTCATGGGTCAACACCTCACTCGTTCCCTTCGTCATGGACGAATGGAATCATTTCTGCGTAAGCTATGACGGTACAAAACTTCGCCTTTATCTAAATCGGACCGAAGCTGCGTCAGTTTCAGCGGCCGGACCACTCACTTGGGAAGGACTTAACTATTTCATGTACTTGGGCGGCATGCCGGGCAGCGGTCGCATGACTGAGGGAGAATTCGATGATTTTCGAATTTTCGGTAGAGCTCTCACTGCCATAGAACTCGAGGACATCTATAACCTGAGGGACTCCGCCCTCGTTGCACGTTACGGCACGGACTACTCCTATCAAATTGCCGCAACCAAAGGACCCATAGATTTCAACGCGACCAATCTTCCGTCGGGACTCGTGGTGGACTACTCTACGGGCATAATTTCCGGCAAACCCGAAGCCACCGGCTCTTTCAATGTGGAAGTGACCGTGGCCAACGCATCCGGCCAAGATTCCGAAATCATAACCTTGCAAGTTCTGCGAGGTCGTCAAAGTATTGCATTCGACCAAGCTCTCGCTGGGCTGAGGTATGGAGTTGCTCCCATCGATCTGAATGCATCAGCAACTTCCGGATTGCCAGTGACATTCCAAGTTGTTTCCGGATCTCTAGCCGTCGATCTTGTAGATAAAAACATGACCGTCAAGGGACCGGGCATGGTAGGCATTCGAGCTACGCAATCCGGAGATAATAACTGGTTCCCTGCCGAACCCGTCCTGAGGCAAATCCAAATTGGGAAAGCCGAGTTGATAGTCCAAGCACACAATCAGTTTCGTAAAACAGGTATAGCGAACCCTGCTCTCACCTATACGTTATCAGGTTTTGTAAATGGTGAAAACGCCAGCGTCATAACCGGTATCGTAATCGTTACAACTCCTGCAATACCTGCCAGTGCGGCAGGAGATTACCCATTAACGCCTTCAGGCGCCACGGCAGCCAATTATTTCTTTACATATCTTGACGGAGTTCTCACGGTCAGCGACAAGAAATCACAGTCACTCGTTTTTGACCAAAACTTGACTAATGTTGCAGCCGACTCACCCCCATTCGTCTTGCTAGGTCGTTCCATTGATGAAGATGGGAACGCCACCAACCTGCCACTTCGTTACCAAATCGAGGATCCAAACGTAGCCCGGCTCAAAGTAACCGCCCAAGAAAACCTCCAAGCCTACTGGAAGTTTGATGAGGAACTATACAACTCTGTTCAGGATGAACTTGGCAATTACGATGGAACGCTCGTAGGACTGGCAGGTACGGGTGCAAACAAGGTATGGATCACAGGAAAGTTCGGAAATTCCATTAATCTGAACCCGCCTAGCGGTTACGCTCACCTCGGGGGCGTTCCGATCTCAGGAGACTTTACTGTTAGCCTTTGGGTTCGTTCAGACGATGTAACAATCGATGGAGGCATCATCCTCGCAAAGGACAATAT
>CAJQSI010000038.1 GCA_905612515.1 uncultured Opitutales bacterium | reverse complement strand
TTGCACGCCAGAGTTCAGGCTGTTGTGCACCTTCACCTCAAAGAGCAATTCAAAATCGCCATAGAGTTTGTTTGAGCAAAGAAAGGAATTTGGGCTTCCTTTCTTCGTGGTGCCGACAATGGTTTCGTCCTTCACTTCGTAGGTGGCGGTGCCGTTGCGTTGGGTCCAACCCTCGAGGGTTTTGCCGTCAAAAATGGAAACGAATTTCTTGGCGTGGTGATCGGCGTTAGCGGACACTCCAATCAGGGAGGCCAAGGCGAGGGTGAGAATGCGGTGCTTCTTCATGGGATTGGTGGGTTACTGTTACAATTGAAAGGGAATGAGTTCGGAATTTGGGCTTTTAAAGCTTTTTTGGCAAGGAGATGCTTATGGAAAAAAGAAAATAAAAAGTTGGCCAGTCAGGCAGAGTGGTCTGCTTATTTGTATTTGCCTTGAGCAGCCAGCTTGAGGAAGCCCATGTTCTCCTCCTCCATGTCCCCCACGTTGTCAGAGTCCAGAAACATCAGGTAACCGCCATCGCGGCATAAGGCGACATACTCAGCGGCGTTGTGGCCTTCGTTCGGGGCGTGGTAGGCGAATTTCCATAATAGCTCGCCATTACTGTCTGTTCGAACGACATAGGCGGTCCAAGTTGCGTGTGGGTCTTTTCTCGATTTAACATTCTCGGGTTCAATCCCCGATCCGCAGGCTAAGACGAGCCCCCCGTCCGGCGTCGCCTTCACGCTGTAGCACTCGTCATAGATCTGTGCGGGGTTCCCTCCCATGGGTTAACCGAAGGTCTTGAGCCGATGGAAAAGGGAATTGTCAAGACCAGGTCTATTGCGGGACCGCAGGATTCGCCCAGTTCCCGGATATGTCTTGGCCGCGGACCAAGATACCCTTGTGACGCCAGTCGTAGTAGGCTTTCACCTCGGTCGCGGCGTAGCGCAGGGTGAGCCCGCAGCGACGGCGATCCGAGTCGTTCGGCTCCGAGCCGTGCAGCAAAAGGTCGCAATGCATGGAGAACTGACCGCCTTTAAGGGTAACGTCGACCGGAGGATCGCCGTGGTTCTCGGGATCTTTCGTCTCCAGATTTAGCACCGCATTCGGGTTGTCTTTTAGCTGGTAGTCGATGGTCCCGTGCAGGTGTGATCGAGGAATGAATCGCATGTTTGCGTTTTCGGGGTCCGCGTCGTCGATGGCCAACCATACAGTTACCGTTCGGGTCGGAGTGATCGGCCAATAGATCGCATCCTGATGCCAAGGCACCGCTTTACCGTCATGGGGTAACTTGCAGAAGAAGTGCGCTCCCCATCCCACGAGGTTTTCTCCCAGCAAGTCGGATACGGGGTCCAGAATCGCAGGGTGACTCATTAATTCATAAATCCGGGCGAATCGAAGGTGAGCGGTGCTTATTGAGTAACTGTCTCTGCCCATGTTTCTAAACGCTTCCAAGACTCCCTCAAAAAAATTACATAGGTCGCGAACCTCATCTTTATCCAACCCTTCTAAGGGCATTAAATAACCGAACGTATTGTAGTGATCGATTTGTTCCGGGGTAAGAACTTTCGGATCCTGAGTTTCCGTCTGCACGAAGCAAACTTCGCGATCTAGAGCTTGCAGTTGTTCGTCCGTGGGATTGGGTATGTCGTCGGGATGCATGGGATCGCCTGTTGCCTTACTTTCGAGGTAGTGCGAAGGCGACCCAAGCGTCGCCCTTTGTGGGGGTTACGCGGACATTGCCGGTTGCTGGTACGACAATGTATTGGCGACCGTTGATCCCGTAGGTAGCGGGTGGAGCGGAACCGACGTAAGGGAGGCGGGCGGACCACAGTTCTTTGCCCGAGGTCTTGTCGAAGGCCCGTATCTTGTTGTCGGCGGTGCCTGAGCAAAAAACTAGGCCCCCTTTGGTGACCAAGGGTCCGCCGAAATTGCGCGTGCCGGTCAGCGACATTCCCTGTGCCGTGAGTTCCTCGTATTCGCCGTAGGGGATTTTCCATGCAAGTCTCCCGCTGTTCAGGTCGATGGCGGCGAGGATGCCCCAAGGCGGCTTTATACCAGGGTAGCCTTCATGGTCGAAGAGCTTGGGGAATCCGCCAAAACCGTAGCTTGGGCGTTCGGGCCTTGTCGGTGGTTTCGGGTACTCGCGGTCGCGGTCAAACAGGTACTCAATGAGCTCATCGGTTTGCTTTTTGTCGAGTACGGGAAGGGGCGGCATGCTTCCACGACCCTTGGGAATGAGATCGCGAACATCTTGCTCTTTCAGGCGGGAGGACAAGCCGACGATGGAGGGGGCTACGCCCACGCCTTGGCGGCTGGGCCCGTGACAGGCGATGCAGAAAGTTTCGTAGACTTTGCGACCGGGAGTGGATGTCAGTTTAGTCTCGTCGACCACGGCTCGATCGGTGCGAGTGATCTTAACGATTGATGGCAATTCGGTGGCGCTTACGTAGAGGAGTTCGCTCTCAGGATCGAAGCAGGCCCCTGTCCACTCGGCGCCCCCATGTGTGCCCGGCATCATCACTATGGGCATGCCGGGAGCATGGGTCTGGTAGAACCCGAAACGGGC
>CAJQSI010000037.1 GCA_905612515.1 uncultured Opitutales bacterium | reverse complement strand
TCTCCGAAGAAGACGAGTTGCGTCTTGTTCATCTTCCCAGCCGCCATGAGGCGGCGAAACTCCTGTGAAACGGGCCAAGAGTCCTTGTAACTGGGTTGCATGAAGGGGCGATCGGTAAGGTAGTTGCGCAGGTACTTGTACTTGGGAGTGACCACCGCCCGGATGTGCTCGATGGTGTAATCGCAGCGGTCGCGCGCAGAGATAACATAGGAGCGGGGCTTGTGGTCCGGTGAGAGGAAGTCTTGTCCTTCCATGTAGTCCGGCACCGCGATGCCGGAGACCGCCACGGTGGCGGCGCTTACGTCTATGTTACTGACCAGTTCGTCGGTCACTTGCCCACCCTTGATGCCGTGTCCCGCCACGATCAGGGGCATGTGGATGCCGCCCTCGTAGAGGAACTGCTTGTGGCGGTGCAACTTGTACCCATGGTCGCTGAAGAGAAAGATCAGGGTGTTTTCGTAATGCCCGTCGCGCTTGAGAGCTGCAATCACTTGGCCGACGTGCTCGTCCGTCTTGAGGAGGCAGTCGTAGTGGTGGCCGATTTCCTCGCGAACGAGCTCGGTATCGGGATAGTACGGGGGCACAGGCACCTTGGAACGGTCAACGACGTCGGGAGCGCGGCGTCCCAGTTTGCCTCCGCCCAGTTGCACTTGGCCGAAGAATGGCTGATCCTTGCCCTTGCCCTTCCAGCAGTTGCCGGCGACGAGGTCGGCGGGACCCCACCCTCTTTTCTTGGGCAGATAATTATAGAGTTTCTTCATGTCGAAGGTGAAGTTGTAGTCGTCCTTGCCTCCCTCATTGAAGGTCCAGTAACCGGCAGCCCGCATGATCTCGGGGATGGTCTTTATGGACAGTATGTTCTCGTCGAACTTCCCCATGTCCTGGCCACGGAAGCTCGCGCGGCAACTGCGGTGGTTGTGTGCCCCGATGGAGGTCTGGTACATCCCCGTGACGGTGGCCGATCGCATCGCCGAGCACACCCCGGCGGTGGTGTAGAAGCGATCGTATTTGATGCCGCTTTTGGCCAAGGCGTCGATGTGCGGCGTCTTGATGAAGGTATCCCCGTAGCATCCGAACCAACCGCTGACGTCCTCGAGGAAAATCCACAGGACATTGGGCTTGGCCGAGGCAGTGAAATGAAAGCCCACGATGGTCAGGGCAAAAAGCAAACAGCGAAACAA
Organism: uncultured Opitutales bacterium; assembly: GCA_905612515.1. Taxonomy (GTDB): domain Bacteria; phylum Verrucomicrobiota; class Verrucomicrobiia; order Opitutales; family Seribacteraceae. The sequence goes on along the minus strand of CAJQSI010000037.1, from coordinate 945 downwards.
ACGATTCATTGGATGATGCGGGTTGAACGGGTGAAAGGGAAACCTCGCAGATTCCTTTTTTCGAGACGGCAAGTCAATCCAACCTTTCGCAAAAGGAAGCGCCTTCTAGGAAAAGTTTACTGGACGAGTGAAAGAGTCTCAGCATGATAAACGATTCACACACATGAAAAAATCAAATACATTCACTCTTCTCGCCATAGGCTTGGCATCGGCAATCGTAATCTCGGCCGAGGAACGGCCAAACGTTCTCTGGGTCACGGCCGAGGACATGAGCCCCACTCTCGGGTGCTACGGCGACAAGGACGCCATCACGCCCCATCTCGACGCCTTCGCCAAGCAGAGCGTGCGCTACACCAAGGCCTACGCCAGCGCCCCGGTATGCTCGCCCTCCCGCTCCTGCCTCATCACGGGGTGCTATCCGCCTTCCCTCAGCACCCAGCAAATGCGTTCGGGTTTCCCCATGCCCGAGCGAATGAAGGGCTTCCCCGCCCTTTTGCGTAAACAAGGCTACTATACAACCAACAACGTCAAGACGGACTACAACAGCGGAAATTATCAGGATATTATAAAGTCCTCGTGGAACGAGAGTAGTGGCACCGCTCATTGGCGCAACCGAGCCGACAAGTCGGCCTCCATCTTCTCGGTGTTCAACCTCATGACATCGCACCAGAGCCGCACCATGGTTTGGCCACGCGAAAAATTCCTCAAGGATGTCCAAAGCAAGCTTAAGCCCTCGGAAATCCATGATCCCGACAAGATCATCTTGCCTCCCTACTATCCCGACACTCCGATCATTCGGCGCACCGTGGCCCGTTTCCACGATTGCGTGACCGCGATGGACAAGAAAGTCGGGGCCATCCTAAAGCAACTGGAAGAAGACGACCTAGCCAAGAACACCATCGTATTCTTCTATTCGGATCACGGGTCTGGCATGCCGCGCCACAA
>CAJQSI010000036.1 GCA_905612515.1 uncultured Opitutales bacterium | reverse complement strand
CGGCAGTCTTTTCCGGAACCTATGAAGATTACATCGGGGGTTGGGAAGACAGCATCATGTACTATGCATCTTGGTTGGGCGACTTCTCAGAAGGCAGCAGTCTCGACAAAAAAGATTTTTGGTTATCTTTCTACAGTCAAGACAGCACAACTTCCGAAGAGCGGTTAGCCAAAGGCAACGACTACGCCATTGCTTTCGTCAATCGTCTGGCTCAAGGACCTTGGGCCCTCCACACCTCGATCGGGTTTGGAAACAACGGTCCCCAAACCAATCCGGACCGGGGAGGCGATTTCGGAGGCATCGTGGCTATGCCAATGTATTGGTTACTGGAAGATCGGCTCAAACTCGTGCTTCGCTACCAGTACGAAGGTTCTGATGAAAAAGAGGGTGTACGCTTAAACAGTCGTTATGCCCGCGTGGCGGAAGCTAGAGATTCCACCCTAGATATCAATGGTGGACGTGGAGACGACCATCACAGTGCTTACGCGGGATTGAATTACTATCTCTGCGGTGAAAACCTGAAGGTGATTTCTGGTATTCAGTACGACGACCTTTCCTCCGCTGGGGCTCGCGTGTACGAAGGCTGGACCTTGGGAACCAGCTTAAGAATCTGGTTTTAAGTTAAACTTTTTCCCTTGGTCTCGAGTCCTTTTCCAGAATGTGAAAAGCCTAAACAACCTTCATTTACTACTATTGGCGCCATTCGCTTTCGCCGCATTCATAGCAGGGGCTAAGGATAATATCTCGCTCAAGCAAACCGAGAAGGCGATAACCCTCGTGCGAGGCGAGACACCCATTCTCACCTATCACATCGCGGAGGTACCGCCCCCGAAAGGCGTTGACCAGATCTATAACCGCAGCGGTTTCATTTACCCGTTGCACTCCCCATCCGGAGGAATCGTGACCGGCATTCATCCCGCCGACCACTATCATCACATCGGGCTCTGGCATGCTTGGGTGAACACCAAATACGACGGCAAGAAAGGTCCCGACTTCTGGAACCTCGGACGCCGCACGGGACGTATCCGGCATGCCAAGATAAAGGAGACTCGAGACGCCGGCTTCACCGTGATTCAGGAACATCTCGGCTACCTCGCCGGCATCGACGCAGAGCCCACCATCATCCTGAGGGAAACCTTGTCCGTAGATGCGGCCTTCGTGGACGGGGCCAACGTAATCGATTACGCCATGACCCAGAAAAACATAACCAAGAAACCGTTGGTCTTTCCCGCCTACCGCTACGGCGGTGGACTCGCCTACCGGGCACCCCTTTCATGGAACAAGAAGAACAGCGACTACTTGACTTCCGAAGGACTGGACCGAACCAACAGCCACGCCACCCGGGCCCACTGGGTCGCCATGCATGGCCCCGCCGAGAAGGGAAAAGGCAAAGACGCCACCGTGGCCGTTCTTTGTCATCCCAAGAACCATGACGCCCCTCAACGCATCCGCACTTGGGACAACGGCAAGATGTTCTTCAATTACGTACCGGTTCAGGAAACCGGTTGGTCCATTCAACCAGGCAAGAGCATCACCTTGCGCTACTGCATCGTTATTCTGGACGGCAGTGCCGACACTAAGACCATCGAGGCACGTTGGAAGGCATACCAAAACTAATCCAAGTATCCCAAAACTCAGATTGTTAACAATCTGAGTTGACCCTGCGGCTCGAAAAGAGACAATGCAAGTATGTCTGTGTCCCTAAAAAAACCTCGCATAAAACGAGATGAAATTTGCGACACCTTGAGAGCTGAAGTGCTTTCGGGGCAATGGGAAAGTAATCAACCCGTCCGAGAACACTCCTTGGCCGAACGCTTCGGTATAAGCCGGGGTCCGATCCGCGACGCGCTCCTGCAACTCACCCAGGAAGGAGTCTTGATTTACAGGCAAAACAAGGGAGTACGGGTGGGTTCTCCTCCCGACAAGGAAGACCGCGACCTACTTTTGAAATTAAGACGAGATTTGGAGATTCACTGTCTCAAGAAGGTCTTGACCAACTGGAATTCCGAAGATGACGCCCACCTCAATCGTTTGCTTGAAAATCTAAAGCTCGCCTGCGAAAAGTCCGAACTACCAAAGGTGGCGGAAAGCGATCTTTCCCTCCACCGTTACTGGGTATCCCAAGCTTCCAAGGAAATGGAAATCATTTGGCTTAGCATTACCGTTCGTATGCGAATGGCCTACTCCCGGTTGACCAACTACATGGAAATCTACCAAGAGCATGAACCTATTGTCGACGCCATTCATCGGCGTGACTTGCAAGCTGCTCAATCCTGGATCAAGAAAAACATCATTTGATGAGACTCTTTCTAACAGCTCTTGCTCTTTTGCCTGTTCTTCTTAACGGACAGAACAAAGTCGATCAAAGGACTCAAGGGGAACGCCTCTTTTCTTTGAAGGTACGCGGAATACTCGAAAGCAAATGCTACGCCTGCCACGGCGAGGAAGGCAAGAAAGTGAAAGGTGAGCTCAACCTTACCGCGCGGGAAGGACTCCTCAAGGGAGGCGAGACCGAGGACGATGTTCTAGTTCCCTTTAATCCGGGGAAAAGCCTCATCATGACCGCGATCCAATGGAAGGACGAGGACTATGAAATGCCCCCCAAGAAAAACGATCGGTTGACAGACGAGCAGATTGAATGGATTCGGCGCTGGATCGAGTTTGGCGCTCCTTGGCCCGATCAAGCCACCCAGAACCGCCACCTGCAGGAGGAAAGATCGATCCCGGTTACGGAAGAAGGCATTCTAGTCAAGACAAGCGGCGGGCTCTCGGAGGAGTGGACCTACAGGCGCTATAAGCCAGAGGACGTCTGGGCCTTCCAACCAGTGGTCAAACCCAAAGCACCCGAAAGCTCATCCCATCCAGTCGATGCCTTCGTGAAAGGGAAACTAAGAGCGGCAAAAGTATCCCCCGCTCCGCAGGCTGATTTCCGTACCCTCGTCAAGCGTGCTTACCTTGACCTGCATGGTCTTCCTCCCACACCCTATGAAATCTACCAGTTTCGCCTCGCATGGGACAAGGACCCCGACAAGGCCTGGAGCAACCTGATCGATCGTTTACTCGATAGCCCTCATTACGGTGAACGTTCCGCCCAGCACTGGCTCGACGTCGCCCGCTACGCCGACACGGCGGGGCTTTCGAACGATTACGAACGTTCCAATATGTGGCGTTACAGGGACTATGTCGTACGATCTTTCAATCAGGACAAACCCTATGATCAATTCGTCATCGAACAAATTGCGGGAGATGAGCTTTGGGAAAAACAACCCGAGGGCGAGAAAAACCCCGAGCTTCTCGTTGCGACCTCCTTTCTTCGGATGGGCCCATGGGACCCGGCCATGGTGTTGAAGCCCCAAGCTCGGCAGCTCTACCTCGACGACGTGATCAATTCAGTGGGACAGACCTTTCTCAGCACCACCATGCGATGCTTCAAATGCCACGATCATAAGTTCGATCCTCTTCCCACGCGCGACTACTATCGCTTTTACGCAGTCTTTGCAGGAACTCAGCTTTCCGAGCGCCCGGCACCCTTTGCCAAGGAGGAAAACTTGATCGGTCTCGAACAAGGCAAAAAAGCCAGCCAGGGCATGCTGGACTTCGCCAAGGAAAAGTATCACGCTCTTCTCGATAAGCAGGAAAAGGCGGCCAAGGCTTGGTATGCCGAAAGGGGGAAGAAGTACCTCAACGAAGACAAGCGCAGAAGCCTGCCCGACGAGGAAAAGCCTCCCCGTTACGTCGGTCTTTCGCCAATCGAGCAAGGCAGGTTAAAAGTTCGCCGACAGGACGATTGGATCTGGACCCGCCGGCTCGAACGCTACGAAGCCCTTGCCCAAAGCGTTTACAATGGCCCCGTGCCGGGCAAGCTCGACTCCCGCAAGCTTCGGATGCCGACCAAAACCGAGGAAAAACCGCTACCCGACAATCATATCCTCCTTGGCGGAGCCCTCGAGGCCCCCGGAGAAACCGTGCTCCCTGGCGTACTCAGCGCTTTGGGACTACCCGTTTCGAAAGTACCAGTCACCCCCTTCGTCATAGGCAAGCAAACCGAGGACCGGCGGTTGGCCCTCGCGAAATGGATTGCCAACCCAAAAAATCCGCTCACCGCTCGTTCCATCGTCAACCGGGTATGGCAGATGCACTTTGGCAAGCCGCTCGCCGGCAACCCCAACAATTTCGGAGCCAAGGGAAAGAGACCCACCCACCCCCAGCTTCTTGACTGGCTTGCGAAAGACTTCGTGGAACATGGCTGGGAATTCAAGCGACTGCACAAGCTCATCATGCTCTCCAAAACATACCGCCAAGGCACGGAGCACCCGCAGATCGAAAAACTCCGTAACAATGATCCCGAAAACCATTTGCTCGCCTACCGTGAACCACGACGACTCACCGCAGAGGAATTGCGCGATGGCATGCTAATCAGTACGGGTGAGTTGAACCGGGAAGTGGGTGGACTCCCCGTCATGCCCGAAATCGACATGGAAGTCGCCCTTCAACCACGCATGATCCAGTTCTCTCTTGCTCCTGCCTACCAACCATCGACCTGGCCAAAACAAAGAAACCGACGCACCATATACGCCTACCGCGTCCGTGGACAACCCGACCCTTTTCTCGAACTGTTCAACCAACCCAACCCCAACGACTCCTGCGAGGAACGGGTCTCCGAGTCGGTTAGTCCCCAGGCCTTCACTCTCCTAAACAGCGACTTGATGAACGACCGGGCCATCGCCTTTGCCCTGCGTGTGGAAAAAGAGTTCGACACCCTACACCTGCAAGTCAAGCGAGCCGTGCAATTAGCCTTTGGCCGGGTTCCGGACAAGCAGGAGTGGGAACGGCTCGAGCAATACGTCGACAAGATGAAGAAACACCACCAAATGCATAAGCCCGAAAAGCCCCGGTACCCGATGTCCATCACCCGATCCTTGGTCGAGGAAACCACCGGACTGCCCTTCGAGTACGAGGAAATTCTTCCCGCCTTTGAGAATTACAAGGCAGACAAAAAAGCCTCTGGCGTCAAACCTTCTACACGAGCCCTCGCCGACCTATGCCTCGTACTTTTCAATACCAACGAATTTATGTACGTCTACTGATATGAAGAACCCATTTCTCTTTCCCGAACTCAATCGTCGTGATTTTCTCTATGGACTGAACTCGTCTCTCGGGGCTTTGGCCATGACCGACTTGGTAGCCAAGGAGATTGGCGGGGCGAAAAAGCCTATGCACGAACCCAAGGCCAAGAACGTCATCATGCTCTTCATGGAAGGCGGCCCGAGCCAAGTCGACACATTCGACCCCAAGCCCAAACTCAACAAACTTCACAAAACTGAATCCAAGCGTCCCGGCAGCTTGGCCAACGGCTACAAGTTCTATGTCGGCAGCCCCTACGGTTCGCGTAAAGTCGGCCAGTCGGGTCTCGACATGAGTGACCAATGGGTACACCTCCCTAAAGTGGCCGACGAGCTTTGTAACTACCGTGGTTGCTTTGCCGAGTCCCTTAATCATCCCGAAGCCCTCTTTCACATGAACACGGGCAGCCGACTCGGGGGCGACCCGGCCCTTGGAGCTTGGGCCAACTACGGGCTGGGTTCCGTAAATCAAAACCTTCCCGGCTACGTCGTCATGACCGAACTTGCCCTGCCCCAAGGAGGATCGCGCAACTGGTCAAACGGTTTTCTTCCCGGGCAGTACCAAGGCACGCGACTCCGGCCTACCGGTTCACCTATCCTGGACCTGAACGCTCCTTCCAACAAGCCCCGGGAACACCAAAGACAGACACTTGACGAACTGGCTTTCCTGAACAAACGCCATATGGCCAAGCACCCCCAGCATGACGATCTGGAAGCCCGCATGCAAAGCTACGAGTTGGCCTACCGTATGCAAATGGAGGTTCCCGGCGTCATCGACTTGGATGGAGAAACAGAAAAGACCAAGGAAGCCTATGGCTTAAACCAGAAAGAGACGTCAGAATTCGGCAAGCAATGCCTGATGGCCCGTCGACTGGTCGAGAAAGGCGTTCGCTTCGTGCAGGTTTTCTCGGGCGGATGGGATAGCCACGACTACCTCGAGCGCGCCCACGCCGCCCGCATCAAGAGTGTGGACCAACCCATGACAGCCCTAATCAAGGACTTGAAGGATCGGGGCATGCTTGAGGATACGCTTGTTCTTTGGCTCGGCGAATTCGGGAGAACCCCCGACAACAACCGTCGAGGGGGAGTCTACGCAATCGGCCGCGGCCACAACAATCAAGCCATGACCATGCTCATGGCTGGCGGAGGGGTCAAGCGTGGTGCCATCGTCGGGGCAACCGACGAATTGGGCTCGGGAGCCGTCGAGGTGGCTCATCCCATTCGTGACTTACATGTAACGCTGCTCCACCTTCTCGGACTGGACGACAATAAACTGACCTTCTTCCACGGTGGCCGTTACAAGCAACTCAGCCAATTCGGCGGAGAAATAATCAGCGAACTAATCGCCTAACATGGCGAAGCTCATTCCCCTGCTTTTCACGGTATTCCTGTTGTGTCCAATTGACGGGTATTCCGACCAGTGGCCCCAGGCTGCGGGCCCGAATGAAAACTTCATCGCAGAAGGCAAGGCCCCCTCTTCCTTCAGTGCCTCGAGAGATCAAAACATAGACTGGAAGGTACCTTTGCCTAATGCGGGCCAAGGCTCGGTAATTATTTCCGATGGTCTTGCATTCGTCACCTCTCACGAAGTCATAAACAAAGACACAGAGACTGGTTCGTTGATACTCGGCTTGTGCTTCGATGCCACGACAGGGAAAGAACTATGGCGACGTGAAATTCCCGGTACGCGAACAACCGACTTATCAAGTCTCTTCAGCGACAACACGGCTGCATCGCCGGTGGCGGATGACGAGCGTGTGGTGTTCACGAACGTCGGTGGCACAGTAAAGGCTTTTGATTTTGCAGGAGTAGAACAATGGTCACACAAATGGACACCCTTTGGAAGGCACCATGCACGCCAGCACGAGCCGCTAATTATCGACGGGAACGTCGTCCTTGTGCATGCACCACGTTACGATTTACCTGTGACAGTCACGACAAAAGCCGGTTCGCATTCACTAGGCCGTGGTCGAGAGTACTGGACCTATCTACAAGCCTACAAATTCGCAAACGGCAAGCGATGTTGGCAGGCAGAATCGGCCACAAGTATACACTCGACTTCCATCTCAGGAAAACTGGCAAATGGTAATCACGCCATACTGACTGGTCGGGGCGGCGGACATCATCCGCCCGAAGAACCATACGGCCTATCACTTTTAGATGCAACCAACGGCAAACGAATTTGGGATGCCGAAATCACCAAATATCAAGCCGTGCAAAATGCAAACTGGAACAAAGACTCCGCAATGTTGTTCGTCGGGAAAGAGCACCTTGTACTTGATATAAAAACCGGAAAGCGAAAGGGAGCGGTTTCATTGACTGAAGACGTAACCATATGCCGGTTGGAAAACGGCAAGTACGTGACTCGAGAAAAACAACGAATGGCAAAGGCCAAAAAGACAATCACTTACATGACCAACCTTCTGATCGAAGATTACCATTATTTCCGTTCTTTCAGCGGCTTCATGATTGGTCGAGTGAACATCAGAACGAACAAGGTCGAATACCTGCAGGTACCTGCTCAAGTAATTCGGAAGGTAGGTAAACCCGATGTGACGAACTGGCAAAAAGCCTTGCCGAACGACATGAAGAACGCCAACGGCTTTCGAGCCACACAAGACAAGCGCAATGCAGGTAACGGTTGGGGTCATGTTTCCGCAGCTAGTCCAATAGTGGTAGGCGAAAAGATTTATTTCCCGACGATGACCGGCATGGTCTACGTGCTGAAATGGAATGCGAAAACACTCGATGAAAAGGCACTTCTCTCCATTAGCGATCTAGGGCCCGCTGGCGAAACCTGGTCACTTTCATCTTTGTCCTATGCCAATGGCAGAATATATGCTCGCACGCTGAAGGAGTTGATTTGTATCCGAGAAAAATGATGTTCCTCAAGGAGTCGTTAAAAAATGTTACGTCGCGGCAATTTCTTCAGTAAGTAAAAAGATGAAACCTTTCTTTACGATATTTCCTATCTGGATGATTTCCCTTTGTGGAAACTCCAAGCCCAACATGGTGGTGGTGCTGGTAGACGACCATGCCTTCGAGGCCATCTCGGCTTACGGAACTTATCTAAAGAACTTTTCAAAAACACCGACCATCGACCGCTTGGCCAAGGAAGGCATGCGCTTCGATCACTTCACTTGCGCCAATTCCATTTGCTCACCCAGCAGAGCCTCCATCCTAACCGGACAATACAGCCACAAAAACGGTGTCCTCGGACTTAACGGCGGCATAAACTACGATTCTCCCCAATACCCTATCGAGCTGCAAAAAGCCGGCTACCAAACTTGGTTGGTCGGCAAGTGGCACCTCAAGAGCCCACCCAAGGGGTACGAAAAACATATGGTGGTCAAGGGTCAGGGAAAATACTTCGACCCGACTTTCAGTGGCAGCGAAGGCACATGGAAACGGAAAGGTTACTCAACCGACGTCTACACCGACGTCGCCATGGATTGGCTCAAGGCAAGGGATAAGAAAAAGCCTTTTCTACTGAGCCTTCAGTTCAAGGCTCCGCACCATGAATACGGCCATGCCGCCCGCTACGATGAACTGCTCGCGGGGGTTCCCATCGCCGAACCGCCCACCCTCTACGAAGATGTTCATCGCAGCGACTCGAACCTCAAGAAGGAGTTCCTCAAAAGAACCAAGTTTCACATGTTGCTTTCCGGCGGCAATCCCAAGCAAACCAAGGAAGGCAATGCCTATTACTTCCGTCACTTGAAAGACAAAGCGCCGAACGAGATGTGGAAACACGACCCAAAGAGCGACAAGGAAAGGATTCGCGTGGCCTACCAGCACATGATCCACAAGTATGTCCGCTGCATTACCGGAAACGACGACAACCTAAAGCGGGTTCTCGATTATTTGGACCAGGAAAAACTCACCGAGGACACCATCGTCATCTACACCGCCGACCAAGGGTACTGGCTCGGCCAACACGGCTTCTACGACAAGAGGCTTATCCTCGAGACATCCATGAGGATGCCTTTCCTCATTCGCTATCCTCGAATGATCAAGCCGGGCACTGTGAATCAGGACCTTTGCATAAACGTTGACCTCGCCCCCACCCTATTGGAACTGGCCGGACTGAAAGCCCCTGCCCCCATGCAGGGACGCAGCATGGTTTCCTTGCTTCAGGGCAAATCCCCTACCGACTGGCGCCAATCCCAGTTTTACTCCTATTGGGGAGCCCCAAATCATTACGGCATACGCACCAAGCGTTACACCTACCTCAAACTCGAGGGCCACCCCGCAGAACTATTCGATCGCGAAACCGACCCAGACCAAGTCCATAACGTCGCTGCCAACACCGAAAACAAAGCTGTCGTCAAACGCCTGGAAAAGGAACTCCAAAAACAGATTAGGGAAGTGGATATCAGGCAAGACGAGCTACCATCCTCCTCGAAAGATAAAGAAAAGAAAAAGAAACCACGGAAGTAAGCCGAATCAAGCAAAAGAATCGGATCCATTCCCTGTACACGCTTGCCTTGCCGAAAGATATGACTATCTCATTGGGAATGAAGACTTTTGGGCAAGCCCTCGGGTTGAGTTTCCTAATGATCGGTTCACTGGTTCACGCCCAAAAGTTCCCTGAACCACCCGATACCCAAAAAACCGATCTCAAACTACCTTCTCCCGAGGAAAGTGCAGCGAGCTTCTCTTTACCTGAGGGTTTCAAGGTAAATGTTTTCGCGGCCGAACCCGACGTACGCCAACCCATCGCCATGACTTTCGACGACCGCGGGCGCTTGTGGGTCGCCGAGTGCTACACGTACGCCGACCGCAAGTTGATCTACAATACAGAGTTACGTGACCGCATCGTCATTTTTGAGGACACCGACGGCGACGGCAAGTTCGACAAAAGGAAAGTGTTTCATGACGGTTTGCAACGCCTCACAAGCATCGCTCTGGGTTTTGGCGGGGTATGGGCTACCTGTGCTCCCGATTTCATCTTCATTCCAGATAAGAACGCCGACGACAAACCCGATGGCGCACATACAGTGCTTCTCGATGGCTGGCATTCCGGCAAGGTGCGACACAACATCGTGAATGGCCTAAAGTGGGGACCCGACGGTTGGCTGTACGGGCGCCATGGCATCTTGGACACATCCAAGGTGGGAAAACCGGGAACCCCGGACGAAACCCGCGTGAAATTGCGTTGCTGCATTTGGCGCTACCATCCAACCCGACACATATTCGAGCTCGTCTGCGAAGGCACCACTAATTCGTGGGGACACGACTGGGACGAGCACGGTCAGCTTTTTTTCATTAACACTGTGATCGGTCACCTTTGGCACGGAGTCCCCGGAGCATACTATGAACGCATGTACGGACAACACTTCAACCCTCACCTCTACGAATTGATCCAGCAAACCGGAGATCACTTCCACTGGGACATAGGCCGAGAAAAATGGGCAGACTTAAAAAAAACTGGTCTCACTCTCAGCACTGACGAAGCCGGTGGCGGACACGCTCACTGCGGCATGATGATTTATCAGGGAGACAACTGGCCCGCCAAGTACAGAGGCAAATTGTTCACCGCAAATTTTCACGGTCGACGACTCAACTGCGAACGACTCGAAAGAAGCGGAGCGAGCTATGTGGGAAAACACGAAGCTGATTTCCTCAAGGTAAAGGACCTCTGGTTTCGTGGTGTGGAGTTGGACTACGGGTTCGACGGTTCCGTTTATCTGCTGGACTGGTCGGATGTCGGGGAATGCCATGAAAACGACGGGCTCCATCGCTCGTCGGGGCGAATTTATCGAATTGCCTACGGAGAAACCAAGGCCAAGAGCATCAACTTGAAGAAACTGGACTCCATCGAACTGGCCGAGCTACAACTTAACTCAAACGAACGTCTCGTACGTCACGCTCGACGCATTCTTCAAGAAAGAGCCGAAAAGGGGAAAGACCTCACGGACGCTAAACAAAGACTTGAGGAGATCTTGGCAAAGAATCCCAACGTCACACGCAAACTGCGAGCAATCTGGTGCCTCTACGGCATGGGAGAACTAGATGTAAAACGGCTCTTGCCCCTGCTCGGGCATAAGGAAGAACACATACGTGTCTGGGCTATTCAGTTGCTCGTCGACTTGGGGGCCCCGAACCTTGAGACAATTGACCTCTTCACCTCGCTCGCAAAAACAGAACATTCCGGCCTTGTGCGACTTTACCTTGCATCCGCTATGCGAAAGCTACCTCTAGAGCAACGCTGGCCTTTGGCTACCGCACTGGGGGAAAGAAAAGATTTGAACGAAGACCCTGTCTTCCCGCTGATGCTTTGGTACGGGATAGAGAGTGCCGTCTCCGCAAACCCTGCAGCCGCCCTTAAAATGGTAACAACATGCAAAATCTCCAAGTTACAACAATTCATTCCTCGTAGACTCACAGTCATTAAAAATTAGAGTCTTCCGAGAATTGACCGATGGCCAATTGAGTGTAACAATAGTCGCTTGATCATACCTTTCGGAACTTCAAAATTCCTGCCCCAACATAAGCATGAGTCTTAGTGCCACACTTGCCAACTCACCTCCCATCGACAGCGTCGGAGTAGCCGAGCGTGTGGCAAGATTCTGCACAAGAAGCATAAAGAAGTCATCCAAGATGGAGGCTCTCAAACTTGCCTTGTCCATGATAGACCTCACCACGCTCGAAGGGAAAGATACCGAAGACAAGGTGAGACGACTCTGCTACAAGGCTCGCCACTTGCACGTCGATCTGCCCGACCTCCCCACTGTGGCCGCAGTATGCGTCTACCCTACGATGGTCAAGGTGGCCCGAGAGGAATTGAACGATTGCGGGGTCAAGGTAGCTGCCGTGGCCACCAGTTTCCCTAGCGGGCAGGACGATCTTTCTTTACGCATTAGGCAAACGAAAGGAGCGGTTCGACATGGAGCGCAAGAAATCGACATGGTCATTTCTAGGGGACGTTTTCTGGCAGGTGATTACCAATACGTAACCGACGAAATTGTGGCGGTAAAAGAAGCCTGCGGAGAGGCTCACTTAAAAGTCATTTTGGAAACAGGCGAGCTGTACACTCTTGAAAACGTTCGTAAAGCTAGTGATATCGCCATCCATGCCGGAGCCGACTTCATAAAAACTTCCACCGGCAAGGTGCAACCTGCGGCCACCATGGAAGTTACGCTCGTCATGCTGGAAGCCATTCGCGACCACTTTCAAGAAACAGGAAAAATCGTGGGCATGAAACCAGCAGGAGGAATCTCCAATTCAAAGATCGCCATTCGTTATCTAGTTATGCTCCGTGAAACCCTTGGCAATCGCTGGCTAACGCCGAAACTGTTCCGATTCGGAGCCAGCAGTCTCGCAAACGATCTTCTCATGCAAATCGTCAAACAAAGTTCTGGCGTATACCAGTCGTCGAACTATTTTTCCATTGACTGATCTCTTTTACCGATATGGCGAAAAAACATAGTAACAAGTTGGATTTCGATACGGGCTGGCATTACGACCCCGCCCCCGAATCTCCCGAACTCGCCAAGCTAAAGGACAGCTACGATCTCTTTATCGACGGAAAATTCGTTAAGCCGACGAGTGGGAAGTACTTCGACACGACCAGCCCTTCCAGTCAAAAGATCCTCGCAAAAGTGGCTGAGGCCGACAAGCGAGACGTCGCCAAAGCCGTGACCGCCGCCCGCAAAGCCTACGAAGGAACATGGTCTCGCCTCCGACCTTCGGAACGAGGTAAATACCTGTTCCGCATCGCTCGGGTGATTCAAGAACGCTCTCGCGAGCTAGCCGTCACGGAATCCTTGGACGGCGGTAAACCGATTCGAGAATCACGCGACATTGACCTTCCCCTCGTTGCCGCCCACTTCTTTTATCACGCGGGTTGGGCCGACAAGCTCTCTTACGCTTTTCCTGGAAGGAAAGTAGGTCCATTAGGAGTTGCAGGACAAATTATCCCGTGGAATTTCCCACTGTTAATGGCGGCTTGGAAAATCGCACCGGCATTGGCCACAGGTAACACAGTAGTCATCAAGCCTGCCGAAACCACTCCACTGACGTCCCTCAAACTGGCTGAGATCTTGCAGGAAGTCGACCTGCCTCCGGGAGTAGTGAACATATTAACCGGAGCAGGCTCCACAGGTGAGTGTATCGTTCGTCATCCCGATGTAGACAAGATTGCATTCACGGGATCGACCGAGGTGGGCAAGCTTATCCGCAAGACATTAGCGGGAACAGACAAGCGACTCACCCTTGAACTGGGTGGCAAGGCCGCAAACATAGTATTCGAGGACGCCGCCCTCGACCAAGCCGTGGAGGGCATAGTCAACGGCATCTTCTTCAACCAAGGTCACGTCTGCTGCGCGGGATCACGGTTACTCGTTCAGGAATCAATTTCGGAAAAACTAGTCCGAAAGCTGAAAGACCGTATGGAAACTCTTGTCGTGGGCGATCCGCTAGACAAAAACACTGACATCGGAGCAATCAATTCGAAGGAACAACTTAAAAAGATTCAAGGATACCTAAAGGTAGGCCAACGCGAGGGAGCTGAAATTTTCCAAACCTCATGCCCCCTACCCAAACGCGGAAACTGGTGCCCCCCCACCCTATTCCTCAACGCCTCCCAGTCTCATCGTATTTCGCAGGAAGAAATCTTCGGCCCGGTTCTCGCTATTCAAACATTCCGAACCGTCGACGAAGCCATCGAGAAAGCCAACAACACGCCCTTCGGACTATCGGGCGGCGTCTGGACAGACAAAGGAGCCAAGGCTTTCCATGTAAGCGAACGCATCAAGGCAGGCGTCGTATGGAACAACACCTTCAACAAATTCGACCCCGCCTCCCCGTTTGGTGGATATAAGGAAAGTGGTTTCGGTCGAGAAGGCGGTCGCCACGGACTAGAAGCCTACCTCAACATCAGTGAAACGGGAGGAAACCGATGATGAGCAGAAACTCTCCCGACAAACGGCTCTCAGTCGCCAAGACCTACAAATTGTACATTGGCGGCAAATTCCCACGGACCGAATCAGGCAGAACCTTTGAGGCTCGCTCACACTCGGGCGACCTTCTCGCCAACCTCTGCCGAGCCTCCCGCAAGGATTTGCGCGAAGCTGTCGTAGTCGCTCGAAAAGCCTTTCCCGGCTGGGCAAAGCGATCGGGTTACAATAGAGGACAAATCCTGTATCGAATCGCCGAAATGATGGAGGGTCGGATTGATCAATTGGCGAACGAAATATCTTCTCAGGGCGTGCCTCCCAAAAAGGCGCTCAAAGAAGTCGAGACCTCCATCGAACGCTTTGTGTATTATGCAGGGTGGGCCGACAAATACGCCCAAATCCACAGTTCGGTAAATCCGGTTTCTACAGCACACTTAAATTTTTCCGTCCCCGAACCCATGGGAATCGTGGGAATAATCCCCCCTAACGAACCTTCTCTACTGGGTCTTGCCACACTACTTGCGCCAGCATTGGCGGGTGGAAACGTCGCCATTTCTCTTGTTTCGGAAACTCGTCCGCTAGCACCTGCAACTTTTGCCGAGATCCTCCACTCTTCCGACGTACCCGCCGGAGTAGTCAACATTCTGACGGGCTTCCGCAAAGAACTTCTTCCCGATTTTTCCACCCACATGGACGTGAATGCGATCCTTGCCGCGGATTTATCGACCAAGGAAAGAAAACTTACTGAGGAGAACTCCGCCCTAAATCTAAAACGGGTGATTCATCTACCATCAAAGGCCATTTCCGCTACGGATAATCCCGGATTATCTCCCATTCTCAGCTTACAGGAAACCAAGACGACTTGGCATCCAATCGGCACCTAATTCACCAAATCGTGGTTACGGGGTATTTCTTAATTTCCTCGTCTGGAGTAAGAATGCTCAAACCTTCCGCCAAAGCAGTAGCCACGAGAATACGGTCGATCGCATCATCATGGTGATAGGGCAGCTCGGACAAGCGGTAACAAGCTTCACGCCTCAAGGGTAACGCCTTCACCTGCCACAGTTCTCGTTGCTTCTCCACCCAGTCCCTCGGAGTCTGAGGCATTTCTAGAGAACCGTCGTTATATTTCAGGCAAAGCTCAAGGACGGATGAATCGCTAAGGAAGAAATCATTGCTCTCGTCAGATAGGGTTTCGGTGGCGAACCGGCTCAGTTTCGTCGGTTCCGCCGCCAACCACACGAAA
Organism: uncultured Opitutales bacterium; assembly: GCA_905612515.1. Classification (GTDB taxonomy): domain Bacteria; phylum Verrucomicrobiota; class Verrucomicrobiia; order Opitutales; family Seribacteraceae. The sequence goes on along the minus strand of CAJQSI010000036.1, from coordinate 31,403 downwards.
GGAAAAGTATCCAACAGAACACGCATGCTAAAAGTATACTATAGTATCTCCCACTTTCCCTTGAACCTCGCGTGTCTCCACTATTTTGACCGCTTTGGAAGTTGATTCTCCAACCGTGGGTCGAGGGCGTTTGGCTTTAACTGAATGAGGAACCAAACGAACGACAGGTCGCTTCCCCTTGGCGATCACGACTTCACCTCCCGATTCGGCTTCATCAAGCAACCGAGACAAGTGAGTTTTAGCTTGGTGCGTAGTGTAAAGTGTCATGACTTAGTCTTATTTTTTCTTAACTTAGCTAATAAACTTTTGTCGAGCAAGAGCAAAGAACTGGAGTATTCCATGTCGTGGGGTTCCGGGAAAAATGTGTTGCTTCCAGATTCAAAGGCTTGCCGGAGGATTAAAGTTGCGGGAAAGTAACATCATCCTTTCTTACTTAAATCCACAAATCCCAACGCCATGAACGCTAAAAGTCTCACACGTCGCGACTTTCTTTCCAATACAGCTATTGCGACGGCCTCGCTCGCTGCTGTTCCAGAACTATCGGCAAAACAGTTAGCTCCCAATGGAAAAACATCGGAAAGCTATGTAAAGCTTCTACATGCGTCCCTAAGCGACAGTCAAAAAAAGGTACTTTGCTTTCCTTGGGACCACAGGGATAAGAAAAACGGGTTGCTCCGAACCCATGTCTCCAACAATTGGCGCATCACAAATCACGCTCTCACAAGCGATTTCTACACGAAGGAACAACAGGTCCTTATCCGAAAGACGTGGGAAGGGCTGGTAAATCCCGACTGGGTGGAACGATTCGACAAGCAGTTCAAGGACGATATGGGTGGGTTCGGTAAAAAACAAGGAATCGCCATCTTCGGGGATCCCGGAACCGATGGGGAAAACTACGAATTCGTTCTTACGGGCAGACATGGCACGGTACGATGCGACGAAGATTCCGCAGACCACATGGCCTTTGGCGGTCCAATTGTCTACGGCCATGCGGCCAGTGGTTACTACGAAAAAGCTGCACATCCAAACAACGTCTTCTGGCACCAAGCAGTAGCTGCCAACGATTTGTTCGAGATGCTCGATGGGAAGCAAAGAGAGAAAGCCTTGGGACCCGAAGCTCCCGAGGAATCCGACATCGCGTTCCGTGGCAAAGACGACGCAATAGACGGCATTGCCATTGAATCCTGTTCCAGTGATCAAAAGGAGCAGGCCCAGAAAGTACTCCTTTCCTTACTGGAGCCATATCGCCTAAGAGATCGTGAAGAAGCATTAAATGCCCTCAAAAAACAAGGCGGATTGGATGCATGCCACCTCACTTTTTACAAAAAAGACGATCTGGGCAACGACGGCATCTGGGACAATTGGCGTCTCGAAGGCCCATCCTTCGTCTGGCATTACCGTGGAGCTCCACACGTCCATGTATGGTTGAACGTTGCAGACACCGCAAAAGTCGATTTGAACTCGCATAACCGCTCAGGGCCCCTACGCCAAAAGAGCTAAACTTTTCTCAAAACAAAACAAGGAATATTACATGAAGAAGATTCTAGCTAAGACCACCCGTCGCGACTTCCTCGCGGCCTCCGCCACTGGGGCAACGGCTTTTACCATTGTCCCTCGTAACGTTCTTGGAGCTCCGGAAGTTCCACCATCCGAAAAATTGGGTGGTGCCCTCATCGGTTGCGGCGGGCGAGGACCTGGCACTTACTCGGGCATGTGCAAGGATCTGAATGTCGAGCTTTTGGCAGCCTGTGACGTCGACATCCGAAAAGCCCAACGTTTTGCGGACTCACGCAACAAAGGAAAGGCGAAAGCGTACCAAGATTTTAGACGTCTTCTTGAACGCGACGACATCGACGTCGTCTCCATCGCCACCCCACCCCACTGGCATGCAAGCATTTCAATCGCGGCCGCTGAAGCGGGAAAGGACGTCCTTTGCGAAAAGCCCATGACGCGTTTTATCGCTGAGGGGCGAGCCGTCGTGAATACCTTTGAACGCTATGATCGCGTGTTTCAGATCGGCACATTCGGACGTTTCGGGAGAAGCACAGACCGAGGTTCCATAGACAAGCACAAGATTATGGCGAGCGGCCTTCTCAAGAACTGCGAAGCGGTGCGTATGAAAAGAGGTGGTCTCAAGATCAGGCAATGGAGCGGTCGACCGGGCATTCCGCCCCAAACGATTCCAGACGAACTCGACTGGGATCTCTATTGCGGCCCTTCACCGTGGAAGCCGTACGAAGGCCGGCGCACAGGAGGCACCCACCGCGGATACTGGGATTACGAGGGTGGAGGAATGTGCGACATGGGGCAACATCACTTCGACCCCGAGCAGTGGACTTACGCAAAGGACTACACCAGCGCCGTGGAAATCACACCGTTCGCTCCCCCTGCTCACCCAGAGGTTACGGGTATGTGGGCATGGGTGGAACTAAAATACGCCGATGGTTTCCGCTTCGTCATGGAAAGCACCGAATGGGGTCCAAAATACGACCAAGCGCCGATCCGCGACGTCAGCATGAACGACCTATCGCCTGAGAATCAGGAAAAGATCAAGGCCATGCCGAATCCCGAGCCGTTGCTCTCGTTCGGGGAAGCTGTGAAGCAACGAAAGAAGGCCGGCGGGCATGCCGAAGCAGCCCATCGCGCCGCCTGTATCCTGCACTTGGCGAACTTGGCCATCAGGCTTGGACGCAAGCTGAACTACGACCCCGACAAGGAGGTATTCGTCAACGACGAGGAAGCGAACCGGTTCCTTCACCCCCCGATGAGCGCCCCTTGGCGCCTATAAGCCCCAGCAGAAAATAAAAGGAGACATTATCAAATGAGCGCAAAAGACATTATCCAAGCCTTCCCCACGCCTGCGAGCGGAGGCATACTTAGCACCATCGACAAGGAAGCCTGCGAAAAGGCCGTCGGCCAAATTCTAGACGGCGGTGAAAAAACACTTCGCGAACTCGCCGACCTGCTCGTCGAACCCGGCAAGGGAAACGACATACAGGCGCGCCACGCCCTCCATGCCACCGCCATCCGAGTCGGCGGACCAGCCAAAGCAAAGCAACGAAAAGCCTTCGCCAAGGCCCTCGGCGGGACCCTTGCCGACGACCGACCCAAGGCGGTCAAGGGTTTCATCCTGCGCCAGCTACAGATATGCGCCGGAAACGAGCAAGCTAACGCTATCGCCTCCTTCCTGACCGATGGAGACGAACACCTCTATGAGTACTCCGCCCAAGCATTGGAAGCGATCGGCCCCAGCACCACGGATCATTTCCGCAAGGCCTATCCGAAGGCCAAGGGAGCCCCTCGCCTGACCGTCTTGCAAGGGCTTGGTTTTCTGCGCGACGAAAAGTCCGTCAAGGTATTCCGTTCGGCGTCCAAGGAGAAAGACTTGGAAATCCGATTGGCCGGCCTCTGGAGCTTGGTGCGGATCGCTTCCACGGAAGACGTGCAGTTCCTGCTGGACGCCGCGGCAAAGGAAGAAGGCTGGGGTCGAATCAAGGCAACCGGTTACTGCCTCCAGTTAGCCGAGGCACTGGCCGCAGCGGGCAAGAAAAAGGAAGCTGCCAAGCTTTACCAAAACTTGAAGAAAAGCCGTACTTCCAACAACGAATCCCATGTCCGACTGGCCTGCGACAGAGGCTTGGCTAAATTGAAATAATTCCTGCGACCAAACAAAACCCCATGAAAACCTTACTCTCCACCATCGCGGTAGCCCTCTCGATCATTATCTTCACAACCCCGCCGATCTTCGCCAAGAAGGACAAGGGATTTGTCAGCCTGTTCAACGGCAAGAACCTCAAGGGTTGGAAGACGCCATCGGGCGACCATGCATGGAAGGTGATCGACGGGGTCATCGACTACGAGGCCAAGGGCGGCAACCTGACCACGGAGAAAAGCTTCGAGAACTACGTGTTGCGCATCGACTGGCGCTTCAAGCGAACTGCGGGCACGGCCTACAACGCAAAGCTCTTCGACACCGACGGTAACGCCATAGGCAACAAACCGGTGAAGAACGCGGATTCCGGAATTTTTGTGCGAGGCTCGGGCAAGTCGCAAGTCAACCTATGGTGCTGGCCTTGCGGGTCGGGTCAACTATGGAGCTTTCACGGAAGCAAGGACCCAGCTATCCGGAAGGGAGCCATCCCAAAGCTGAACGCCGACAAACCTGTCGGAGAATGGAACGAAATGGAAATTACCATGAAAGGAGAGACCGTAACCATCATTCTGAACGACAAGACCGTGCTCGATCAATCCAAGATGCCGGGAGTCGGCCCAAAGGGACCCATCGTGCTGCAGCACCATGGTGGTTACAACGAGAAGAACAAGACATGGAGTTCCGCCTCTGCACTCATCCAATTCCGTAATATCAAAATCAAGGAACTTTGAATAAATAACGGTTCTCGTTCCCAAGACATTTCGATATCCGTTTCCCATCTATGAAAAGACCTCTGACCCTTTCTATCTTCCCGTTGCTTCTGCTAACTGCGAGCCTCTGCGCAAAACCCGCCTATTGGAATCAATTCCGGGGTTCCAACGGAGATGGAGACGCAGGTGACGCCAATCTGCCGATGGTATTTAATGAAGGTCATCCCAATATTATCTGGAAAACGCCAGTGACGGGAAAGGCATGGTCTTCGCCAGTGGTACGAGACGGTATGGTCTGGATGACGAATGCCTTGGTCGACGGAAAGAAAATGTGGGCCGTTTGCCTTGACTTCAAGACGGGTAAAAAGCTCCACGAGACTCTGGTCTTCGAGAATGAAAAACCACAATTTTGCCACAAGATGAACAGCTATGCCACACCTACCCCGGTCATTGAAGGTGGACGTGTCTTCGTCCACTTCGGCACGCACGGGACTGCTGCTCTCGACGTCAAAACGGGAAAGAAGCTTTGGGAACGGCGAGATTTCAAATGTAATCACTTTAGGGGGGCCGCCGCTTCACCAATTCCTTTTGAGAAATCCCTGATAGTTCACTTCGACGGCTATGATCTCCAATACGTCGTCGCCCTGGATCAAAGTTCGGGAAAAACACTGTGGCGAAAAGATCGTACATTCGACTTTCGCACAAATAACGGTGACAACAAAAAGGCGTATTGCACCCCATCAGTCATAAAACATCAGGACCGCGTGGAATTAATCAGTCCGGCAGCAGTCGCCACAGAATCGCGGAACCCGCGGACGGGCGAACTCTTTTGGACGGCGCGAACGGGCGGAATGAACAGTTCTTCGCGCCCCGTCTACCGAGACGGTCTCGTATACGTATTCAGTGGAATGGGCTCTATGTCCGCCATCAAACCGGGAGGAACGGGAGACGTGGACAAGACCCACATCGCATGGACACGGCGGAAGGTCGTCGCAAAAAAATCGTCGCCCTTGCTTCTCGACGGACTCCTGTACATGACTTCCGACGAAGGCGTTGCATCCTGTTCAAACCCGCAAACAGGCGACATCATATGGGCGGAACGCCTAGGTGGGAAAGGTCAGTACGCCGCATCGCCCGTCCATGCAAACGGTCATATCTACTTTTCGTCCAGTGAAGGAGATTTTCCCGTTCTGAAAGCTGGCCGGAAATTCGAAATTATATCGCGCAACAAACTCGATGCCGGATGCATGGCCTCTCCTGCCATTGTAGGAAATGCATTGGTAATTCGAACGAAAACTCATGTTTACCGAATCGAGAAAAGTTCCTAATTTAGCTACAAAACCCCGACAATTGTTCTTGGCTGACAACCAATAATTTCCGACAATCAATCATACAACTATGAAACCACTCATCGCCCTCGTCATCGCCCTAACCATAAGTTCTACCCTAAGAGCTGAACTGAACTATGAAGCAATATCCGACTGGATCAAACTTCCTGAAGGGCGAGAGAACATAGGTAACATGCACGGCGACGTCGCTGTTAGCTCCGCTGGAGAAATATACGTAAGCGTTCAAGATTCCAAAGCGGGTTTACAAGTATACAGCGCAGACGGAAAATGGATTCGAAATGTTAAGGGAGCCCCAAACGACTTTCACGGTTTTGTCATCCGAAAACAAGAAGACGGCGAATTCATATACGGTCCGCGCCTCGGTGGAGGCGACATTCTAAAAATGACGCTGGACGGCGAGATAAAGCTACGAATTCCCTCCTCCGCAATTCCGAACAAGTTTAAAAAAGGAGGACGTGTTCGCTTAACCGGAATGGACGTTGCCCCAAACGGAGATCTCTTCGTGGTCGACGGTTATTCATCCGATTACATTCACCACTTCGACAAGATGGGAAAGTACCTCGCCTCCTTTGGCGGCAAGGGTGAACCCTTCAAGTTCCGCACCCTACACAAGATTGCGGTGGACACTCGCTTCGATCCTCCACGCATAATAGGAACCGATCGGGCAAACGGCAGGGTTATCCACATGTCAAACGACGGAAAGTTCATCGGTGTGGTTGCTGACGGACTGCTGATGCCCGCCTGCGTAGCCATCCATGGGGACTTGGCCGCCATCGGTGAAATCAAGGGACGCGTCACCCTGCTCGACAAATCAGGCAAGGTGGTCAAGCAATTGGGCCACAATAAAAACCCAAAGGAAGTTGGAACCAACCGTACTCCGAAATCCGCTTGGCGCACTGGTTTCGTGACCGCCCCACATGGCGTGGCGTTCAATGCATCCGGCGACGTAATCGTGGCTGAGTACAGTAATGCGGGACGCGTTCATCGCTTCAAGAATCTGAACGGTTCCTCAGCCAAGACCTCTGGCACGAGCGAACTTGACCTCAAACCCATCCTAGGTAAAGACCTCGCCAACTGGCAAGTGCCCTCGGGCAACGACAAGGCGGGATGGTACAAGATAAATAACGGAGTCTTGGAAATCCGAAACGGACCCAAGAAAAAAGGTTCCGTCCTATGGACAAAGAAAAAGTACAGGGACTTCGTAATGGAATTAGACTTTCGCTTTGGCGAGGGCACCGTGGACTCCGGGGTTCACGTTCGCACCCAAGACCAAATACAGATCGGCATTTCGGGTTCATTGAAGCGAGACATGACCTGCTCCCCATACATTCCGGGCAAGGGTTATCCTGTGGAGGCCAAGAACGTCAAAAAGCTTCTGAAGGACAAAGACTGGAACACCATGCGCATCCGGGCCATTGGCAATCAATACACGGTTTGGTTACAGGGTGAAGAGGTAATGACCTACAAGTCCGGTTCGGCAAAGGAGGAAGGTCCCATCGGTATCCAGTTGCACGGCAGTCGTATCATGGGAATCGACTACCGCAACATGAAGGTCGCCGAGCTCCCTTGAACGACACCCGTTCCGCCCCGGCAGTATGACATGAATTCGGGCTGACCGGATAATGGAAGACAACATAGTTGAGAAGTGATGAACTTCGCTTCTTAACCCGTCACCTTTTATGGCCAAGCTTTCCAACGTCGCCAAACTCCTGCGAAACCTCGTAGCCCTACCCAGCATAAACCCGGCTTTTCTCCCCAACGTGCCCGAGCTTACGGGTGAGGAAAGAGTCGCCTCATATTTAACCGACCTTGCCCGAAAAAAAGGCCTCGAGATTTCTCGGCAAAACGTTCTGCCCGGACGCAAAAACCTGTTCGTGCGGCTAAAACCTAGGGGCAAGGTAAAGCGTCGCATCGTCCTCGCTCCCCACCTCGACGTAGTCCCCGCCGAGGACAAGCAATTTACTCCGCGAGTGAAGAACGATCGCCTACATGGACGCGGAGCCTGCGACACCAAGGGTTCTGTCGCCGCCTTCTTTCATGCCATACTTGAACTGGCCAAAGGCAAGAACCGACCGTCGGAAACTGAAATTCTGTTCGTGGGATTAGTCGACGAAGAGTATGGGCAATCAGGTTCTCGCATCTTTGGGGAACGAGGACCTAAAGCCGATCTAGCGATTGCGGGCGAACCGACTAAACTGCAGGTCGTGACCGCCCACAAGGGAAACCTCTGGCTACGATTCGAGACCCGCGGGAAAGCCGCCCACGGAGCCACGCCTCACCTAGGCAAAAGCGCCATCCATGAAATGGCTCGCATCACCGAAGCGCTGCTCACCGAGTACGTCGAGCAACTCAAGAAGCGAACGCACCCCCTGCTCGGTCATCCGAGCATAAACATAGGAACAATAAAAGGGGGCAGCCAAACCAACGTCGTACCCGAACGTTGCAGTATAGAGATCGACCGACGAACCTTGCCCGGCGAGACCGAAAAATCCGTCTACCAAGAAATCAATCGCATTCTGGCCAAGCGAAAGCTTAAAGTAGTGAACCCACAGGAGTGCCGCGGCGTACCCTGCCCACCACTGGAAACCAATCCGGCGCTACCTGTCGTCCTGCAATTCCTGAAAGCCGCCAAACGCCGCAAGCCAAGAGGAGTTGATTACTTCACCGACGCCTCCCCCATTGCCATGGGCGGAACTCCCGCCATCGTCTTCGGTCCCGGCGACATAGCCCAAGCCCACTCCGCAGACGAATGGATTGACCTTACTCAACTCGATCAAGCCACCGCCATCGTCCTCCGCTTCCTACAAGATCAGCCTTAAACTAAATAGAAGGGATTGGGTGCAGTTCAATAGTTTGGCAAAGTACTTGCGCGCGAGCATACACATGTCGTAGGGTTGATAGACATCATTTCATAAAGTTTTGCCTATGAATACTGCAAAGATCAAAAAAAAAACCTGTTCAGACCGGCGGTCTGGTTTTGCTCTAGTTTTAGCACTGGCGTTAATGAGCTTGGTATTCTTGCTGGTTGTTACGCTCATCACGTTTGTGGGGGCCGAATTGCGCCTAACCGATCTGAGGAAGCAAAAGGTGTTGGCCAATCGCAACGCCCAAATGGGTCTTATGGTAGCGATGGGCGAACTACAGAAACACCTTGGCCAAGATACGAGGGTGACAGCCACAGCCGATTTGCTCGATGAAAGAATCGAGGACCAGAACGAAATTTACCAGTATGATGAGCTAAGGTCTAGGCCGATCGAACCTGACGACAACGGATCGGACATCGACCTCAATGAAAACGGAACCATCGATGCTGTTCCCTTTGGCCAGCGCCATTGGACGGGAGTATGGAAGCATCGAGCCGACACAAAGGTATCGCCGAGAAATTACGAAACGGGGAACGCAGGCCACAAGGAGACGATGTACGATTCGGAATTCGACGGGCACCCGGAGGCTGAAGTGGCATGGCTCGTAAGCGGGAACGAAGGCCACAAGAAACGTCTGGGATTGTTCGACTCGGAAACCGGACCACTTCAAGATTATCTTGGCATTCCGGATGGCATTTCGCAAACAGATCGATCGAACATCGGTTTAGGTTACGGAAATGCAGCAAACGCATGGGAAGATTACAAGCAAGTAGTGGATAGTCGTCTGGAAGACTACGACCATCCGCTCAAAGAAATCCCCGACCCGGATTACGACGACTCCACCGTATGGCTATTGAAGCACCCCGTACTCGGCCCGGACTACGACCCTGAAAACCCCGACGACTGGAAAAGACACCTAGTTGCAGAACCCGTGAAAGTTCGCAAAACTGATCTGGAGATGGAGGACAATGCGCAAAACGCGTCCGCCTCCGGAACCGATACGGGGCAACCTGAAAACGTCGGCAGTTATGCCTACTGGGTCGCGGACGAAGGAGTTAAAACCAAAATAAACGTCGTCGACCCCAACAAAGGATCCGCGGACTCTCTTATAGTTGCAACGGAACCGAATCTGGAAATCGAAACCGGATTCGGGATGAATTTTTCCAGTAGCACGGGCAAAAGGGAAAATATTCATTCAATCGGCAGTTATGAGGAACTCAGCGAAGACAGTGAACCCATTGCCAAGCACTACCACTCGCTAACCACTGACTCATTTGGAGTTTTAGCCGACGTTAGAACGGGCGGTCTCAAAAGGGATCTCAGCAGCGCATTCGCCCTGGAAGACCAGGAATTCGACGATGCGGGGTATGCCGACTGGTTGTTTCAAGAAAGAGTGCACTACATGAAAAACTTTCAGCCCGTGAATACCGATCCCAGAAAAATGGTGCCCATCAAAGGAGCCAACATTGGAGAATTCGGACCGACCCACTGGAAAGAAGTATTATGCTACCCCCAAAAAGCGAATGACTGGCTTGACAAGTACGGAACCGATTTCATCTACGACGAACGTGTAAAGATCGTCGGTCCGAAGTGGAGCTTACTGAGGGATTTCCACAACCTTTACGAAAAAGTGAGCTCGGGAACCGAACCTACAATAAGCAGCAACCTTTATCACGATTGCGGTGAGTTTTCATTCGTCCGACGGAAGGGAGACAATTCAGTAATTTTTGGAGATACGTTACCTAACTCGCCAGGCGGATTCATAAACACAACCGACAAGCAAACCATTCAGCAAAACTACAATTATTTCAGCAACGGCAATCGTCCCGAACCTGTCAATCACGGCATATCACCGGTCTTGGTGGAAGTGAAATATTCCCATGAACCCTACATTGACGAAGACGGTTCCCTCTGCTTGGCCATGTTCCCCTCGTTCGCGCTTTGGAATCCATACGACGTAGCAATAGAGTTAGGTTCGGACGACGCCTACGAAATAGACGTAAAAATAGAACACCTGCGGATAAGAGGACTCAACATAAAGGAATGGGAAATATACAAGAAATGGAGGACCCATCAGGAAAGGCGTCGCGTAATGGCTGCCAGGGCTGCCCGTCCTCCGACAGTCCCGAACCGTCCACCACCCAAACCCAGACCCATCGTAGTTGCCGCGGTAACTCCGCCACAGCCACCACAACAACCTTTCGTACTTCCCCCCTCCATCAGCACCCCTTTCATAGACCTGAACGGAAACGGGAGAAGAGATCCCGGAGAGTTTATGGAACCCCCCCCAAACCCTCCTCCCGGATTAGGCAAAAACCCCTATCCCGGCGGCGGAGGTGGTGGTGGAGGAGGAGGAGGGCCCAGAATCAATCCCCAAGTCATGCCCCGTTTCCACTACATGTACTCTAAGGACATGGCACAAAGCAATGCCCACAGACATCCAGGTATATTTGGTGGAATGAGTTCCCCGGCGAGGGCTCCCATTACTTGGGAAGTCAACAATCCCAACGCGCAAAACAACGGTGACCCAAGCTTGGGAAATCCTAATGCGAACAACGACTTCTATCTGTTTGCCGACTTTCGAGCACGAGCCGATTTTCCGAATTTTCCCGACTTCTATCCCTTCAATGATTTCGACAGACGGAAGGGTGTGAAAATGACACCGCACTTCAGTCCACTAGGCATAATGCCATCGAGTTCGAACCGATATGCGGATACGAGAGACCACAGAGGTCGCCGAATAATAATAGACGCCCCACTTCGTCTTAGCGCCAAGGGGGTGAGGTTGGAACCGGGAGAAAAAGCCTACTTCGTGCCTAGTCAATCCATCACCGACGTCGATCCCACGGCTAATTACAAGGAGCTCGTTATGGCAAAAGGCACCGAAGCCGCGGGCAATTACCTACGATTCAAGGCGCCTTCTCAATATTTCACCATTCCGGCAGACGAACCTGCCGACGTGCGAGTATGGGCAGACAACGTAAAGGGTTACGAACGAGGCGATCACGATCAATTCATGGCCAGTTCGTCCTCCATCTCAACAAGCACTCCGAATGGGATAGTCATGTACTTGAACAGCGGCGGAACAAGACGTCCGATAAAGAAGATCAACAAGAATTTCGAACTAGGAAGGATGGGCTCTAATCGCAGCTTCAACAAAGCGAGCGACTTGATGAATTTCCAAAGCAAGCTTGCCGGTTCAAGCAATTTTGGCGGCGTAGGCTTTCACCTGAGATGGAAACTCCCGGGGACCTCCACACGGATGACTTTTCACGAATTCAACCCGAGGGCCTTGATTGACGGATATCAAGACGGCTCGGGAGACTTGTGGGAAATCGAAGTCATCAGGGACAGGATAAATAACAATAACAACCGCTCCTGGCACAACCCGAGATTTTACAATGATCTGAACACCACACGCGAAATAGGAATGACCGAAGACGGAAATGGCACTTTCCCCGACTTCACACTCAACCCAAGTCCAAGATCATGGAGCAACAGACCTTATTCGAGAAATTTCCCGAGGATGACGGACACCGAAGCTCATTTCGGACATTTCCACGAAAGAAGACAGGACAACCACAGGTTTTCCAGCCCACGCGTCACCCTGTTCGAGATCCCTCGCAATCCCATGCTTTCCCTAATGCAGTTTCGGCATGCAAACATGAACTCCTACAGTCACAGTCCGGCGTACGTAGTGGGCAACTCATACGCCACCCCTCAGGTAGGAAGGTACAAGAAGTGGGGGCGCGTCCGCAGACTGTCATTCCAACCGCAGGCTGCAGATGAAACAGAACACCCATGGTATCAATTCCAACGATTCGAAGTAAAGTACTGGTGGAATGGAGACAACAGTTACAATATGTATCCTTGGGACGAAACCAACTGGGGATTCAATCTCGCTTCCATTCGAGATACCGATTCCGAACATAATCATCAGAACATAACCATGGATTTGAGTTATTACGTGAATGAGGCCTTGTTCGATGGATATTTCCTCACCGGCATAGACGAACCCGAAAACCAGACGTCTTCCGACAGCGATGAATTCATTCCCACCCCCTTCCGAAACCCCAGGCTCAAACCATACTACCGCCACGGTGAATGGGAAAGAACTGAATACGCAGACAAGAGTGAATTTGCGGACGAACCCGACAACGACGTCGCCAAGTATCAAACCATGGCTGCCGACTTGCTGCTCGAAGGCGCATTCAACGTAAACTCCACCTCCGTGAATTCGTGGGTTGCCCACTTGGCCGCCCTCAAGGGACGAGCTATACAGATAAGGAATCTGAAAGACGGTTTTACCTTGGCATCGGGAAGTACGGAAGAATGGAACGAATCCGACCTCACTCCGTTTTTAAGAATTTCCGAACCCACGGGAGAAGGTGTCCCGGCTCAGGCTGCTCCGGACATAGACAACGACTTCTGGACGGGGTTCGTAACGCTGACAGACGACCAAGTTCGAACACTAGCGACCAAACTGGTGGAGGAAGTGAAATTACGGGGTCCATTCCTATCGCTTTCCGACTTCGTGAACAGGCGGGTAGCCCGCATGGAATTCCCCAGCGGCAACATAAGCCTTCCATGGCGGAAGAAAGAGGAGTGGCCCAACGAAACCAGAACTACCGCTCAAGGACTCAGGGGTCCTGTTCAAGCGGCCATTGCAAAAGCTGAATTGAATCGTGGAGGCTTTCAGTGGTCACCAACCGATCCCGGACTGCCGGAAACACCACCAGCTCGCTTCACTGGTGGAACCTTCTTCGACAGTTCTTTCGGATTACATGCAGTTAGCCTGCAACCCCAGCATACCTTTGATCCCGACCCGGCAAACAACATTCAAGACTGGGGAGCCGGCATAGGACAGGTCAGCGGACGTTCAAGCCCAGTCGCAATAAACGTCAATTACGGTAACGACTGGCGCACTAATCCGACATGGGAAAATGACAGCGTCAAGTTTCGTCGAACCATTTACGCCCAAGCATTCGAGAGCGGTGAGGCACCGGAAAACCTACGAGCAGTGGAGCATTCGGCAACCGGGGCGAACATGCCCGGTTGGCTAACGCAAGCGGACGTACTTTCCCCTCTTGCCCCCATACTTACGGCTCGATCGGACACTTTCGTGATACGAACCTATGGAGAATCCCCCCGCATGAACGCCACCCCTCTCAAGAGATGGTGCGAAGTAACCGTACAACGTGTACCCGATTACCTGAAACCCCATGTAGACGCTCCGCACCACAGACCGCACGAGCCCTTTGCCGACGATGATTTCAACGGTATCTGGACCGACGGAGAGGAGTGGCTGGATTTAAACTTAAACAGAGAAACCGCAAGGTCGGGAAGATTGGAACTAAAATCAAATGGTCCCGGCACGTCCCCCGACTTACCCGGAGGGAACACGGCAGGAACATTCAAGGTAGGTATTTCAAAAGATCTAAAGCTAGAACCTGATCCGGAATTGGAAAAAGACATGTCGAGCAATCCGGACTTTGTGTCGACAAAAGGAATCAACCAGCGATTCGGAAGAAAATTCCGCATCGTAAAGTTCCGTTGGCTCAACGCAAACGAGGTATAAGTAGAATAAGTTTTTCGCTAGAAGATTCGCTTTCTTCAGTCAAGACGCTTCAGCAGCCCAGTCCCAAGCCAAAGCCGAACTATCGGACTGTCTTGCCTTTCCTCAAAAGAGGGAGTTGTCATATTTCTTTGGCTATGCAAAATCCCTATCTTTTTTTGACCGTATATGAATTGGAGGAAACAGATAGTACCATTTCTGGCAATGCCGTTGCTCCTTGTATTGCCATCAACTAAATCCAATGGGCAGGAGGAAGCTAGAGATGAACCTCCGGAGCCGGTGCCACCTCCTGTGGTTTTCTCTACAATGCTATGGGGAGATGGATCGTCCCAAACGTTCTCCTATGCCCCTTGGGACAACCACGAAGATGAGAACGCAACTAGGTACGAAGTATCGGCAACGGCGGGGTTCGTATCAAAAAAATTCGCCTATTACGGTAAAGGTACCCTTCAGTTTCACAAAGCGGAGGAAATCTCAGATGAAGATTTTCTAGAGGATGAGAATTCGTCTGCGCCTAAACCGCCAAGTCCCATATTGGCTAGTTGCAAATTCCAAATCACCCCGGGACAAACCAAGGAATACATTCTCCTCGTCGCCCCCAAAAATGATGATGAGGGAACAGCAAACATTTACGTCATCCCCTTTGATCAGGCAAGCGTACCTACCGGCAGTTTCAGTTTTTCCTCTAGGACAAGTAAAACTCTTTACGTTCAGTTTGGAAAAAGCAAATTTTCCCTACCCAAAAAACAGGCGGTCGTAAAGGAAGCGCAAACAGAGGAGAACGCAAGGATCATTCCGCTAAAAGTATACTTGAAAAACGGCGGAAAATACGAAACTGTTATGTCCAAGGAATGGCCACATGCCAAGGGGTTGAGAGGCCTCGTCTACTTAACTGAAACATCATCCGGTTTTGAGGCGACCCGCATCGCCGACTTCCCGCAACCCATCGAACAATCAATCGGTTACGACTGCCCTCCACTCATACTTCGCCCCGAAGATAACGATTCATCGAATCGCTAATCCCTGCACGCTTCCCCATGTCTCCGTTAATCTTACTACTAATCGGGATCGGAGTAGTACTGGGCGGGATTCTTTGGTTGAGGTTGCATGCCTTTCTCGCCCTTACCTTAGCTGCCTTTGTCGTGGGCTTTTTGACACCTCGTGAGAATCTTCTGCACCATTGGGAAGTTGAGAAAAAGGAGTCGAGCGAAGTCGCCGGAAAACTGGCTGATCAATCCGTTGGGAAAAGAGTAGCCGAAGGTTTTGGACGCACCTGCGCCAAGGTGGGGCTCATCATCGCAATGGCCGCCATAATTGGGACTTGTCTGCTGGAAAGCGGAGCTGCCGATCGCATCGTGCGTTCGGCGCTTAAACTGTGTGGAGAGAAACGCGCTCCTTATGCCCTTTCGGGCAGCAGCTTCATCTTGGGGATACCTGTCTTCTTCGACACCGTCTTTTACCTCATGATACCCTTGGCGAAAGCTTTGGCTTCACGTACAGGGAAGAACTACTTGCTGTACGTCTTGGCCATCATCGCGGGGGGCTCGATGACGCATTCGCTCGTACCACCTACGCCGGGACCGTTGCTGGTCGCCGGTGAACTGGGAGTGGACTTGGGAGAAATGATAATAGGAGGATTGACGGTCGGCATCTTCGGCATGATGGGCGGTTTCGTCTATGCGCGATGGGCGAACAATCGATGGCCCATGGACGTGCGAGGAAGCGAGGATTTGACGACCGATGACCTCAAGACAATGGCAGATCGTACCGATGACGAACTGCCCAACCTTTGGCTTTCCCTTGCCCCCACCCTCGTCCCCGTAATTCTGATCGCGGGCTACTCCTTGATCAAACAGGTCTTTGGCGACGAACCGAGCGAAGGACAACAGGAATTGCTTTCCGTTTTGGCCGCCTTGGGCGACAAAAACCTTGCCCTGACTCTAGGAGCCGGAATGGCCTTGTGGTTACTTACGAAATCCGGGGCGAAGAAGGGGAAGGAATTGGTGGATGCCATTCGCAAGTCCCTCGGCAGCGCCGGTTCCATCATACTCATAACCGGTATGGGAGGAGCTTTTGGCGGTATTCTTCAACAGACAGGCATCGGTTCGCAGGTAAGCGCTTGGGTCGACGGCTCCGGAATGGGGCTGACGGGTATACTGCTGATAGCGTTTTTCGTGACCGTGGTGATTCGTATTGCTCAAGGCTCGGCCACTGTCGCCATGATTACCGCTGTGGGTATCGTGGGAGGCATCATAGAACCGAACGGTGAATATTGGATTGGCTACGTGGCACTTGCCATCGGATGCGGAGCAAAACCTTTTCCATGGATGAACGACAGTGGTTTTTGGGTAGTTGGTCGCCTCGCCGGCTTCACCGAGGGGGAAACGCTCAAAACCTTCTCCTGTATCATCAGCTTACTTGGAATCATCGGCATTGCCGTAACTCTCCTTTTGGCAAACCTTTGGCCCCACTTCATCTTCTAGACAGTGGACTGAAGAAAAAGTTCAAGGCGGTTTCGAGAATTCCGTTTGGGCCTTTAGATTGGCGTGACAGGCGAATATCGTTAAGAATATCAACGATTAAATAATCAACGATGCTCATAACTGATCTACGAATTCATTCCATCGCCATGGCCGATCCTCCGCTGAGGAGTTCCTACGGTCTGCACCAACCCTACGCGCTTCGCAACGTCATTGAACTGGAAAGTGAGGACGGTGTCATTGGCATCGCCGAAACATACGGGGGCGAAGAACCAGCGACGGCTCTGGAAAATCTTAGAGACCGCGTAGTGCAAGCAAACCCCTGGAAGTTATTGGGAGATCTTATTCCATTAATCGAGGATGGAGCTTCGGGCATGGAAAGATCTCAGACTCACCATGTCCCCGGAGAAAATCCTTTGGATGCCGATGCAAGAAGCTATGCGGCGATAGAGACTGCCTGTCTAGACCTAATAGGGAAGAGCTTGGAGGTCCCTGTTTGCGAGCTGATAGGTGGTCGGGTGCGCGATGCAGTTTCATTCTCCGCTTACCCTTTCTACAAGCACGGCGGTGGCGGCGGCGAAGGCGACGATCTCAGGGACGACGAGTACGGTGAAGCCCTTACCCCCGAGCAATTGGTTGGGCAGGTCAGGCAAATGGTAGATCGTTACGGTTTCAAAGACATTAAGTTCAAGGCGGGCGTACTCGATCCTGAAATTGAGATAGAGACCATAAAACAACTCCGCCTGGAGCTAGGTCCCGACGTTCCACTCCGCATCGACCCAAACTGCGCATGGTCGATCGACACATCGGTCAAGGTAGGTCTTGCCCTCGCCAATGAGCTCTCAAACGGAGGTTACCTCGAAGACCCGACCGCAGGACTGGACGGAATGGCCGAAGTTCGCAAACGATTGCTTGCCGAGGGAGTAGACATACCGCTCGCCAGTAACGTTTCGGTCACCTCGTTCGGAGACCTTCCCGAGGCCGTAAAGCAGGATGCCGTACAGATCGTACTATGTGACCATCACTACTGGGGAGGTATGCGACAAGTCCAACATCTGGCCAAGACCTGCCAAACCTTTGGCATCGGTCTATCGATGCACTCCAACAGTCACCTCGGCATCTCACTATTGGCCATGAGCCACGTCGCGGCAGCCACCCACCACCTCTCCTACGCTTGCGACACTCACTACCCGTGGCAATCGGAACAAGACGAGATCGCAGACGGCGGGCGAATTACAATCAGCAACGGAGAAGTTTTGGTACCTGAAAGCGGAGGACTTGGAGCAACATTGGACTACGACCAGATCGCCCGCGGGAAGGAATTGTATCGCTCAATTCCATATCGAAAACGCGATGACGAAGCGGAAATGCAAAAATACGTAGACCCCGACTGGAAGCGAATTTTGCCCCGTTGGTAAAAACATCGAGCTCAACCAAAAAGAATTTTGCTTGTCCCTGACACATGGCAAGCTCCATAGATTTTAGAACTATTTAAACAAAATGTCCGACCAACCGTTCAGCGAACTTATTCCCGAGGGAGTCATAGGCTTCCCCGTAACACCTTTTCATGCCGACTACGCTCTGAACCTAGAGGGATTCAAAAAGAATCTAGAGGTCATACTTCAAGAACCATTTACTACGTTTGTTGCCGCGGGCGGCACGGGCGAAATGTATTCCCTCGACCGCGAGGAATATGTCGCAGTCGTACAATCCGCAGTAAACGTAACGGAGGGACGGATGCCGGTAATTGCAGGCGTCGGTTACGGGTCACGCATTGCCGTGAGCATGGCCACCGAGGCAGCCAAGGCGGGGGCCGCCGCTTTGCTCATTCTGCCCCCCTACTACCCAAACCCCGCATTCGAAGGTCTAGCTGCCTACTGTAAAGCCATTGGCAATGCTACCAGCCTTCCCATGCTTATCTATACCCGGGATTGGCTGAACCTATCCGCGGAACAAGCAGAAAATCTCGCCGAGGAAGTCCCCACTCTCGTGGGCTGGAAAGACGGGCAAGGCGAATTGCGAAACTTCCAACGCATCAGGTCTCGACTCGGTGAACGCTTCACCTGGATTGGCGGCGTAGGCGACGACCACGTCAGCGGCTATTACGGGATCGGAGTACGTCGCTACACTTCCAGCATTTCATCCGTGGCGCCAAAGCTTTCCATCCTCCTTCATGAGGTCGCCGCCGCACGCGAGGAAGGAACACTCGCGGCAGTAACTGACAAACACGTCTTGCCTCTTTACAACCTACGTACTCGATGCAAAGGATACGAAGTTTCGGCAATGAAAACTCTGCTCGAACTTAGAGGTCTTGCGGGCGGCCCCGTTCGCCCCCCTCTGATCGACGTAAAAACCGAGGAGCACTCTGAACTACAAACCATTCTAGACGGATGGAAAGAATTCCTGTGACACCTATACGAGCATGCTTATATTTTGCCTTCGTCCTTACCTTCACGGCTTGCGGCGACAAGGCAGACCAGGGGACTGACCAGTCGAATGGTGAATCGGGAGATAAAGGGGAAAAGGTCGAACTAGTTTCGATCGAAGGAATCCGTCGCCCGGAAGGCTTCATCGTGGAAAAACTCCACGACATACCATTGGCCCCTTTCGGTTCATTGATCAGCCTAACCTTCGACTCCAAGGGAGACCTCCTGGCGGGTTCCGAGAAGGGTCCACTCAACCGCATTCGCTTGAACGACGAAGGGAAGGTCGAGGAAATGGAGGTGGTGCGAGGCGCCCCGGGACAGGTGCATGGCATTCTGGAAGCATTCAACTCACTTTATTTAGTAAGTAATGAAAAAGAAGGACTCGTCAGATGCCGCGACGTGAATGATGACGGGGTCTATGACCAGACCGAACTTCTTCTGCCTCTGCAGGGAGAAGGTGAGCACGGACCACACGCAATTATTTTGTCGGCAGACGGCGAAAACCTAATCCTAATTGCGGGAAACCATTGCCCCACGACATTGGAGACGACCTTCTCTTCCTTGCCCGCCCCGGGCGGATGGATTGGTCTCCTTCCTCCGGATGCCTCAAAGATCGAGATCATCGCCTCAGGTCTACGGAATGCCTACGACGTAGTTCTCAATTCTCAGGGCGACATCTTCACCTGTGACTCAGACGCCGAGCAAGACGCGGGGCTTCCTTGGTATCGTCCGCCACGCTTTCTTCATGCTGTGAATGGAGCTGACTTCGGCTGGCGGGAAGGTCCGGAAAAATGGCCCAAGCACTATGCCGACTCCTTGCCTCCCATCGCAGAGCTCGGACCATCGTCACCAGCCGGATTGGTTTCGGGACACCTCACCCATTTTCCAAAACCTTACAGGAACGCCATTTTCGTTTTGGATTGGACCTTCGGAACCATACACAGCATCCATCTGAAACCGGAAGGCGCCGGCTACAACGCGAAAAGCCAGATATTTCTCTCAGGGCCAAACATGCCGGTAACCGATGCGGCAATTCATCCTGACGGGTCACTCTATTTCATAACGGGCGGTAGAGGTGCTCCTTCAAAACTATACCGAGTTCGACACGAAAACCCAACCGAACCGAATAATGAATCCCAACCTAGCACGAGGCTCAGGGAGCAAAGACTCAGACTCGAGAGTTTTCACAAGAGTAATCCTAGCGACAGGGCTCTTCGTGAAGCATGGGTAGGCTTGGGCAACCCTGATCGTTGGGTTAGACATGCCGCTCGAATCGCCCTTGAGAAGCAACCCGTAGATGGTTGGCGTACCCTTTTTGAAAAAGAGACAAACAATCGAACATCCATACACGCTTCGCTTGCGCTTGCCCGCAAAGCCCCCGTCCATCGCCGGGCCGCACTTGCAAAACTTAGCAATTTGAATTTCGAGTCATTGAACGAGGAAAACCAACTCGCCTACCTGCGAACACTTGCTATTGCCTCCAAGATAGAGCCCGCTCCACCGCCGGAACTATTGGCCATAATAACCCCGAGGTTGGACGCTGCCTACCCTGCCGCAAGCGATGCACTCAACATGGAACTCAGTCGTATTCTCAGTCGTCTCGAACCCAAGGGTTTCATCAACAAGACCCTTAATCTTCTGCAAACTCGTCGCAGTTCCCGCGCTGACGTAGATTTCGCCATACTGAACCAAAACCCCGCTTACGGAGATCGGTTCCGACGCTTTGCGGAAAGTCCGGCCGACCCACTCGGTCTCCACTTGGCCTTCATGGCGTCCCATGCCGATGCCGGAAATTGGCGACCCGCCCAAATGCAACGACTGGCAAGCTGGTTGCGCGAATCATTGAAACATGCTCCTGCAGGCACAAACTACCACGATGTCATTAATCGCCTTTCAGACAATGTCGAAAACGCTTTGACTACGGATGTGAAGGCAAAACTTGGAACACGATTATTATCACCTTCGACTCCTCGCATTCTACCGCAAGGCCCGGGTCACAACTGGACGTTGACCGCAGCATTGAAAGCAACGGAGGAGCTAAGCAGCCGCAACTTTGCAAACGGGCGACGAACTTATGAAGCTGCCTCCTGCGCCGATTGCCATGTTTTCGCAGGCAAGGGCAAAGCATTCGGACCCGTTCTCGATGGTTTGTCCCAACGTTATTCTCGAGGGACTCTGCTGGAAGCCATCATTCACCCGAGCCGCGCACTACCCGAAACCTACGCCACTTCCATCATTACTACCAAAAACGGAAATGTCTTTTCCGGTCGCATCGTATCACGGGACAAAGAGGGTCTGTTTATAGCGGAAAATCCATTCGCTCCCAATGACATTGCAAGACTCGAACAAAGCGTTATTAAACAAGAAGATACCTCGCCAGTTTCCCCAATGCCTACCGCCTTATTGAACTCGCTGAACCCAGACGAATTGAAAGACTTGACGGCCTACCTTTTGGCTGACGGGAAGGCGGCGGACTCTATATTTTCTCGTTCCAATTGATTGATTTGCAGAAGTCAATCTAACTGCAGATTCGAAAAGGGATTTTTTGAGGAACCCTTGGATTAACGAATGCCCTAGATAAAAAAACTCGCTTGCCCCAAGTTGGAAAAGGGCGCGAGATACTAAAACAGCGATTCAAGAACATTAAAAACCTCACAAACTTCCTCTTATGAAAGAAAACTCATCCTCCGACATGGCTCACGCTTGGAGACGCAGGTCTTTTCTCGCCGCTGCGGCTTCTAGCTTGGGAACTGCAGTTTGCATGGCCAGAGACTGGACGGGCACCATCCCTACGCGATACCCAGATCCTGACATCATCGTACACGACGAGCGCTTCAACAAATACAAACTGGGCAACACTCCCATACAGCGTCTCTACACCCATCCCGACATGTTGTGGGCCGAGGGGCCGGCATGGAACGCCGTAGGCAAATACCTCATCTGGAGCGACATTCCTAACGACGTGCAACTTCGATGGCTCAATGAAGACGGTCACGTCAGCACCTTTCGTCACCCGAGCGGAAACAGCAACGGAAACACCTTTGATTGGCAGGGCAGGCAAATCTCCTGCGAACACGGGAATCGACGTGTCGTCCGCTACGAGCACAATGGCAAGGCAACCGTTCTTGCCGACAAATCCGAGGGGAAGCAGTTCAATGCCCCGAACGATGCAGTCGTCCATCCGAACGGGGACGTCTGGTTCACCGACCCCGGTTACGGTTCGTTGATGAACTACGAGGGCAACAAGTCCGACACGGGAAGCGTCCAACCCCACCAAAAAGAAGCGGTATACCGTATTGACTCCAAGACAGGGAAAATAAACAAAGTTACTGACGAAATCTTCAAACCCAACGGTCTCTGCTTTTCACCTGACTACAAGAAGCTCTATGTAGCCGATACCGGAGCCTCCCATTACCCCGAAGCAGACAAGCAGATCAAGGCATGGGACGTCGTGGAAGAAAAGACACTCAAGAAAGGAAGACGTTTTGCCTCCATGGATTTGAAGATTGGCGAAGAGACGTATGCAGGCATGGCCGACGGAATCCGTTGCGACGTAGACGGCAACGTATGGTCAAGCGCAGGTTGGGTGGGTGCAGGTTATGATGGTGTTCACGTGTTCGAACCTACCGAAGGCAAGCGCATCGGCCAAATCCTGCTACCTGAAATTTGCTCCAACCTTTGCTTTGGTGGTCCTAAGCGTAATCGCCTTTTCATGACCGCAAGCCAATCCATTTATGCCATGTACGTCGAAACCCGAGGCGCTCACATTACCTGAACCTCCAGAATAAAAACTGTAATGGATAGCAGCCCACTTACGATTTTGAGACGACGAGCAAGGCGTTCACCTGGAGAAAGCGAAGCAGCCCTTCGGCACCTCCCTTGAAATTAAATTGAGAACTGATCCCGCCAGAACTAACTTTTGTCGATCCAAGAGATCGCTTCTAGGCTTGATCAAATCGATACGGAAGATCCTGCCGTGCTTGCTGCTGCTCTTCGTTTTCTCGGAATCTTGGCTTGCTGCTGCTAAAAAAGACCTAATCCAGCCCTTCAACTGGTCGGGTATCAACCTGCCCGACCTGCCCCCTGCTTCAGGAGAAGTCAAGCAAGCGGGATTGGCCGGACCATTCGTGGGAGTTCACGGCGACGCCTTGCTGGTGGCAGGCGGAGCAAACTTTCCGGATTTACCTCCGTGGAGAGGAGGCAAGAAGGTTTGGTGGAACGACGTTTACGTTCTTGAGAAAGAAGCGGACGGCAAACCCAAACCCAACTGGTTTACCTCGCCGAGATTAGAACTACTCAAACCCTCCGCTTACGGTGTGGCTATCTCGACCGAAAAGGGACTCCTGTGCATCGGTGGTTGTGATGCCGAACGGTGCCACGACGATGTCTTTCGCCTTCAATGGTTACCCGCCGAACGCGAACTGAAACTGCAACGTCTCCCGAACTTACCTCGCCCATTGGCCTTTATGGCAGGAGCAATGGTCGACGACGTCGTTTATTTAATGGGAGGACAGGAAAAGATGGGGGGAGACCCCACCAGAAATTTCTGGTCGCTAGACCTCTCCAAACCGGACGCAGAGTTGGCATGGGAGGAATTGCCCCCTTGGTCAGGACCACCTCGAGTTCTGCCCTTAGCCGCGTCTCAAAGCAACGGAGAGAACGATTGCCTCTATCTCTTTAGCGGTCGCAATCCACATTCGGAAAAAGCGACCGAGATGCTCACGGACGCTTACAAGTTCGATCCCTCGGACAAGACCTGGTCATCACTCGCCGACATCTCGACTGGTGATGGTCAACCCCGTTGTATAATGGCGGGTACCTGTGCTCCCATTGGCGTTGCCCATATCCTCGTTTTCGGAGGAGCCGATGGTCAACGGTTCCTCGAGGTCGAAAAGTTGAATGCGCGTATAGCCGAACTTGATAGAAGCGGAGAAGACAGCAACGAGACGAACTCTACCGAACTTGCGGAACTGAAGACCCAACACCTACGTTTTCACGAACAACACACCGGCTTTTCTCAGGACATTCTTGCTTACCACGTAGTAACGGACAGCTGGACAAAAGTTGGCGAAGCAGAAATCCCATTCCCTGTAACTACTCAAGCAGTGGCATGGAACAATGGCATCGTCATACCTACTGGAGAAACCTCTCCCGGTGTCCGAACGGCAAAAGTTCTCTTTGGAGAACCACAAAGGAATGAAGGATTCGGTCCTCTGGACTATGCGGCGATAGCCGTTTATCTAGCTTTTCTTGTTTTTATCGGCATACGCTTGGCGGGAAAAGAAAAGACACCGGAAGACTTCTTCAAGGCAGGTGGTCGTATCCCTTGGTGGGCAGCAGGGCTAAGTATCTTCGGAACTCAATTGAGCGCCATCACCTTCATGGCGCTTCCCGCCAAAGCCTATGCAACAGACTGGACCTATCTCTTCGGCAATCTCCCCATACTTCTCGTAGCTCCTCTGATCGTATTCTGCTTTCTACCTTTTTATCGAAAACTAGACGTAACTACCGCGTACGAATATCTTGAAAAGAGGTTCGACGCTTCTGTCAGGTTAGTCGCAAGTAGCTTTTTCATTTTCCTACAATTGGCTAGAATAGGAATCGTTCTGCTTTTGCCATCTCTTGCCTTATCGGTCGTTACGGGAGTGGACGTTACAACTTGCATCCTAGTAATGGGGGTTCTTTGCATCATATACGTAACCCTCGGCGGCATTGAAGCCGTGATTTGGACAGATGTCCTGCAAGTGTTCGTTCTGCTCGGAGGAGCGGTCTATGTAGTTGCTTCGATTGCGGGAGAAGTGGGCGGTTTCCGGAGTCTCATTGATCAAGCGCAAGCCGCCGAAAAGCTTAACTATATAGACCTCCGTTGGAATTTTTCAGAACCGACATTATGGACCCTTCTGCTTGGGGGTCTCGCAGCTAGTTTAATCAGTTACGGAAGCGACCAAACCGTAGTCCAGCGCTACCTGACGACCAAGGACGAAAAGGCCTCTGCCCGTAGCATCTGGACAAATGCCTTTCTCACCGTCCCCGCAACCCTTCTTTTCTTTCTCGTCGGAGCTGCCCTATACGTCTTCTTCGCCAACCACCCTGAAACCCTCGACCCCCATCTCTCCACCGCCGATGCCATACTGCCCTTTTATGTCTTCGCACAGCTACCTGAAGGAATCGCAGGACTCGTGATCGCGGGCGTCTTTGCGGCAGCGATGTCTAGTCTCGACAGCAGCATGAACAGCGTAGCCGCCGCTGTTACGACCGACTTCCATGCCCGTTACCGGCCCAGTTCCACTGCCACCGAAAAGCTCCGTGTAGCTCGTATTGCAACGGTCGTGGTGGGTGTAGCTGGCACAGCTCTAGCCCTCTTTTTGGCGGGTACTGAAATCAAGTCTCTGTGGGATCAGTTCGTCGGTTTCCTTGGTCTCTTCGGAGGAGGTCTGGGTGGACTATTCCTTTTGGCCATCTTCGCCGAAAAAGCCCACGCAAAAGGAACCCTGATCGGCCTTGCGGCCTCTGCTGTCGTCGTATTTTCACTAAAAACCTGGCATCCCGTACATTCCTGGTTTTATGCCTTTGCAGGGGTCGCCTCCTGCTTTCTAGCAGGCATCATAGCCAGTTATTTAATACCGAATGGTGATGGTCAATCAACCACGGGTTTGACTTGGAAAACGCGAAACGAAGATTGAATACTAAGTCTTCCTGACCTAGATGAGTTTTAGGAAAATATCTCCAGCTCTATACACTGGTTTCCTTGTGCTCCAGAAAGTGTTTTCCCTATCGATAAAACCCTATTGAGTGACTTGACTCACTTGACAACATAGGCTCCGGGTGCGTTGAAGAAGCAACAGCACTTTAGCGTTAAAGGGAACATCGGGAATCGGACGAGAATCATGATCACACTCACGGATTTCATACTTCCCTGCCGATATACGACTTGCGACCGACCAGCACCGCCACTCAAGTTCCGGCAATCGACACGGAATCACAAAAAAAATGAAATTTACCTGTCCAGATATGTCATCACTTGGAGTGACCTTAGCGATGAACAACTATCGCAACAAAGGAATATTAGTGCAGCCCGGCGGCACTAGGAGACTTAAAGAGAGTAAATGAAGAGTTCAATAACCGTGCCCCCAGTTTCAATCTGTTGAATCTATACGAAAATGCATGAATTGAGGCAATCAAGACAGTTCATAGAGAACGGTAAAGACGCGACGGGGATGGATGGGCACTTAGTCCATTCTACTTTAGTGAAATCGCAAGTGTCCTCATAACGAACGAAGACAGCGACAGTCGAGTAATCCTAGACGCCCAACAGTCTCTGCAATTAAAACAGTAGTTCTTCCGCTGTCTGAAAGAAACGGGGAAACACGTAATTTATTAGCTTTTATTAATCCCAAATATACTAGACTTCATGGCAAGTCACCAGAAAGTGATTAAAGTGGCTATATGCATCCCTCCCATTGCATGAGACAACTTTCTTCGTAGAGTCAAGCATCAGATAAGTTACAATGATTACCTTATAACTTAATTCCCGATGAAAAAGAAACGCGACTCAGGCACCGAACAGACACAATACCGAATACGATACCGGATAGCAGACGATATAACCCCAGTGGAGAAGCACTTCATGGCTATATCCTTTGAGCAAGCCTTAGGAATATTTTCCTATTCCTGCCGCGATTTCCCAATCGAACCGGAATTGGTAGATTTCGCGAAATGGAACCGATGGGCGAATGAGTGGGATTTTGATGTTCCCAAGGAAGTAGCCCAAAAACAAATCCAATCCAATTTAGAAAACTTGCAAAAAGCCCAAGGGAAGGGAGTCAATGGTCAAGGGACAAGTCCGGACAATAGTAAGAGAAAACTCCTGCAAGAGTTAGAAATTAACGAGACAAGGTATAAGGATCCATATTATTTTATCCGTGGCAAACCTAACCCAAAATACAAACGGGAAATTGATCGGATCAACAAAATGATCATCAAATAGGAACTCCTAGGGCATTACGCTTTGTGGGTGCGAAGATTAACACCATCCAAGATTACGCACTAATTTGGGGTGATGAAAGGAGTTCCTCAATCATAATTGGAAATGTGTTAGATGTTGATTTCTTCCGCCTCAAGAAAGAGGAAGCGATGGGTATCCAAAGGGGAACGCAAAGATAGGTCGCCCAATGGAGAAGACGACAACAGATACACAAGGAAGTTCCAATCCAAGTGAGCAAGAAGGATAAACCGAACTCCTATAAAGATATTGTCCCCGAAATTGAAAATATCCCATCGCCGGATTCACTATTAGTGTCGGTACATTCTACATTAGTGAAATCGCAAGTGTCCACATAACGAACAAAGACACCGACGGGAATGTCATTGTAAACGACATTCAGTTCCTGCCATCGAAGAAATAATTTTCTGCCTAAGTTGAAGCAAAGAAGACCCAACCCCTCCAAAACCGCAAACAAACTGATTCAGAAACTAGCGCTTATGATGAATCTTCATTAACAAATAGCTTCAAATGGTGAAGGCAACTTTACTTCGAATTTCACCAGAAGGATCAAGCTATGCTATAATAAAAACAGATCATTCAGTAACTATGTCACTATCGCCTAACAGTTTAAGGAATTATTCAAGGAATTTCAGGCTTAAACATACTAGAACCTATTAGCTTCGGGCATGACATGTTTAAATATCATAAATGCGACAATTTCCTTGTCTTATTAATCCGTCTATTCAAAAGTATAATAGCCAGATTAGCTGACATTGCAACCATCCCTACTATTTACTCATGAAAAAAAAGGGTGCTCTGGAACCCGAGCAAACACAGTATCGGATCCGTTATCTACTTGAAGATGATGTAATCCCTGTAGAGAAATATTTTATGGCAACTTCTCATGAAAAAGCCTTGGAAATGTTTGCTTATTCATGCCGTAGTGCTACCAACGCTCCTGAATTACTTGATTTTGGAAAATGGAACCGATGGTCAAATGAATGGATTGATGAGATTACCAAAGAATCCGCCCAAGAGAAACTACAATCATTATTGAAAAGTGCCGGAGATGAACAACCGAAGGCAGACCAACCGGAAAACCCTGCCGATGTACAAAAGAAAAAACTTTTACTAAAAGAATTAGAGAAATACGAGGACTTGTACAACGATCCATATTTTTACATGAGAGGGAAACCAAACCCAAAGTACGGACAGGAAATAGATAGGATAAAAAAAGCCCTCGCTAAATAAGAGAACACCAGTCAGCGAGTAAAAAACAGAAACATTAACTGGTTTACCCTCTGTATATGAAGCGGAGGATGAAAATAGAATGAAACTTAGGCTAGGCCCCTAAAAACTTCTTCAGGACTTGGCCTTCGGAAAGCGGGAAGGGGCGGCCGAGGGAATCGTGAAAGTGGGAGTGTGGATCTAGTCCGAGCAGGTGGTAGATAGTGGCAGTGACGTCAGAGGGTGAGACGGCGTCCTCGATGGGTTCGGAAGCGATTTTGTCGGACTTTCCGTACATTTGACCGCCGGGCACTCCCGCCCCTGCCAGCCATATGGTGTTGCAGCGCCCCCAGTGGTCACGACCCGCATTTTTGTTCACCTTTGGCGTACGACCGAACTCACTATTCCAAACGACGAGGGTGTCCTCAAGCATACCCCGTTCCTCGAGGTCGTTTAGGAGGTGTGCAATGGGTTGGTCAACTTGCGGAACTAGACGATCCTTCAGACCCTTGAAGTTGTCCTTGTGTGTGTCCCAAGTGGTATCGACGCCCGGCTTGTCGCGGTGCCAATAGACGGTAACCAGTTTAACCCCTGACTCGAGAAGGCGCCGAGCAAGCAACACGCTCTGGCCGAAAGTTTGCATACCGTAACGTTCACGTTCAGTCTCGCCCTCGTCTGCAAGATCGAAAGCATCTGCTACCTTTGGGGACGTGAGAAGGTCGTATGCCAACTGGTTGACGGCGTTGAGGTCAGATACGTCCAAAGTGGAAATAAGATCTCTGCGAAGGTCGTCGAATTGCTCGGACAGTTTTACCCGTTTACGAAGACGAGCACGGTCAAGCCCTTCGACAGGGGACATATTGGGCACTTTAAAATCGGGTTCGTCGGGGTGTCGATTAAGTACAAATGGATCGTAACGGCGACCGAGAAAGCCAGCGTTCTGCCCCGGTGTAACGAATCCTGCGGTGGTACCGATGATTTCGGGAAGAGCCACAAAAGTGGGCAACCCATTGGTAGTGGGCGAAAACTTACTAAGAATGGAGCCGACGTGAGGATAGTCGGTTGGACGAGCTCCGAAATTTTCACGTGATTCCGGGTGCTTGTGGCCAGTCAGCATCCAATGGGCCCCAGTGGAGTGATTGTTATCGGTGTGTGTTACCGAGCGGATGAAGCCGATTTTGTCTGTCACGCCACCAAGTTTGGGCATGAGCTCAGAGATGCGGATACCAGGCGTCCGTGTGCGGACGGGGTTGAACGGCCCGCGAAACTCGGAGGGAGCGTCGGGCTTCATATCGAAAAGATCGATGTGGCTAGGACCTCCCCACATGTATAGAAGCAGGCAACGCTTGGCTTTACCGAAAGTTCCTGAATATTCACCCGTTTTTTTTGCCGCAAGTAGAGAGGGAAGGCTTAATCCGAAAGGGGCCAATCCACCAATACGCAGCATTGCCCGGCGAGTAAGGCCGTCACAACAAGCCTGAGCGGGGTTTCCTCGGAGCTCGATCATCGATCGAATTAAATTCAACGGAATAAAGCCGAGCAACGGTAAAATGAAACTTTCAACAAGGATTATCGTTACAGGGAAATGAATAAAGAGGTTGAGATGCTTGCCCTCTCTTGCGAAAGTAAACCCATGAAAGTTGTTCCATTAACTATTCTCATTCTCACCAACGCATTTGTCTTTCAAGGTTGTGGGGGCAACTCCGAACCTTCGGGATCTGACCCTAGTGGAGACAATTCCACATCGGCATCGATCTCCGCCCCTGCTCCCGTTCCAATGGGGACGATTCTCCGCGAAGTTGAGGATAGCGGTGTGAAGGTAACCTTTTTCTTGGCGAAGGGGAAAAACGGCAAACATTGGCTTCAAGCCACCTTTTCCCCTCTGGAAATTGGTTATCACGTCTACTCCAAGGATTTGCCCGCCGATGGGATCGATGGAATCGGCCGCCCCACCCTTCTGGAATTAAGCGAAAACTCTGCCATTACAGACGTCGGTAAACTTACGGCCGACAAAAAGATTCATAATTTGGCGAGTCCGCTGAACGCGGACGGATTCCCGGTATACCCCGACGGACCCGTAACGCTAAGTTTACCTTTCACAATGAAACCGGATACCAATGGCACGGTCGATGTTATGGCCAAGATCACCTACATGGCCTGTACGAAAACTTCCTGCAACCCTCCCGTTGAGGCCAAGGCAGTGAAACTGACCCTCAAATAATCTTGACGGCAAGGGACCGTGTACACTCCAAAACTGCTCCGTCTTCTATTATTCATTGTCGCGCCTTTTTTGTTAGAGGCGGATGACTGGCCAACTTGGCGTGGAGCCAACGGCAACGGTCTGAGTAATGAAAAGAATATCCCCGAGAATTGGTCGATGGAGGAGAATGTCACATGGAAAGTGAAGCTTCCAGGGCCTGGGAATTCTTCGCCAGTCGTGGCCAAGGGAAAGATATTCGTAACGCAAGCCATCGAGGACGGGAAGCAACGTGCCTTGCTCTGCTTCGACCGCCGGACGGGAGACAAACTTTGGGAGCGAGTAACTTCATTCCCCGATAAAGAACCTACTCACAAGACAAACCCTTTCTGTTCCGCTTCTCCGGCCACGAACGGCAAGTTGGTCGTAGTCACTCTCGGGTCGGCAGGCATGATCGCCTATGACTTCGAGGGGAAGGAGGTCTGGCGACGCAAAGATCTCGGTCCAGAACGTCACCTCTGGGGCACAGCATCCAGTCCCGTGCCCTATGGCAAAACCTTCATCCAGTACCGAGGCCCCGGCCCCTTGGTATTCATGCTTGCACTCGATGCCGCCACCGGAGAAACCGTATGGAAACGCGACCTGCCCAAAGCTCAAGGCAAAGACGAGAAGCACTGGTTCGGAAGTTGGAGCACGCCCGTCTTGCGGAATAACCATGGTCGCGACGAATTGTTGCTCGGCTTGCCAAAGAGGCTGGTCGCCTTCGACCCAAAGACGGGCAAGGAAATCTGGTGGTGCAATGGCCTCAGCGAACTCGTCTACAACAATGCCGCAAGCACGGGCGATTTCGTCATGGCTACATCGGGTTACGGTGGTCCCGCCCTTGGCGTAAAGGCAGGTAAGGATGCCTCAGGCGACATCACCTCCCAACGGCTCTGG
>CAJQSI010000035.1 GCA_905612515.1 uncultured Opitutales bacterium | reverse complement strand
GTCCCCGCCGGCTTGTTCTCCTCCACATTGGCGTTGGATAGGGTGACGTCGGTGGGATCGGAGCCTGCCGACGCGGGAGGTTCCGCCTTCTGGAAATACAGGTCGCGGTGCGGAATCAGGGCGGCCGCGTAGACTTTGTCGGAGTAGTTAGAGCCATTCGCACCTGCAACTACATAAACTTTTCCACCAAGGAGGGCGGTGCCAGCTACCGTTGTGTTTTCTGGGAAATCACCACTTAAAACAGACCATTGATTGGAGGCGTGGTCGTACATTTCGATGGAGCTCTTAATATTAGAGCCACCATATCCGCCACCCACGTAGATTCTGCCATTTGCCACCCAGGAGAAAGCCCATTGCCTCGGCGTTGTGAGAGAAGGCCCCGTGGTCCATGAGTCAATCGCGGGATCATAGATTTCAACAACGTCCACACTAATGCTCGTGTCGCCCCCAATGGCCCACACTTTGCCATTCAGGTAAGCCAGTTTAAGACCGTGCCTCGCAGTGGGCATGGATGCTTTCGTTACCCATTGGTTAGTGGTGGGATCAAGTTCAAGGACTTGATTCAACTTCTGACTCCCCAAGGAGCCAAAACCACCCACTAAGAGAATTTTGCCACCCACCGTGATGGCTGCTGCATGTGTTACGACACTGGGAAGGGAAGGTCCGTTTGTCCATTGCCCCGTTTGCGGATCATAGATCTCAACGCTTGTCAGACCATCACCGCCGATGGCGTAGAGCTTGCCGTTGAGCATAGCAGTGGACACACCTTGGCGAGCCGTAGTGAGAGGATTCATGTTCTCCCATTGGTTGCTGGCGGGATCGTATCTTTCCACAATGTTTTTAGCTAATCCATCGTGACCTCCAACAAAGTAGATTTTACCATCCAAAGTTTCGACACCGTCGAAGGCGTACCTTGGCACCGACACCGAAGCCATTTCCTCCCAGAGGAGGGTGGCGTTGCGGTCTGTGCGTTGGAGGATGGCGTGGTCGGCGAGTGGGGCGTCGTTGTGGTCGACTGCGCTTACCGCCCCGACGGGCGGCAGGGCGGAGGCGTTGCCGTCCAGCTTGGCCGTCACCACCCCGTCCAACTTGTCCAGAGTGATCGTGCCCGAGGCGTTGGCTTCCCGAAAATACAGGTCCATCGGTGGCGTAATATCCGCGGCGAAGACTCTGTTTGAGTAACCGGGTCCGTTGCTTCCGCTTAAGAAATAGATTTTTCCTCCGAGTGAAACCGAATCTCCAACGTAACTTGTTACTGAAAGGTTCCCGGAAAGACTCCATTGATTGGTTAAGAAGTCGTACACTTCAATGGATGAAATATTTCCACCGCCGGCAGCATGAATTTTCCCATTGGAAACCCAAGCAAGGCACCATGCCCTTGGAGTTGTGAGGGGAGATGCCGTGCTCCATGAATTCGATAAAAAGTCGTAGGCTTCGACAGCAGAAACAGGGGACGTGTGGTGACCGCCGATTACCCAAAGTTTACCATGCAATGCCACCAGCTTTGCCCCATACCTTCCAGTTGGCATTGAGGTCTTGTGCGTCCATTGATTCGTAGCAGGATCCAGTTCGAGAACTTGGGTCAGGTATTGGTTCGAAACATTAGAACCTCCTACAAGAAGAATTTTTCCATCGATTGTAAT
The DNA here is from genome assembly GCA_905612515.1 of uncultured Opitutales bacterium. Lineage (GTDB taxonomy): Bacteria > Verrucomicrobiota > Verrucomicrobiia > Opitutales > Seribacteraceae. Next base: position 3,614 of record CAJQSI010000035.1, on the reverse strand, counting down.
AGCGGTGCCACTCCTGACTTCTGCCGGCAAAGACGGGCCCGCGGACCATAAACCGGTTTCAGGATCAAAGATTTCCACACTCGCAAGACCTATGCCGCCAATAGCGTAAAGCTTACCATTCAAGACAGATGAAGCCACTGCCTCACGAGGTGTAGTCATGGAATTCAAGGTTTCCCACTGGTTGCTGGCAGGATCGTAACGCTCCGCTATGTCGCAAGCGCCATCCTCTCCATCCCCGCCAACAAAGTATATTTTCCCGTCGAGGGTTTCGACCCCGTCAAAGGCATATCGAGCCACCGACACCGGCGCCTTTTCCTCCCAGACGAGGGTTTCGTCACGGTCGGAACGTTTGTAGAGGGAGTAGCCGGCGGGAGGCGCTGAGTCTTTCGGTACGGCGAGCACACTGCCGGCGCTTTGGGCGTGGGTGCGGTTTACGCCCAGCTTGGCCAGGGCATCGGGGGCCAGCATGTTGAGAGTTACGGTCAGGTTGCCGTCCAGGGGCGGCGCCGTGGCGGCCTCGGCGGTCGCGTTGCCGTCCTTGAAGTACAGGTCCATCGCGGGCGGTGGCAAGTCGGCGGCGAAGACTTTGTTGGTGAAAGCATCTGGAACCGACGACGGTTTGCCTGCCACGATATAGATCTTGTCTGCGCAAACGACAGTATCTGCCGCATGGTTGTTTTCAGGCAAAGATCCAGCGCCAACCCACTGATGGGCAACAGGATCGAAGACCTCAATTGAGTCCAGCGAATTGCTGTCAATTCCGCCTGCTACGTAGATCTTGTCTTTCACCACCCACGCGGAAGTTAAACTTCTATTGGATATCAGAGAGGGTCCTGTAGTCCACGAGTCGGCGACTGGATCGTAGATTTCGACCTTATTGGTTGGAGATCCATTATTTCCGCCGATGGCCCAAACCTTGCCATCGAAGAGCACCAACTCCAAATTTTGCCGTGCGGTGGGCATGGGTGTCTTAGGCGTCCATTGGTTGCTGTCGGGATCCAGTTCGAGGACTTGGGATAGGAGCTGACTTCCATTGTGTCCTCCTATCAGAAGAATTTTGCCACCAAAAGTGATGGCATTTCCCATATAAACGTCGCTAGGCAAAGCCGGTCCCGCCGACCATTGGTCTGTCTGGGGGTCGTAGATCTCTACGCTGGAAGCTGAATAGAGACCTCCGATCGCATAGAGCTTGCCGTTGAGAGATGCTGCTGCTATGCCATATCTCGAAACGGACATTGAATCCAAGGTATCCCATTGGTTGGTGGTGGGGTTGTACCGTTCCGTAAGATTGTATTCTACTCCGTGACCAACTCCACCCAAGAAGTAGATCTTGCCGTCCAGCGTCTCGACACCGTCAAAAGCCATCCTCGCCGCCGACACGGGCGCCTTTTCCTCCCAGGTCAGGGTGGCGTTGTATTCGTTGCGCTGAAAGAGGACGTAACCTGCGGGGGCGGGATCGCCGGGCTTGACCGCGATGACCGACCCGGCGGGCAAGGCCTCCTCGATCGTCCCGTTGCCGTCCAGCAAGTCACTCAACTCGGGAGCCAACTTGTCCAGCGTGACGGAGTCTGGAGCGATGACCAACGGCGGCGGCGTGCTTTCCATCTGGTACAGGGCCGCCACCTCTGTCGCGGAGAGAGCCCGGTCGTAGATGCGGACGTCGTCGATGAGACCAGCGTATGGGCGATTCAACGAATTGTTGGAGCCAATGACTGTCGGCAAACTAGTGGACGCAATGGTAGCAACGCCTGCTCCTTCTACGTCTAGGTTGCCGTTGGCGTAGATGCGCGTTGCGCTTGCCATGCCAGTGACAACAAGGTGTTGCCAATTGCCTCCGGAATACGTGGTCACGCTTTCCAATTGCACCATTCCCGGAGTACTATTGGCAGTTCCTGCAACAGGAGATAACCAAGCATGCATTTTCCCATCCAGAAAGTGAATTTGGTAACTCCGTTCTCTCCAAGTACCCCCGGGCGGATTTGGTGGATAGGAGTCAGGAGTATATTTTCCCAGAAGCATGGATGAAGTTCCCGGTGAATTCCCCGTCGCATTGAACCAGAATGAAATAGATATCTCATTTCCCGGATTTAAGTTATTCCCTAGATTTAGGTAATCATTATTCCCGTCGAATTCATACGCCTTCCCAGCCACGCCATGCCTATCCGCCCCCAAGGCGGCGCCGTTCTGCGGAGTGCCGTGGTTGCCGTTGCCGGACATATCGGATGCGTTGCCGTCGAAGGGATAGTAGGCAACTAGGCCGGAGGTGAGGTCGAGGGGGTTGTCCGCGGGGTCGTCGATTACGTTGACGGTTACGCTTTGGGTGGCGTTGGCTTCGCCGTCGGTTACGGTTATGGTTAGGGAGAAAGCATTGTTGCCGGCGGCGGAGGCGTTGGCCTCGTAGTCGGGCGTGTTGATGAAGGTGAGTGTTCCCGTGACCACGCTGAGGTCGAACTTGCCCGCGTCTGGCCCGGACTTTGCGTAGACCAAGGTTGTGTTGGCGTCGGGATCGGTCGCGGTTACAACGAAGCTGGCCAAGGCGTTGTTCTCAGCGGTGGTGAAGGTGGAACCCCCTGCGAACGCAGGGGCTTGATTCGGCGGTGTGTTTTCCAAATTATAAAGAGCGGTTACCTCCACCGCGGAAAGGGCTCGGTCGTAGATGCGAATGTCGTCGATGAGGCCTCTGAAGTATTCGGGACCGCCGGGATGATCAACGCCAATCCGCAAGTCACGACCTGACGCAAAGGCCAATGATTGGTGGTTAGCAGAGGTCTTGATTACAGTCAGCACTCCATCCAAGTACGCCTTTCCCTTGCCTTGAGAAAAGGCAAAAGCTGCGTGGTACCATTTACCATTAATAAGCGGCGTTGATTCAACCATTAAACGGGCATTTGGAGCCAAGTCATACTGCGAAGTAACAAAATAACCACTACTCCAAATTCCATATGCGGTGCTACCACCGCTTCCTCCTTTGCCATAGTTGAGAATGCCGCCTTCATTGGACAACTGGTTGCCCCTGAACCATGCCGACAAAGTCAAGTTGTCTTGAATATCCAGTAGCTGATTTTGAGAAACCTTGATGTAATCGTTTCCGTCAAAGCTATACGCCTTCCCTGCCACTCCATGCCGATCCTCGACCAAGATTGGTCCATGCAGTGTGCCGTGAAGTCGGTTCCCCGACATATCGGATGCGTTGCCGTCGAAGGGATAGTAGGCGACGAGCCCCCGAGTGAGGTCGATTGGGCTTTCGTCGATAAAGAGCGTTTCCACACTCGGTTCCAAAGGTTGTGAACGAACTTTTCGCCCCGTGGGAAAAGACACTTCAACCTCGTAGTTTCCTTACGGGGCCAATCCGTAGAACCATGCCCCGTACTGGTCGAAGTTGCCCGCTCCTACGTCGATCATGGCGATGCCCAGCAAGTGGCTCGAATTGCTCTCGTAGAGGCGCACCGTGGCGCCATGGGCATTAAGCAAGCCGCCCTTCACCGTGGGCACGACCTTCAGGTAGGTGCCCGCTGAGGGATTGGCGTTGTTGCGCAGCAGTCGAACGTTCGAGCCTTGATTCAGGTAGAGGTCCAAGTCGCCGTCGCCGTCGTAGTCGGCAAGGGCGAAAGAAT
>CAJQSI010000034.1 GCA_905612515.1 uncultured Opitutales bacterium | reverse complement strand
ACCGCCGTCCGCGACCTTTCGCACTTGCACCACACTGACATTTGACTCGCGAGCGATGGCGGCTTTGTTAGGAGATGGTTTTGCAAGAGCTTCCTTGATTTGCTCATACAATTCTCGGTTCATCGAAATTGTCTTCCGACGTCCTTCTGCAATTACAGTTGAACCACTGATTCGTTCGCGCATTGCGGGACTTGCATGCTCGGCAAGAGCACGTAGCAGTTCAGTGACACTATTGTAGGACGTGCCGATCTTTTCGTTAACTGTCTCGTGGAGGTTGGAGAGGTAGACTTTGGCTCGTTCCTTGCCTTCTCGTTTTTCTACTTCGGCTTTTGCCTGATCTTGGATTTCTCTCAAGAGGGTTTCCGAATCCTTGTTGAAATCGAGGTCAAAGGAGATTTTAGTCATAGCGTATTTAAGTTTTGCGGGAGAAGGGATGAGGAATCAAATCGGGAGTTATTGTGTTTGCAAGCCATATTTGCATGCCCCGAAGACGTGTATATTGAAATATTTGATTTTTACGTAAAGAATATAATCTATTGATAGGTTTCGAGAGCCATTCCCAAATCAATGGTTCCTTCGTATAAGGATTTCCCAACGATTACACCTTCAACATTGGGGTGGTTCGACGCTAGCGCGTTGAGATCTTCGAGATCTTGACTGTTTGTCACGCCTCCTGATGCGATGAGCTTGCAGTCCGGAATCGCAACGGCCATCTCTTTCTGTGCTTGTAAGTTCGGCCCATTCATCGCTCCGTCGGTGGCGACGTCGGTATGAATGATCCAACGGACACCGAGATCGCTCATCTTCCGGGCAAGGTCGAGTGCGGTCGTCTCGGTGATCTCCACCCAGCCCTTGGTTGCTACCTTGCCGTCGCGGGCGTCAATCCCGACAGCAATACGTTCTGGGCCAAATCGCTCGATCAGTTTTCGCGTCCAGTCGGGTTCAGCGCATGCTCTAGTCCCTATTATAGCTCGTTCTACACCCGCATTCAGCACGGTCTCGACAGCTTCTTCGTTGCGCAAGCCTCCGCCAAGTTGCACTCGCAGCTCGCCCAAGGCAATGATTCTGCGAACAGCTTCCAGATTAGAGGAAGAGCCTTCGAACGCTCCATCGAGATCGACGAGGTGCAACCACTCGGTCCCCGCCTCTTTCCAGGCTTTGGCCGGAACGACCGGGTCGTCGTGGTATACTGTTTCGGCGTCGGCGCGTCCTTGCAAAAGTCGAACACAACGACCAGCCTTGAGATCAATGGCAGGATAGATAGTCATTGTTAATTATGAAACCGGTTTTCGTGAAAGATGCCACGTCAAAACGATCCTGATTAGGTTTCGGCTGGTTATTATCTCGAATTCTTCGTATTCCGATGCTTTGATTACCATCTTACACTTCAATAAACATGCCAAAAAAATCAGTTTCTCCAAAACCTCCTGCCTTTCTCGTAGAACTACTTGAAGCTCGTTCGCCATCCGGTTTCGAGGATGAGGCTCGAGCCGTAGTCGCCAAGTACGTTAAGCCTAAAGCCAATACCTTTGTGGTTGATGCGCTTGGCAGTTGTCATGCCACGTTAGGCCTGAACGGCTCTCCGACGCTCATGATGGCGGGCCACATCGACGAACTGGGCCTGATCATCATACATGTCGACGACAAGGGATTTCTCTACTTCGACGTAATTGGCGGTCACGATCGCACCATGATATCGGGTCGGCGAGTATCCATCTTGACGAAAAAGGGGCAAGTGAAGGGAGTCACGGGCAAGAGGGCGATTCACCTCATGAGCCCCTCGGATCGACGAAAGGTTCCCGAACTGCACCAGATGTGGATCGACATTGGGGCTAAGGACAAAAAGGAGGCTCTTTCCAGAGTGAGAATCGGTGATCCTGCAATATACGATCATGCTTTCGAGCCCTTGCATGGATCCTTGGCTGTAGCCAGAGCCTTTGACGACAAGACGGGTGCCTATGCCGTGAACGAAGCCCTTCTTCGCTTGGCCAAGGGTCGCAAGCCTGCCGCGAAGGTTGTTGCGGTATCTACTTCACAGGAAGAAATCGGTGTTCGTGGGGCTACGACATCCGCATATCTTGCCGATCCCGACGTTGCCCTAGTCGTCGACGTCAGTCATGCTACCGACCACCCTGATGCGGATCATCGCAAGTACGGGGCATTCACCCTTGGAGGCGGCCCCATCCTCACTCGTGGAGCCAATGCGCATCCAGCTGTCTTCGAGCGTCTTTACGATTGCGCGCAAAAAGAAAAGATTCCCGTCCAGATCGAAGCGGATCCTCGACCAACGGGTACAGACGCACGCGCCATCCAAGTTGCTCGTTCGGGAGTACCTACGGGAATCATCGGCATTCCTCTAAGATACATGCACACTCCGAGCGAAGTAATTGACCTTAATGACCTCGAAAACGTGGTTCGACTTTTGGTTTCCTTTGCTCGTTCGCTGAAGAAGGGAGAGAAGTTTTCCTAAAACGCGTTTCTTCTCGTTCCGGCTAACCGCCGGAATCTAGCAAGTTCCGAATCTATCTCTGCGGGAACGAGGGGAAGAAAATAGCAAAGGTTAGGCTGCGTCCCGCTTCTTCTTCGGCGGAATCACTTTAACTTTAGCTTTCGACTTACCTCGCAATACTGCTCCATTGATTACGACCTCCATGGGTTCGTCCATTTCGGGAAGATCGTACATGACGTCCAGCATGGCATTCTCCATTATCGAACGTAGGGCGCGGGCACCAGTCTTGAGCTCAATGGCTTGCTTGGCTATTTCGACAACCGCCTCTTTCGTGAAACGAAGTTCGGCTCCTTCCATCGAAAACAGTTTTCGATACTGTTTGATAAGGGAATTTTTCGTGTCCTGAAGAATTTGCACGAGATCTTTTCGAGAAAGTTCGTTCAGAACCGAAACCACGGGCAAGCGACCGATGAATTCCGGAATGAGTCCGTATTTGACAAGGTCTTCGGGACGCACTTGGGCCAATAGTTCCTTTTCGCTTATGCGATCTTCCGAGCTGTATCCGACGGTTCGGTTTCCCGTGCGCTCCTCGATGATCTTGTCCAAATCCACGAAGGCTCCACCACAAATGAACAGGACGTTGGATGTGTCGAGTTGGATGTATTCCTGATTAGGATGCTTGCGCCCCCCTTGGGGCGGGACATTGCAAATCGTACCCTCGAGAATTTTGAGAAGGGCTTGCTGCACGCCTTCACCGGAAACGTCTCGGGTGATTGACACATTATCCGTTTTGCGGCCGATCTTGTCGATTTCGTCGACGTAAATGATTCCGCACTGGGCCTTTTCTACGTCTTGGTCGGCGGATTGGAGGAGGCGCAGTATTATGTTTTCGACGTCGTCGCCGACGTAACCTGCCTCGGTAAGGGTTGTGGCGTCAGCGATGGCGAAGGGAACGTCGAGAAGCTTGGCCAATGTCCGGGCAAGATATGTCTTTCCGCTTCCTGTGGGACCTAGAAGCAGGACATTGCTTTTCTCAATCTCGACCTCGCTCAGATCACTGTCGACGAAGGGATCGACCTTTGGCAGATTCTTCCCACCCACGCCCATCTCGATCGCGAGACGCTTGTAGTGATTGTACACGGCAACGGAAAGAACCTTCTTCGCGTGTTCCTGTCCTATGACGTGCTCGTCCAGATAGCTCTTGATAGTCGCAGGCTTAACAAGATTGAAAACCGGCTTCTGGTCGCTGCCCGAGGGCTTGGCTTCCTCTTTTTCACCGAGTTCGCGATCAATGATCGTCTTGCAGACTCGAACACAGGAATCGCAAATGAATACGCTTGCAGGTCCCGCGATCATTTTTCTCACTTCCCCGTGCGGTTTGCCGCAGAAGGAGCAGAAATTGATTTTTGTGGGACGAGCCATGGTAAGAATATACCTACGAAAACATTATTCAACCCGCTTGGAAGCAATCACTTCATCGACCAGACCGTAGTCCTTGGCCTCATCTGCCGTCATGTAATAATCCCTGTCGGAATCCTTCTCCACTTCCTCGGCCGTTTTGTCGCTGTGCTTGGCGAGAATGTCGTTGATCGTCTTACGCCAACGCAGAATTTCCTTGGCTGCAATCGTAATGTCGGAGGTTTGACCTCCGGCTCCACCGCTTGGTTGATGAATCATTATGCGACTGTTAGGCAGGGCGAAACGCTTGCCCTTGGTTCCCGCTGACAACAGAACCGTGCTCATGCTAGCCGCCATGCCGAGGCAGTAGGTCACGATGTCGCATTGCATGAAATTCAATGTGTCGTAAATGGCCATGCCGTCGGAAACGCTGCCGCCGGGCGAATTGATATAGATGTGAACGTCCTTCTTCGGGTCTTCCATCTGGAGGAAAAGAAGCTGGGCGATAATCGAGTTCGCCACGAAGTCGTCAATTGGCGTGCCGATGAAGACAATCCGATCCCGAAGCAGGCGACTGTAGATGTCCCAAGCTCGCTCTTGGCGACCTTCGCGTTCATAAACGTGAGGAAGAGGTAAGTACGCTCCCATAATAGTAATATAGTTAAATGAAGTTTCGTTCGAGTGCGAGGATCAATGTTTGTGATCTCCCTCAATTTCGCAAACTTTCTCGGTGCTTTTTCCGGCGATCAAGTCGATTGTCTTGTCGTGCAAGACGTCTCTTTGGAGTCGGGACAGGCGGCCTCTGTCGGCAGTCAGTTCCTTGATGTAGGCTTGTGGGTCAACACGGCGCGACATGGCTTCGCGAGTTGCAGCTTGGGCCAAGTCCTCATTGGAGACCTTCACTTCTTCCTTTTCCGCGATTCTGCCTAGGACGATGCCGATTTTCACTCGGGCTTGCCCGTTGGTCTGGGCCTGCTTCCAAAGTTCGTCTTTCTTGGTCTCGATCTCGCCTCGCTCCACTCCCTGTTCCATCCCGCTTTGGGCCATTCCTTTAAAGATGGCATTGGCTTCGTCTTCGACTGCCTTTTGGGGGAGGGGGAAGTCTTCGGAATCGAGCAGGTTCTGGGTGATCTGGTTGCGCTTGCCGTTCAAGTTTTGGTATTCCTTGCGTTGCTCCAAGTCCTTGCTGATCTTCTCCTTCAGCTCGTCCAAGGTTTCCACTTTAACGGCCTTAAGAAAGTCGGGGCTGGCAGGATCAGGAGCATTCTTTTCGCGAACTTCATGAACTTCCAGTTCGAAGGACACTGATTTTCCTGCTAGCGGCGGAATTTCGAAATCCTCGGGAAAATCTTCGGTCACCGTCTTCTTTTCCTCGACCTTCATGTCGATCAATCCTTCGGCAATTGCCTTCACGCCCATAGCGGCCTCGGATCCGGCCTCTTCCCAGGTGTTCGCCTGCTTCCCATACATGGGTTTTTCGGGCACGACTTCGGCTACGGGCTTGCCATCGAGAGAGCCTTCGTACGAGCACTTCACGTAATCACCCTTTTCGATTGGCCTTTCGACTATTTCGTAACTGGCTCTCTGCTCGCAAAGGCTGGAAAGCTCCTTTTCGATTTCCTCGTCGGAGACGTCGGTCTTGTGAATGGACAATTCGAAACTTTCGTAATCGGGAAGCTCGAAGTCGGCCTCGACGTCCACCGTCACTTCGACCGTTGCGGCGTTGCCTGAGTCGACTTCTCCCGCATCCACCTTTAAAACCGAATGCACCCGCAGGTCGTCGCGTTCAAGCACCGCTTCGTAGGCATCCGTGGACACCTGCCGCTTCAATTCATCGTTCATTTGCTTGCCGAAACGGCTACGAATGACGTTCGGGGGTACTTTGCCCTTTCGAAAGCCCGGGATGTTGGCTTGGTTCGCAAAATCTTTGCACACCTTCTTTTCCTTCTCGGCCACTTCTTCGGCCTCAAAGGTGATGATCGCAACCTTGCGGGCGTCGCCCGCATCTTTTAGCTCAATTTTCACAATATGAATAGGTTCCTGTAATATTCGTCAATCAGTTGGGTAGATGTATAATCTTCAGCTTGGCTATCCTATTGGCAAGGGTATCGAACAACCAAATGAAAGACCATGCAGTAAAGGGCGCGAAGCCTTGAAGGTCAACGAGATTCAGTATGTGAAATCTCCCTCGGGGGAGGCGGGAAAGGGGAGAGGGAAGCGGAATCCACCAACCCCGCAAAGCCTTTGAGCTCGGCGAGGGCTTTTCGGATTCCCGGTGGCGAAATGTCTCTAAACTGCACGATCGGGTTGCCGTTTTGGGAGTTTGTCCCGATTACCTGAAACCTTTCCTCGTCCAGAACAGCTTTTAGATCGTCCGCCTCCACTCCGGATTTAAGCGTCACCTGAGCTTCAGATGCTCGAAAAAACCGGAAGGCCGGCTCCTCCTCACTCGTGCCGTTCCCTTCGCCTGTCGACTCCTCCACCAGAACAAACAACCTTTCCGACCGGAAAGAACCCGCCGATTCGATCACCCAGTTTTTTACGGTGGATGGTTGCTCGGATGCATTACCTTCATAGTGCACCACGACAGCGTTTGAGAAACGCTCTCTAAGTTCGGCCGGAACGGAAGGAAACGGCTTTCCGCCCACTGCCGTCCTCAGGGAGTCGAAGTTGCCCGGCAAATTCGACATTTGCTCGTTCTTCTTTTGCAACGCCACCCGCACCAGCATCGACGATACCGCCACGCCAATGCCCACACCGACCCAGATCGCAACCCGTCTTTCACTTTTCGACAATCCCATTTACCCCTCAATACATGCCGGGTTAGCCATTCCGAGGAAAGGCTAAACAACTTGAGAAACTTGAACCTTTCTCCAGTCAGTACCATTCGTCTGCTAGCAAAAGGTTGATCTTGCCTCTATATTCCTTCATCAAATGTCATCTCACGCAATTCCCGCTTCCGTATAAACTCCATCATGCTTCTATCTACTACAGAAATTCGTGTCCGATACGCAGAAACCGACATGATGGGCGTCGTCTACCACGCCAACTACTTCACTTGGTTCGAGGCAGCACGCATTCAGTTGCTGGACGACCTCGGGTTGCCTTATCGCGAATTGGATAAACGCGGTTACTTGCTTCCCGTCTTGGAATGCGAAGCCAAATTCATCCTGCCCGCTCGGTTCGACGATCGGCTATCCGTTCAAGTGCGAATCGAAGAGCTTCCCATTGCCCGCATAGAAGCCCGTTACGAGGTGAAGCGCGAAGAGGATACTCTTGCCACCGGTCGCACCACACACGCCTTCATGTCTCCCGAGGGAAGGATCATCCGACCACCGGAGGAATTTGCCGCAAAAGCTCTCGAGGCCTTCGGCAAAACCGAAGGGTAAGATTGGAGCTACCTCCTAATCCATCCAGACACTGGGATGCAACTTGTCGGGATCCGGTTCCTCGTTCTCGGCATAGTAGATAGCCAAACGCAGGTACGGCAGGCGATATCCAGGAACTTCGGGCTTCTTCGCTCGTATATCCTCCATCAAGGATTCCGCCGACCTCCCCTGCAATTGATACAATTCGCGAACCCCGATGTCCATCAAGTCGCGGGCGGCCCTCACGTCCATGCGGGGTACTCGCATTATTGGAGAAGCCAACGCCTCGCGATCAACCTTCTTTTTCTTCTTTTTGGGATCACCCCCGCCAAGCAGCGCCTCCAACGGCAAAATGTCCTTTAACGCCATATACTTCTATTTCTTCTTCTGAATTCTCTCCGGTCGCAATCCAAAACGCGAAATACCCTTGCCGGAAGACACTTTCCGAGATGATAATCACGACATCCCAATGCGGGTATAGTTTAGTGGTAAAACGCGAGCTTCCCAAGCTTGAGTCGAGGGTTCGATTCCCTCTACCCGCACCATCATCGCCACTCACTCTGTCATTGCAATGAGCGCTAGGGACGGGGCAATCAAGGTCTCCATCCCTTCTTCACGCACCGCACACCTTGTCATTGCGAGGAGGGCGACAGCCCGACGCGGCAATCCAGCCGAACCACGGGCAGCGCACACCACGCCCCGACTGGATTGCCACGCCCATAAGGACTCGCAATGACAAAACCATTATGGTTTCTTTTATCCTTATGCGGTTGCTTCTTTTTACCTTGTGTACCTATTGTGATTTACTGAGATTATAAAATCTCACCTTTCTTGCCATATCCCTTACCGAAAAACCTACAACTCCGTCAGTTTTGAAGACGAAATCATTACTCCTTTACGATACAATTCTGGTCACTCGAGTGAAACACCGCCGGGAAGCCTACAAATAACCCAGTCATCCGTGTCCACACTTTTTGTCATTGCGAGGAGACTCGAATGGGGCGACATGGCAATCCAGCGGAACCATTAGGCATACCACCGCATCGCCACGGCTTCCCGCCTCTTTTCACTTTGTCATCGCGAGGAAGGACTGAAGTCCTGACGCGGCGATCCGGCGACCGCTTAGGGTCTCCCATCGCATCGTCCCGGCATCCCGCACAACGCCTCAGACTGGATTGCCACGTCCTGCGGACTCGCAATGACAAAAAGGGGGAAGACAACGGGTGCACAGCATCATGAGCAATGGAAAGGCTTCGAGGAATTCGATTTCGCGATTGCATAGCCCATAAGAATTCAAAAGATTGTAAATTAACCTACCTGTTGATTTATCCTTGAATTACTCAACTGTCATGAAAACGAATCTCTTTGCTTTGCTTATTGTTCCAACTGTCTGTTTTCTGATAGGAGGTGCCTTAAGCAACGGCCTTTACGCAGCCTTTGACTCCAACAACGGTCTCGTGGCCTACTATCCCTTCGACGGCAACGCATCCGACATGTCGGGGAACGGCAACCACGGCACCGTCAATGGAACCACTCTGAGGTCGGACCGACACGGCAAGATGGGGAAGGCCTACAGTTTCGACGGGCTGAATGACTACATCCATTTAAACAATGCCTCTATTATCGGGTCACGTTCCACGCTTTCCATCTTCGGATGGGTAAGCTCAACCTCTTCTGGTAGTGGTAGTGTTCTTTACGGCGAATTCTTGGATTCTCAAGGCTCTACTCGCAACCAGTTGAAGGTGTTTGCCCCATCAATGACTTTTGACCAATACCCTCCTCTTGGTGGTGGCAAAAGTTACAACTCTTTAAGTACTTTCGTCTCTGGGCAATGGCACTCCGTGGGTTTCACTCAAGATGGTTCCAATTGGACCTTCTACCTCGACGGAGCAGCCGTACAATCCGGAACGGGAGCGGAAACTTACAACGGAGGAACTCCAAACAAAGCTTTTCTCGGAGCCAGAGCCAATCAATCCGGCGGAAGTAACTTTTTTACCGGTGCCATGGACGAGATCCGCATCTACGACCGGGCCCTCTCCGCGGCCGAGGTGGCGGCGTTGTACGAACTGGAGAAACCAAAGCCCGGAACTCGCTACACCTTCGATGAGGGGGATGCTGGCAACGATCTGTGGGTTTTCGAGCGCCATGGGGCGAGTTCGGACGACACCAGCAGCTATGCGCGGGTAGAGAACGGCAAGCTTGTGCTCCACGACAGAAGTTCCGACGGTGGTAATGTCACGGCTACCCTCAAGTCGGAACTGCCCGATTCCTTTCGCCTCACCTTCACCTCGAACAAGACGGTTTGGCCAGGGTATCATTCGGTGATCGTGCAGGACGATCTCAACGGTTCGGGGCAATCCTGGAAGTTCGGAAACCACGGTAGTTGGTGGACCCATTTTCGATTCGGGGGATTTAGTGGCGAACCGTCCAGCGGATTGTTCTCGAGCTATTCCTCTCCGGGTACTTTCCCACAGGGGTCTCCGATCATTTACGAGATAACGCGACTGGATGACCGCGTAACGGTGGTAGCGAATGGTGATACCATTCACGATGCTCAGGTAGCCACCTTTACCGGAGGATACTTGCGCTTCAACAACCGGTACATGGGATCAACTAACTGGATTGACGATTTGACAATAGAAGACCTGAGCGAGCCTCCTCCTGCTCCCTCGCCCCTCTCGCCCTTCACCGATGTCTCAGCCTCGGTCGGTTTGGATATCACCGGTGGCAACGCGGCTTGGGCCGACTACGACGGCGACGGAGACCCCGATCTCTTCGTTGGCGGCGCTACTGCCAGGTTGTTCGTCAACGAAGGAGCCAATGGGTTTCAATTGAGCAGCCAGAGTTTTGGTTCGCTCGCGTCAGGGACCTGGGCCGACTTCGACGAGGACGGCGACCCCGACCTTCATGCAACCTGGAACTCGAACGCTGC
>CAJQSI010000033.1 GCA_905612515.1 uncultured Opitutales bacterium | reverse complement strand
ATCACCGTGACGTTCTTGAGCCCGAGGCGGGCGACCATGTCCTCGACGGCTACGATTTTCTTGGCGATGGAGTCGATGAGGGTGAAGTTGGCCGCGGGGTAGCAGATGGCGAGCGGTATGCCGGGCAGTCCGCCTCCGGTGCCGACGTCGAGCAAACTTGCCTTGGGCATGAGGCGAAGGAATTTTGTGGCGATGAGGCAATGGGCAAGGTGCTTGATCTCTATGCGTTCAGTGTCCTTGCGGGACACGAGGTTTATCTTGGCATTCCACTCTCGTAGAAGCTCGGCGTAGGCGGCCAAGCCTTCCCATGCTTCCTCGGCTATCTCGGGAAACCACCGGGGGAGGGTGGTCCATGAATCCTCTTCCGGGTTCACTAGAGCAGGCAGGGTTTTAAAACGAAAGTGAAATCCTAGGCCACGTCGATGGCGGGGAGGCCTTTTATGAGGTCGTCCATCGCCTTGGCCTGTGCAAGGAAGGGTTCGAGCTTGTCGAGAGGGAGGGCGCAGGGACCATCGCACTTGGCGTTGGCGGGATCGGGATGGGATTCGAGGAAGAGGCCCGCTATGCCTTGGCTCATGCCGGCGAGCATGAGCTCGGACACGGCTTGGCGTCGTCCACCTGCGGAATCGGAACGTCCGCCGGGGATTTGCAGGGCGTGGGTGACGTCGAAGATGACGGGGCATCCCGTGCGTTTCATGATGCCGAAGTTCAGGGGGTCGACCACGAGGTTGTTGTAGCCGAAGCTGGACCCGCGCTCGCAGAGTATTACCTGTTCGTTGCCCGCTTCGGCGAATTTGCTTATGATGTGGCCCATCTCATGAGCGGCGAGGAATTGGGCCTTCTTTACGTTGACGGGCTTTCCGGTTTCGGCGAGGGCGACCACGAGGTCGGTCTGTCGGCAAAGAAAGGCGGGCAACTGGAGGACGTCTATGACCTCGGCGGCGGGGGCTGCCTGAGCAGATTCGTGAACGTCGGTGATCACGGGCACGCCGTGGGTTTGCTTGATCTCCGCGAATATCTCGAGGCCTTTTTCCAGTCCGGGACCGCGAAAGGAGGTGATGGAAGAGCGGTTTGCCTTGTCGAAGGAGGCCTTGAATACGTAGGGGATGCCGAGCTTGGCGGCGACTTCCTTGTAGACGGCGGCGATTTCCAGTGCGAGTTCTCTGGACTCGAGGACGTTCATGCCCCCGAAAAGAACGAAGGGGCGATCGTTGGCTACGGGGACGCCGGCGACGTCGATGGTCTTTTGTTCGTTCATCCTTCTGAGAGGTCGGGTGCGGATCCATGCTCGGCCCGGACGTTTATGGCGATGCCTCCTCTGGCGTTGAAGCGTGCCTCGACCTCGCACCAACGCGGGGAGAGGGCGGTCACGAGATCATCGAGCAGGAGGTTGGCGAAATGTTCGTGGAAGACGCCCTCGTCGCGAAAGGTCCAGAGGTAGAGCTTAAGTGACTTGGATTCCACGATGCGTTCGTCGGGAACGTAGCGGATATGGATCTCGGCGAAGTCGGGTTGGTTCGTGACAGGGCATAGGCAGGTGAACTCGTTGGTTTCGAGCTCGACGACGTAATCGCGTTCGGGATTGCGGTTTGGAAAGGTCTCCAGCTCACGCTTGGGGGCGGTGGTCCCTTCGCCGAGTCGGGTCAAGTTGGTGTGTTCAGTGTTATCGCTCACGAGTTCATGGATTTTTCATGAGTATGAAAAAACGGCAACGATGAAGATTCGTCATGCGGTAGTTGTCCAAGGTCCCGGGATTGCCGGGGTTTTGAGACCTTTGCCTAACAGGTCGAGAAATTCAGTTCGCGGCACTTCGCGCGCTCCCAAGTTGCCGAGGTGATCGGTGGGGACTTGGCAGTCGATGAACCGGAAGCCCTGTTGCTTGGCGAATTCCACGAGGTGAGCCAGCGCTACCTTGGAGGCTTCGGGTTCATGATAGAACATGGACTCCCCGAAAAAGGCTGCGCCCAAGGAGATCCCATAGAGTCCTCCCACGAGCTTGCCGTCCCGATAGCTCTCGAAGGAATGAGCAAAGCCTTTCGCATGGAGCTTCGAGTAGGCTTTCACCATGTCCGGGGCGATCCATGTGCCCGGTTGGTCTTTTCTTGGCACTCTGGAACAGGATCGGATGACCTCCTCGAATGCGGTGTCGACTCGGATTTCGAAAGTTTCCTTCTTGAGGGCGGAACGCAAGCTTCGGGAGATTTTGAATTCGTCGGGAAAAAGCAGGAAACGAGGATCCGGGGAAAACCAGTGCCACAGGGGAGGATCTCCCCAGGATTCCCATGGGAAGATACCGTTGGAATAGGCAAGTAGCAGACGTTCGGTGCTTAGGGAACCGCCTACGGCAAGGAGTCCGTCGGGCGGGGGGGTGTCGGGATGTGGAAACCAGAGTGGTTCGGAGTCGTCGAGGAGGACGACGGGCATCTTTTAGGATGCCTTTGCTTCGAGAATGCTGACCTGTGGGCGACAATTGAAGCGAAGCCCGTGGAGGTTGCCTACGCCACGGGTCACGTAGATGAGACGACCTTTCCAGTTGTGCAATCCCTCGACAATCGAGTGATCCTTGACGGGAGCAAACGGAGTGTAGTCGACAAACGGAACTTTGCACTGACCACCGTGGGTGTGTCCGCAAAGCATGAGTTGCCAATCGTGATCGGCGATGAAGGTCTTGGAGTCCGGGTTGTGACTCAAGACGATGACCGGAGGTTCCTCAGGGGAACGGTTCGAACCAAGCTTGCTAAGGCACTTGTCGGGGAAGCAGCGTTGGGCCCAGATGTCGCCGAGTCCGACCAAGGCGAGCGGCTGTCCCTTGACGTAGATTACTTGCCGGCGATTTTGCAGGAGGGCTATCTTGGTTTCCTTCAACATGGCTTCCACTTTTTCTGAAGTGGGGTAGCCGTAAGTGGAACCTGCCCACTTTCCGCCATCGTGGTTGCCAAGGCAGGCGAAGGTGGGAACCACCTCGGACAATTTGGACAAGACTTCCCTGTAGCGATCAAATTCAATGTCGGAGAGCTTGCTCGTAATGAAATCACCCGTAATGAAGCATACGTCGGGTTTCTCCGCTAGTCCGAGCTCGATCGCTTCCTCGACGAGGGCAAAGGGAACTTTTTCGGAAATGTGAAAGTCAGAAAGATGGAGGATGCGAAAAGATCGGCGTACGGGAAATTGGGCCTTGGGCAAGGTTTCCCGATGAACCTCCAGCCAGTCGGCTTCAAACCTCATGTAACCCCAGGCGCCAAGCCCAACCACACCCGAGCCCAACAATAACTTCAGGAATCGCCGGCGATGACTGGGTGGTGTTATGCGCTTTCGGTTTGCTTCTGCTAGGCTAGCCGTAAAGTCGGGAATGTTTTCGTCTGTCATCTAGGAAGCTTAACTTTAAATTTCTTTTTGGCGTAGATCAAATCTTTTAGTTGAAGGAATATGATGATAAATACACAAGAATTGCACTCCCTCAATTCTTTCTATTTCTTTTGCTGGCTGACTGTAACCGCTCACCCGTCTGCTGCTATTCCACCGGATTCTTCGAGCGAACGCAAGTTGCGAAGAAGGTCTGAGGAATTGATCGACACCTCGGCTCCAGTGGAAAGATCTTTAATTTTTACTTTGTTCTCAAGTACTTCTTGTTCGCCGTAGACGACGGCGAATTTAGCTCCACTTCGGCCCGCTTCCTTGAATTGCTTCCCGAACGCTTGTCGCTTGAGAGTATAGGCCGAGGAGTAGCCCGCTTGACGAAGGAGCGCAACGTCTCGAAGAGCTGTGGGCCGTTCGTTCTCGCCTGCCACTATGAAAATTTCGGGGGCGTCGATGTAATCGGGCAGGAGTTTCTTGCCGTCCAAGCAATCGGTGAGGGTTACGTCTCCTATGGCGAAGCCGGCGGCCGGCAGGTCCACGTTGCCGGATAGCTTTTTTACGAGATGGTCGTAGCGACCGCCGCCCGCCAGCGCTCTGGACTCTACGGAAGTCTCGAAGGCCTCGTAGACGAATCCCGTGTAATAGGCGAGGCCTCGAACGATCGATAGATCGATGCCGATGCAATCTGCCGCGTCATGGGATTCGAGGAGTTGAAGAAGTTCGGCCCACTCGCCGGCGCGTCTTTCACCTTCTTCGCCGAAAGAAACGAGGCGTTCGTTCAACGCGTCAAAAGTGGAAACGGTTTTCATTTCCTCGATGCCCGATAGAATTTCTTCGCCCCTGCCGGGCATCGCTCCCTCAATGCTTTCGAGAGTTTGCTCGGGTTTTCGTCGTTCGCTTTTGTCGATGGCGTCGAGTAGGCTAGGGCGTTGTTCGTCGCTTACGCCGAGCGAGGAAAGAAACAAAGCCCAAGTCACTCGATCGCTGAGGCGGACTCGAAAGTCGTTAGCCCCGAGTCCACAAGCCTTGAAAATGGCTACCAGCAGCGCGATGAGCTCGGCGTCAGCCGCGACGTCCTCCTCGCCCATGACGTCGGCGTTGAATTGATAGAAGGCGCGCAATCGTCCCTTTTGTGGACGCTCGTAACGGAAGTGCTCGCCGACGTTGAACCACTTGATCGGTCGTCTAAGGGAGTTTGCCCGGGCCGCAACCATGCGGGCCAAGCTAGGAGTCAATTCCGGACGCAGAGCGACTTGACGGTCGCCCTTGTCCGTAAAGTGGAAAAGCTGTCCGACTATTTCTTCGCCTGATTTCTCGACGTAAAGATCGAGTGGTTCAAGCACGGGAGCGTCAAATTCCCTAAAGGAGAAGGTACGGGCGACGTTTCGAAAGATTCGAAACAAGTGGTTACGGCGCGAGCATTCCTCCGGATAGAATTCCCGAAAGCCTGGCAGGCTTTCAAACATGGCCGACGTGGTGCGTTGAGCGAAACAAGTCAGGAAGGATCCATCGCGTCCAGATCCAGATTGACCAACCCTTCCTTCAATTCCTTGCCCGCCTTAAACTTGACTACGGCGCGACGTGGAATGACGACGTCCGTTTCCGGGCGGTTTGGGTTTCGCCCTACGCGGGCTTTGCGCACTTGAATTTCAAATACGCCGAATTTTCGTAACTCGATGTTGCGACCGGCAATGAGAGCATCACGAACAATATCCAAGGTCTGTTGAACGATCTGGCGAACGTCCTCTTGCTTGTAATTATTGTTTTCGTAGATGCTTTGGACGATCTGCCGCTTGGTGAGGTTGTTGGACATGGCGGTAAAACAGTTTGTAAATGGGTGAAGAGGAGTTTAGGTATAAGGTAAATCCCATAGATTTTTCTAAATCAACGACCTGTCAAACCCAATCTGTTTTTTTCCATGTCGAAAAAAGACGACGAAAACCCTCTCGAAGACCTTCAGAAGCAACTGAAGCACTTGCTCAAAAATAAAAACGTGCAGGTTGCCTTCGCTCCTTTCATGAATGCCGGAGTCTCCGGGGACGATGCCGAAAAGGCAGACGATTCCGGAAGTTCGGGAGAATCCGACGAGCTCGAGGAGGGCAAGTCCAGAGATGAGCGGCTCGCCGGGATCAGGAACTTTGATCGTAAGCCGAAGGAGATTCGCGATTACCTTGACCGCTTCGTGGTGAAGCAGGAACAAGCGAAGCGTGTCTTGTCGGTAGCCGTTTGCGATCACTTCAATCACGTCCGACGTTGCATCGAGGAACCAAAGCTAGCGAACCGCGAATACATGAAACCGAATTTGCTTCTCCTCGGTCCGACCGGTGTGGGCAAAACCTACCTCATGCGAAACGTGGCCAAGCTTATCGGGGTTCCGTTCGTTAAAGCAGACGCTACGAAATTTTCGGAGACGGGGTATGTCGGCAACGATGTCGAGGACCTCGTGAGGGATCTCGTAAAAGCTGCGGACGGGGACGTCGAATTGGCTGAATACGGCATCATCTACGTCGACGAAATCGACAAAATCGCTTCGGAATCTTCGAAAGGTGGTCGAGACGTTTCTGGTCGCGGCGTGCAGATCAACCTCCTCAAATTGATGGAGGAGACGGACGTCAATCTGCACTCTCCTCAGGACATGATGGGGCAGATGAAGGCGTTTATGGAAATGCAAAAGGGTGGAGGCAAGCCAGGCAAGAGCTCCATCAGTACCCGAAACATTCTCTTCATTGTGAGTGGGGCTTTCGACAAGCTGGCGGAAAACGTGAAACGACGTTTATCCCTTTCCCGCATCGGATTCGGTTCCTCGGAAGAGCAATCCGCCGATGCTCGCCCGGTCTCGGAATTCCTCCACCAGTCCGAGACTCGAGATTTCATTGACTATGGTTTTGAACCCGAATTCGTAGGGAGACTTCCGGTTCGCGTAGCCTGCGATGAACTGACAGGGGAAGATCTGGCAAGCATTCTTCTTAGTTCCGAGGGTAACGTACTGGAGCAATACCGGAGCGACTTCGCAGGTTACGACGTAACCTTCGATATTACGGAAGACGCAATCCGCAAGATTGCGGAAAAGGCCGCCCACGAACAAACTGGGGCGCGCGGTCTGGTAACCGTACTCGAGCGCACCTTTCGTGACTTTAAATTCGAACTGCCCTCTTCCGCCATCCGTAGTTTCGATGTCGATGCCGAGACCATCGACAATCCCACGGATGCCCTTCAAGACCTGCTGGAAAGCAACAAGGACTTACTTGACGAAGCTCTCTTGGGCGACGTGGATCGTTTTGCCGCCGATTTTTCTGCTAGGCACGGTTACAATCTGAAATTCCGAAAACCCGCCAAGGTCGCCTTGGCCAAGATCGCCACCAAGGAGAATCGTTCGATCCTAGCTATTTGCGAGCGCAAGTTCAACGATTTCGAGCACGGCCTAGGAATTATTTCCAAGCGTACCGGCAAGTTTGATTTCATAATCGACAAGAAAGTCGTTGATGATCCCGACAAGGAACTCTCCGAGTGGGTCGTGAAAAGTTTCGGCTCATCCGAGCCTTCAGGTGACGAATCCTGATCCTGATGTCGTCAGGGCTACCTTCGAAGGCATCGCCCCGCGTTATGATCTCGCCAATCATCTGCTGTCGGGTGGCTTAGACTTTCTTTGGCGTCGGCGTCTGATTCGGGAAGCCAAGGCAGACCAACCCCGAGACGTTCTCGATTTGGCCACAGGCAGTGGCGACGTCGCCCTTGCTCTTCGAAAGGCTTTGTCGGTCGAAGCCCAGATAACGGGGCTCGACTTCTGTCCTCCCATGCTCGCTGAGGCCGAGCGCAAAAGAATCGCCGCCGGTCACTCACCCGATAGCCTTAGGTTCCTGCAGGGGGATTGCCTCTCGATGGACTTTCCCGATGACAGTTTCGACCTCGTTACGATTGCCTTCGGCTTGCGCAACCTGTGTGACCGAGCGATCGGTCTATCCGAGATGCAGCGGGTGCTTCGTCCCGGTGGTAGGTTGTTGATTCTGGAATTCAGCCAACCTTTCTTTTTTCTTCGTCCCTTTTATTATCTTTACCTTCGACTAATTCTACCGCTTTTCGCTCGATGGGTGACTGGTGATCGCAAAGCATACGAGTACTTGGGTTCCTCCATCTCGGGTTTTCCAGATCGATTCGGTCTTGCCGAGGAGTTACGGCAAGCGAATTTCGGCAAGATTAGTTTCGTCTCGCTAACCGGAGCTGTCGTCGCCTTGCACGTGGGCGAGAAAAAGTAGCCTACTTTTCTTTTCCCAGAGCTTTTGCCAAAGTCTTCTCGAGTTCCTCGACTGTGGTGACGGGGAGTTCGCAAGCTTGGTTGCGGCAAACGTACACGGCGGACTTGCCTTTAACTAGACCTTGGTTTTGCACGAATGGCGCAAGCTTGGCTACTTCGGGTTCCTCCTCGGCGGCAGGGCGGAAGAGGAGCACCTTGTTCGGAAGGAAGGATGAATTGATTGCCCCGAGCAGTTGCTCGGTGGAGGTTTCACCGCGCTTGCCCGCCACCACGATCTCCAGACTTGGCCCTACGGCAAAGTCCAATGCTGTCATAAGGACATCACATCCACTGGGACTATTGGCGGCAAAGCCTGAGAATGCGGCAAAGAGATTGTTAGCGGCATCCTCGTATTTCTTGCTTCCCGTGATACGGGCGATGCGAAGAAGATTGAGGGCCATCACGGAATTGCCCGAGGGGATGGCTCCGTCGTAGATTTCCTTGGCCCGAACGAGGAGCTTCTCCCCGTCGTCGGCGGTGAGGAATAGACCGCCGTTTTCGGCATCGGCGAAATGTTTCAAGGTGATATCGGTCAATTCCGAGGCCGCCTTCAGGTGACGATGATGAAAGGCGGATTCGTGGAGATCGAGCAGGCCTTGGATGAGGAAGGCGTAATCTTCCAAGTGGGCAGGTAGTCCTGCTACGCCCAGTCTCGAGCGCTTAAGGAGTCGACCATCCTTTCGACGAAGGGTGGTTAGGCAAAAGTCGGCTGCCTTGGTGGCGGTCTCGATGTACTGCTTGTCGGCCAGAATGCGACCGCCCTTGGCGAATGCGGAAATCATGAGCCCGTTCCAGTCGGTCAGGATCTTATCGTCCTTTTGTGGATGGATTCGTTTCTCTCGAACTTCGAAGAGCTTTTTTCGGATCCCTTCCAGTTTCGATTTCAGAGGATCGATTTCTTCTTTGAGTTCGTGAGCGACGTCCTTGAGGCGTTGGCGAAGGTGAGGGATGTTCCCTCCCGTTTTCTTGTTGGCGGCTTCTTCAAAGAAATTTCCGTCGGGTTCGAAGTTGTATATGCGGGCATAAAGGGTGGCGTCTTCCTTCCCTAGGATTTTCTCGAGTTCGGTTATCGTCCAGACGTAGAACTTGCCTTCCTCTCCCTCGCTGTCGGCGTCCTCGGCCGAATAGAATCCACCTTCGGAGTCGGTCATGTCCCGAAGCACGTAGGTGAAGATCTCTTTCGCCGCCTCGGCGTACGATTCTTTCTTCGTAATCTGGTGACACTCTAGGTTGGCGATTGCGAAGAGGGCTTGGTCATAGAGCATTTTTTCAAAGTGCGGCAGAAACCATCGTTCATCCGTGGAGTAACGGTGAATGCCGAGGCCAACGTGATCGTAGACTCCACCTTGCCTTATTTTCTCCAAGCTTTTCTCCACCATTCGCAAGGCCTTGGCCTCACCTGTTCGGTCATAATAGCGGAGCAGGAAAGAAAGGTTGTGGGCTGTGGGAAACTTCGGGCGCCGCCCGAATCCTCCATTAATCGGGTCGTAAGAGGAGGAGAGAGAACGATAGCAGGCATCGAGGTGCGTTGCGTTTAGGTCGCCTCCGGGTTGTCCGCCAGAAAGTTTCGCCAAGTCGGTGGTGATCGCCTCTCCCAACTTGAAGACTTGCTCTCGTTCGTTGGCCCATATGCCGGAAAAGTGGGGAAGCAGTTGCATCATCGATTGCTTCGGGAAATAAGTTCCTGAGAAAAAAGGTACCTTCGCCGGCGTCATGATCACGGTCATTGGCCAGCCACCTCTTCCGGTCATCATCTGGGTCACTGACATATAGACGTTGTCGATGTCGGGACGTTCCTCGCGATCCACCTTCACGCACACGTAGTGCTTGTTCATGAGGGCGGCCACTTCATCGTCTTCGAACGACTCGTGCTCCATCACGTGGCACCAGTGGCAGGTTGTGTAGCCGACGGAAAGAAAGACGGGCTTATTTTGTTTCTTGGCCTTAGCGAAGGCCTCCTCTCCCCAAGGATGCCAGTCGACCGGGTTTCCAGCATGTTGGAGCAGGTATGGGCTTTGTTCAAAAACGAGACGATTGAAATCGGGACCTCCGTCCGCCGAAAGCTTTTTAAGCGCTTCGGGGGAAGGTATGGATTTTCGGGCATGACTGTGAGCGGGATGGTCGTTCGATTCCACTTCCTTTTTTATTTCAGGCGGTGAGCTTGAAACTTCAGAGGCATTTTGTTCATTCTCGGTTGAGGTGCTTTCGACCTTGGCCTCGTTGCATGAGGAAAGCCATAAGAACAGTGATGTTACGAGGATAACGGAACTAGGGAGTTTGAACCCTTTGGGGATGTGCATGCAGTCGATCATGCCGGTCTCCCCGGCAAGACGGCAAGCCCGTTTGCCTTACTCCACCGATATCAGTTCACGGAGTTGATCAACGCGCTCGCTGATCACGGTGGCCCCTGCTGACTCGAGTCGGTCGCAACCGAATGCTTCTACGGTTAGGCTCGCGGTGGCAGTGGCATAGAGCATGGCTTCCTTTATCGCGGCAAAGTCGTTGCGATTACGGGAGGCTAGCCGACCGAGCAAGGCTCCCGCAAAGGAATCCCCGGCACCCGTAGGGTCGCGAAGTTCGGTTACGGGGAAAGCGGGTAGGGCAAAGAGACCTTCTTCATGAAAGAGGACGGCTCCATGCTCGCCCTTCTTGACGATCACGCTTTCCGGTCCCATCTCGCGAAGTTTGTGTCCGGCCAGAATAATGTTTTTTTCGCCTGTGATTTCTTCGGCTTCGGAATCGTTGATCACGAAAAGGTTCACCCTTTTTACAAGGTTGAGAAGGTTTTCTCGTTCGATTTCGATCCAGAGGTCGATGGTGTCGGCTAAGACGAAGGATTCACCGCTTAGTTGATCGAGGACATGCGCTTGCAACGCCGGGTGAATGTTTCCGAGCAGGACGAAGGGGGAAGCTCGATACGATTCGGGAAGGTCGGGACGGAATTTCTCAAAAACGTTCAACTGTAGGTCTAGCGTGTCCCGACGATTGAAGTTTTCGTGGTACTTGCCCTTCCAAAAGAAGGTCGGTCCACTTTCGTCTCTTTGCAGGCCTTCCAGATCGATACCCCGTGAACGGAGCCTATCCATGAACTCTTCGCCGAAGTCGTTGCCGACGACCCCGACCATGCGGGTCTCGGTGAAATAGCTTGAGGCGAAGGAACAGTAGGAGGCCGCTCCCCCGAGGATGTGCTCTTTCTCGCCGTAGGGCGTGATGACGTTGTCGAAGGCCACGGAACCCACCACCAATAAGTGTGCGGGAGAAGTGGCGTCAGTTGCTATGCGTTCGCTCATTATTGGCAGGCAGACTAGCAGGCAAAGGGAAATGCTCAAGCTTTCCCTACCGGAGAATGCTTTTTCTATTGTTTGCTCGAACGGAGAACGAAATCCACAATGGGCTTGGGATCCTTCAGGCTATGCGGGTGATGTCCGATGCCCGGTTTGCGAATCACCTCGATGGAACCGCCCAGTTTCTCGTACCGTTTTTCAATGATGTCTGAATTTTCCGCCACTGGCACGACGGTGTCGGCCTCGCCGATTATGTGAAAGAGGGGAACCTTGGCTTTGGCCAGCACTTCTAGACCGTCGATGGGATTGCCCTTGAAGTCCATTGCTTCCTTTTCCGTCAAGCCGTAGGCCTTCAGGCAATTTTTCCAAGTGCCGGCGCTCCCTTTTCCCTTTCCCTTGCCTCCCGGCCAACTCTTGAAGTCGCACACGGGGGCATCGCCGTAGATGCAGGAAACCTTCTCGGGATTGGCCTTGGCCCAGTTGTAGATGATTAGCCCGCCTCTGCTCATGCCCTCAAGGACCGCTTTTGGGGCAAAGTCATGTTCCTTCACCAAGTAAGCGTAAAAGGCATCCCAACGCGCCACTGCCTTGGGAGAACCAAAGAGGTTGCCCACTTCGCAATAGACGACGTGCCAACCCTTTTCGAGCAAGGCGACGTCGGTTTGCGGTTCGTGACCCCAGAATCGAGCTCGCCAAATCCATGGCTTGCCTAGGGCAACCTTTTTGGGGCTTACTACCTTGCATCCCACTCCTTCCAAATTGAACTGGTTCAAGGCGTAACCTTTCCATTGGGATTCCTTGCCGGGGAAATCGGCAGCTGAAAGCATTGTGGTGGTCCACAAAAGGAAAAAGAGGGAGTGTTTGAGCAAAAAAATCATAGTAGTTTTGGTCTTGGTATCAAATCTTGCCCCAAATCTTTTGCATAAGGGCGTAGGTCAGAGGGTCGTGTTCTTTCAACTCCGCTCGTACGAAAGGGTAAAAGTCGTTCACCCCCAGATAGGACTCGGTCATCTCGGCGAAGAATTCCTTGTGGTTGGTGCGCGCGTAGTGCTTCACCTTCCGGCCCGAAAACAAAAGCACTCGCTCGTAAAGACCTTTTTTCTCGGATGCTTGATATACTTGGATGATCTCCTTGTTGTCGAAACTCAGAACCTGATCGTGATAGGCATGAGCTAACTCATGAAGAATTACGTAGGGGTGCTTTGCCCAAGTGCTGCGATCGAGCAAAGACTTTGCCCGAGGTATATGCACTCTTTTCTCAAGTCGAGGGTCGTAGCCGTGATCAATAAGCCATCCTTTACCCGGATGGTACTGCATGTTGCCAAGTTCGTGTTGGAGATCGATTCGGATCGGCAGCTTCTGAAGTATCACAACCTTTTCCTTCGACAGGATGTACTTGATGCGCTGAAGGTGATTGGCCAGTGCCTTGGTAGCCTCTTCACCGAACGCCTTGTTTCCCTTGGACAGCAGTTTCGGGTCGTATTCTATCGTCCAACCTTCGACTGTCTTGATGACCGGATCGTAGAACTTCTTTTCGCCTTTCTTCTCCACGGCAGAAGAGAAGCAGAGAAAGGTGGCGTTAAGTGAAAGGAATAGAGCTAAAGCTTTCAGTTTCATTGTCACAGACTAGAGATGAGAATTCTACGGGCAAGACCAGACCTCTGTATCCTGGCAATTACCGGTAGGGGGGATTAACTATTCGAGCTCTGCAATGATCTTCTGGATTCGCGCGGCAATCTTTGGGTTCTCGGAGGCGACGTCGGTTTCCTCTCCGATATCTTTGCTCAGGTCATAGAGAGCTAAAGTTTTATCGGTTTGGACACCTTTCCAGTCATTCATCCGCACAGCTCGAAAACGACTCCATCTCCAGAATAGGTATTCGTGCTGTTTTTGTTTTTTCTTTTCCCCGAGTAGCGTTGGAGCAAAGGAAACTCCATCAATCCCTTTGGGAATTTCCGCTCCCCCGAGTTCGCAAGCAGTGGGCAACCAATCCCAAAAGGCGGAAGCATGATTGCTTACGCCGGATTTAATCGTTTTCGGCCACCAAGCGATCATGGGGACACGAATGCCGCCATCATGCAGCGAACGCTTATGTCCTTTGAGCTTTCCGTTGGAATCGAAGAAATCCACCTTGTGTCCACCCTCCTGATGGGGGCCATTGTCCGAAGTGAAAACCACCAAAGTGTTCTCGGCGATTCCAAGTTTCTTGAGCAGGTCTAGGATTTTCCCTGTGTCCGTGTCCATTAGGGTCACCATGGCGGCGAACCCCTTTTCCGGGTCCGGCCAGCCCTTGTCCTTGTAGATCCCGTGGTCGGGTACTTCCTGCCCGTTCTTCTCCACGTGCCCTGCCTCGTTGTTGGTGTGAGGAATAGTCCAAGTCAGGTTGAGGTAGAACGGCTTGTCCTTGTGGCGCTCGATGAAGGCAAGCGCCTCCTCGGTGATCCGAGTGTGGGCGTAGGTTACCTTTTTTGACGACACGTTCCTCTTCCCACTGTTCACGTTGCCGGGCAAGCGCTCTGCCTTGTCGTTACGAAAAAGGAATTCAGGATAGTAATCGTGAGCAGCGCCTTGGTCCAAGTAACCGTAGAAGAAATCAAAGCCCTGGTTGTTGGGATGACCGCTAGTGCCAATGTCACCGAGCGCCCACTTGCCGACGCCGCCCGTTACGTAACCCGCCTCCTTCAGCAGGGAGGTCACTGTCTTAGTTCCCTTGGGAAGCACATGCATGTTGTTGCCGGCAATCGCCGTGTGTCCCGTGTGTTTGCCCGTAAGGAACACGAGCCGAGCCGGTCGGCAAACGGTGTGTCCGGCGTAATGGTCGGTGAAGCGTAGACCTTCTCTGGCCATGCGGTCCAATCGGGGTGTCTTAACCTGCTTCTGGCCATAGCTGCCCAAATCACCGTAGCCGAGGTCATCGGAAACGATGTAAATGATGTTGGGCTTACTCGGAGCGGCATCAACGTTGCCCGACAGGAATAAGATAGCGAGCAATGAGGAAAAGGTTCGAGTGAGTCGGTTCATTTGTGTGTTCGAGTTAGGGTTTCCCAAGCCAATTGCGCTTGGTTCCACCATGGATAAAGAGCTTGTTCTCGGCACTGGCAAGCATGAGGGCGACGGTTGCATTGCCTATTGGATGGTAACCGAGGTAGGCATCCCCTGCATAGTTTCTCTTGCCACCGAAATAGGCCGCCGTACCGACCGATGTTCGGCAAAGTTCCAGATAAGGGATCCATTTCTTCATGACCGCTCCATGAGCCTCAGGATTAACCGACTTGATACCGGCCATGCCGTAGATCAAACCGATCGAACTCATGGAGTGGGCGTGCCGCATGCGGGATTGATATCTCGCCAACGCGTTTGCAAAACCTTTGGCCATCTTGGGTTCCTCGCCAGCAATCGCCAAGGCGGTTGCCATCGCTCCGGTTCGGGCGGGAATGTCGGGGTGGTCAGGAACTCGAGAGGAGTATCCAAGCGCCCCCGTGTTGGGACCAATCGCCTTTCGAATCTCCACCATGGAGCGATCCCATGCCTTGCGATCGATCTTGTAGCCACACTTGGCGGCAAGGGCCCACGCGAGGTGAGCTTGCACGTTTATAATCACTAGACCCGTTCGTTCGTATGGTACTTCATAGGAATGGCCCATCCTGCCGTTCTCGGAGACTCGACCGGCAAGCAGGTCACAACATTTCTTTAGGTCGGGAAAGAACGCATCGTCTCCCGTAGCCAATTGATATTCGGCTAAAAGAATTGCGTTGGTAGAGGTCTGCCAGCTTTTTGGCCCGACCTTGGGGTCATCGGGCTTGATCAGGGCAATGCTCTTCCTACGAATGAAGTCGATAGCTCCCTTGACCGCTGGCAGGTATTCTTTCTTGTCCGCGGAAAGAACGGCCAAGGCGCAGAAAGCCCCCGTGTAGACGTCGGCATCGCCCCCGACTCCCGGTCTCCAGTTGCCGTCTTCGCGCTGAATGTCCACCAGATGATCGACTACCCCCGAGAAATATTTCCTACTCTTGGAACATTTTTGAGGAAAGGTGGCGGCAAAGGCAGGCGAGGAAGGCGCCTTGAGCTTCAGTTCGATGGTTTTATCACCACGTCGAACCATGATCTGAAGAACTTTTGTCTTCGAGGAGCAAGCCGCATCGAGAGCTTCCCCAAGAGCCGCCTGCGGTCCATCAAGTCCCGTGTCCGTCTCCATGGAGAAGGCCTTCGGGGTGTTCCCCTCGATCGAGATGATGCGGTCATCCACTTTCAGACCTCCCTTCTCCGCGACGCCGGCCTTGCCAACGTCCCTTACCAAAATTTCACGCTCCCCATCGTGCAATCGACCACTGGCAGAAAGCACGCCCATGGGGAAGTCATGAAAGTCGGGGCTTTTCCCATCGCTCAACTTTGGCTTGTAGGGCTCTTCGCCCGAGCTCGCTAGAAAACTCCATAGCAAAATAAGACTGCACACTAGGAAACGGTCGATCGGAAAGGTCTCGATTTTGTTTTTCAATGAATTTGCTTTTTCACCCGAGGGAGCGCTTAACTTCCGCAATGTTGTTGCATCAGAAAAACCACTTCCAAAGATATCTTTAAACTACCTTCTGACCTTTCTTTCAACTCAATCTCGATCGCGTCATGAAGAAAATTCATTTCATTCCTTTTCACTTCCTGCTCCTCGGGGTCCTCCATCTCGGAGCAGAGACAAAGTCGTTCGTGTCCTATCCGGAACCGATGAATTCTTACCTGAAACGGGTCCAGCAAGGCGAACAGGTCCATGCCTACGACGAAACGGAAAACTTTGCCGATTGGCAGAGGAAGGCACGGGGGGCATTGGTAAAGATCACCAGACTGAAGCGGATGCAGACCCAGCTGGCCGGTTTCAAACCGAAAGTAATTATGGCCGAGGAGGATCGGGCGCCGAAGGACTTCACCCGCAGCTTGTGCTCGATCGAGACTGAACCGGGCGTAAAGGTTCCCTTCTACTTGCTTGTTCCCAAGTCAGCCACTCCCAAGAAGCCCTTGCCGCTGGTACTCTGCCCGAGTAACTGCTGGGGGGAGTGCAACCTTGCCTAGCATCCTAAATCCGATAGAACGATTTGTGTTTAATCCGACTTCAACAACATATACGAAATGAGCGCACGTAATAAAACTAAGCCTAAAAAGGAATCCAAATCTTTCACCACTCGTGTCTCGCCGGAAACTTGGAAGAAGGTCGAAGAGTACAAGAAATACGGCAACTGGAACACCAACCAGATTATGAATCAGGCCCTCCATTCGTTCTTCGAGATAATCGAGTCCAAGGACAAGAAGCCGGAGCTACCTCTTGTTTGCGAGACCTTGCGGGACATGACCAAGTGCAGTCGGGCAAAGTTCAAGTAGGCTTCAATTCGACTCGTCGGAGCCGCCATCGTTGGATGGCGGCGTGATGGCCCCAGTACTTTTTCGCATCGGCATCGGTAACGCCAAGCCCTCGTAGTGGGCATTGAATACTTTGGGACTATTGCCAGCCCACAGGCACACCTTGGCCATCCTGAACCACTCTAAGACGTGACAACAAGGCTGGGTGCCTCAAGCCGTCACTGATCCATTCCGGACGGCTAGGGAAATCGCTATTCTTCAATTCTTCCTCAAGACCTGATTGATCAATCCCGAAAAGTCAGTCTTTGCTAATCTAAAAACCTGCAACAGTTCCGACGACATGGCATTTGAGATTAACCCCGGCGACTCGGCAGTCTTCGGCAAACTCCTCGGCGTCTAGTTGATTATAGAATCGTTGACGTATGCGCTTACCGTTTGATAGGGTTCCATCAATATTGTAGCTTGCCCTTTCCTTACCCTTAATCTTACGAACTTTTATGTTTCTCTTGGACCAGTTTCTTACACCAGACATGGAACTTTCCTCATTTGTTAATTTCAAGAACTTTGACTCCCCTTTTTGTCAAAGTAGCCAAAACCTGTCAGGGGCGAAGACACAAACATCGCTAAACACTAGATAGAATCTAGAGGTCGGGCCGTAGCGCAGTCTGGTAGCGCACTACGCTGGGGGTGTAGGGGTCGAGAGTTCGAATCTCTCCGGCCCGACCATTTTTTTTCACTGATTGGGAAAGCTCAAACTCCGACTTGTTCCCACTCGGATAGGCGTGGTTCGTATTCCGTAACTACCTCTTGATTCCCTCGTTTGCGGGCGCCGGCGACGAGAATCCGGAGTTTCTTGACGAGGGTTTCCTTGGTCAGGATTCGGTCTTCCAAAGACAGGATTTCCTCGGATAGGATTTTTTCAAGAGCCCGAGTTCGGTATCGGTCCATACCCCAAGTAGTGGAGGAGAGCTGGTCCTCGTGACCGCCGTACTTTCGGACGAGAGCTTCGTCAAGATAGTGAACGGGTTCGCGGGCGGTTATGCGAAGCCAGAGATCGTAGTCCTCGCACACGGGAAAGGTTTCATCGAAGCCTCCGATCTCATCAAAGAGGTCTCGACGGATAAGCGCGGAGGAAGGGCAAATGCAACACAGGGGTAGGCACCGGCGGTAGATACTACCACCCGACTTGGCATATTCCTTGGGCTGATTGACTCGCTTGCCATTTCGGATCCAAATCTCGTCGGTGTGGCTTAGTCGGAGTTCAGGCTCATTGGCCAGATGAGAAAGTTGCTGCTCAAGTTTTTCGGGTAACCAAGCATCATCCGAGTCGAGAAATGCGATCCATTCTCCAGAAGCCAAGGCGACCCCGGCGTTGCGGGCGGAGCTGACACCTGTGTTTTCTTGGCGGTGAAGCCGAACGGCGGGATAATCCAAGAGAATCATTTCGTCGGTGGCGTCCGTCGAACCGTCGTCCACCACTATCAGTTCCCAGTCGGAAAAGGTCTGAGCCATGACTGAATCCACGGCGCGAGAGAGAGTTGCAATCCGTTCGTATGTAGGAATAACGACCGAGACCTTGGGTGTTAGTAATTCCTTTCGATCTTTCGACATAATTCAAACCTTTGAATAAAGACAGAAGCGAAAAGAGTTCAGCTTATTGAAGACAGGGTAACATCAAGGGGCGCTTCGACTTCAGAGTTCCCCCAATTTGCATTTTGCCATTTTGCATAGACTATTTATCAACAGTTCTATGAGCAAGTCGATAGGATGGATCGGAACGGGTGTAATGGGAGCCTCGATGGCTGGACATTTACTGGATGCAGGTTATGATATTCGTGTACACAATCGGACCAAGGACAAGGCCCTGTCCTTAATGCACCAAGGGGCAACATGGTGCGAATCCGCTGCAGATGCGGCGGAGGGCGCCGACTTCGTGTTCTCCATCGTCGGCTTTCCTCAAGACGTCGAAGAAACTTTTCTCGGCGAGCGAGGCATTTTGTCCACGGCAAAGAATGGTTCGGTGGTCATAGACATGACGACTTCGGAGCCGAGCTTGGCGGAACGGATATATGAAACTGCCAAGGAGAAGGGCGTAAGGGCTCTGGACGCCCCCGTGAGCGGAGGAGACCTCGGAGCCCGCAACGCTACGCTCTCCATTATGGTAGGTGGCGAAGAAGAAGCCTTCCAGCAAGCCAAGCCCCTTCTTAAGGTGGTGGGCGAAAACATTTCTTGGTTCGGACCCGCGGGATCTGGACAGCGGGTAAAGATGAGCAACCAAATCCTTATTGCCACGACAATGATCGGCACCGTGGAGTCACTCCTCTATGCCATCCGCTCGGGATTGGAACCGAATGCAGTAATCGATTTAATCGGGAGCGGAGCCGCAGGCTGCTGGTCAATAAACAATTTAGGTCGGCGGATCGTAAAAGGTGATTACGCCCCCGGTTTTTTCATCAAGCATTTCGTCAAGGACATGAGCATCGCTCTGCAGGATGCCGAACGTCTGGGTCTGGAACTTCCGGGTCTGGCCTTGGCGAAAAAGTTTTACGACCAGGCAGTCGAGTCAGGTCAGGAAAACGAAGGGACTCAGGCATTGTACAAAGTGTTCGAGAGGATGGGTTCGGCAAAAACCTGAAGGCGCGTTTGCGCAAAAGAACGTTTCCAACCTGAACAAAAGCCTGTAGAAGGGTTCTTTTATACAATTGTGAGAATCTTAATTACCGGAGGCGCAGGCTTCCTCGGCAGTCACCTTTGCGAGCGTTTGCTCGACCAAGGCCACGACGTACTATGCTTGGACAACTTCTTCACGGGACGCAGGCGCAACGTGGAACATTTGCTGGAAAAGAGGAGGTTTGAACTCCTTAGGCACGACGTAGTGGATCCGTTCAAGGCTGAGGTCGACAGAATCTTCAACCTCGCTTGCCCGGCTTCGCCCGTACACTACCAGTACAATCCCATCAAGACGACGAAGACTTCGGTCATGGGAGCCATCAATTGCTTGGGCCTGGCCAAACGCGTGCAGGCTCGTATCCTTCAAGCTTCCACCTCTGAAGTGTACGGAGATCCGGACGTACACCCTCAACCCGAGTCCTACCGAGGGAACGTCAACCCGATCGGCCCCAGAGCCTGCTACGACGAGGGAAAGCGATGTGCGGAAACTCTTTTTTTCGACTACCATCGTGAAAACGGTGTGGATATTCGCGTCATTCGGATTTTCAACACCTATGGCCCCCGGATGCGCCCTGACGACGGGCGAGTTGTTTCGAACTTCATCGTGCAAGCCCTCAAGGGAGAAGACATTACACTCTATGGCGATGGCTCCCAGACCCGCTCCTTTTGCTACGTCGACGACTTGGTGGAGGGCATGATAAGGATCATGGAACAAGAGAAGTCGGTGGGGCCAATCAACTTGGGCAACCCGTCGGAATTCACTATTAGGCAACTGGCCGAAAAAGTTCTGGAGAAGACGAGTTCCTCCTCGCGACTGATTGAGGAACCGCTCCCCGAAGACGACCCCACCCAACGCCGACCCGACATATCCTTGGTGAAATCGCTTACGGACTGGACCCCACAAATCGAACTGGACGAAGGTCTCGACAAGACCATCGCCTACTTCAAGAAAACCTTGTCTCTTTGACGTAAAGGTTGCCACCGCAACCTCTGTCGGACCGAAACAGAATATATGAATCCACTCGCACCTTTCAAAACAATCTTAAGTAGCCTCAAGGGACGTGGTTACCGCAAGTATATCAAGCGGTGCGTTCCGATAGTTAAGGAAATCAACTCTCTTGAGGTAGAGTACCAAAATCTTTCCGATGACGAACTTCGCGCCAAAACCCCGGAGTTCATGGAGCGTTTTCAAAAGGGAGAAACTCTGGAGCAACTTCTTCCCGAGGCGTTTGCCGTAGTCAAGAATTGCGCTCGTCGCATGTGCGGAAGTTCCACCATGGTCTGCGAGCAACCGTTGGACTGGGAAATGGTCCACTACGACGTTCAGTTGATTGGCGGAATGGCTCTTCACGATCGCCATATCGCGGAAATGGCAACGGGGGAAGGAAAGACTCTCGTGTCCACCTGCCCACTCTACCTGAATGCTCTGTCGGGTAAGAACTGCCAACTCGTTACGGTTAATGATTATCTAGCTCGTAGAGATTCTCAATGGATGGGAGCCCTGTTCGAGTGGTTGGGCCTAAAAGTGGGTTGCATCCAGAACGGCATGGAACCTTCCATGCGTCACGAGATGTATTCTCGTCATATCACTTATGGTACTGCCTCCGAATTCGGTTTCGACTACCTTAGAGATAACGGAATGGCCACTTGCAAGGAGGATCAAGTGCAGACCGATTATTACTTCTGCATCATTGATGAAGCCGATTCCATTCTTGTGGATGAGGCGCGAACACCCTTGATCATTTCCGGACCCATGCGTGAAGATCGACCTCTGCCCTTCATGGAGATGAAGCCGTTGGTGGTCAAACTATTCGACACCCAAATCCGTGAGTGCAACAATCTGGTATCCGAAGCCAAGAGAGCCTTGGAAGATGAAAATATTTCCGAAGAAGACGCCGACGAGCATATAGCCAGGCTCTACAAAGTGAAAAAAGGAATGCCTTCCAACAAGCATTTGCTTCGCATGATGGAGGTCGCTCACATTCGCAAGAAGTTCGAGAAGTTCGACCTTGAGATGAACTCGGATTACAACAAGGAACGGGCGCACAGCCTGAAAGAAGAGCTTTTCTACGTAATCGACGAGAAAAACCAGCAGTCCGACCTCACGGAAAAAGGACGTAACCTAATCAATCCGACGGACCCCGACGGATTCGTAATACCGGATTTGGCTACCCTTTATGTCGAAATCGACCGCGATCCCAATGCCGACGACGACGAAAAACGACGGCGAAAAGAAGAGATTGAGGATGACTTTCAATTCAAGAGTGAACGCATTCACACACTCTCTCAACTCCTGAAAGCCTACGGTCTCTACGAGAAGAACAAGGAATACGTGGTCCAAGGCGGAAAGGTGATGATCGTCGACGAGAACACCGGACGCCTCATGCCCGGCAGACGATGGAGCAACGGTCTCCACCAAGCCGTAGAGGCAAAGGAAGGGGTGATGATCGAGAAGGAGACCAAAACCTACGCAACCATCACTATCCAGAATTACTTCAGGATGTATGAAAAGCTCGCCGGCATGACGGGTACGGCAGAAACAGAAGCCGGAGAATTTCACGATATTTATCGCCTTGGAGTCATGGTCATCCCGACCCACAGACCCTGTGTGAGGGATGACTTGAACGACCTCATGTTCAAGGGGCGCAGGCAAAAGTACAACCAAGTCATCGAGGACATCAAGGAAGCCCACGCCAAAGAACAACCGATCTTGGTGGGAACGGCTTCGGTCGAGTCCTCCGAAGTACTCAGCCGAATGCTCAAACGGGGGAACGTGAGGCACACCGTGCTCAACGCAAAGTTTCACGAAAGGGAAGCCGAAATTGTTGCCGAGGCAGGGCAAAGAGGGTCGGTCACCATCGCCACCAACATGGCCGGACGTGGTACCGACATCAAGCTGGGAGATGGAGTAAAAGGACTGGGCGGACTCCTCGTCCTAGGCACCGAAAGACATGAATCTCGTCGTACCGACAGGCAGTTGCGCGGTCGATGCGCCCGTCAGGGAGATCCCGGCATGTCTCGTTTTTACGTATCTCTGGAAGATGATCTCATGCGCCTATTCGCCAACCAGGGAGCCTTGTCGAAAATGCTCGAAAAGAGCTTTGGGGACGACGAGATGCTCGAGCACGGCACTCTCGACTGGTCCATCCAGAACGCCCAGAAGAAAGTGGAGCAGCAAAACTACTCCATTCGCAAGCGCCTTTTGCAGTACGACGACGTGCTGAATCGTCAGCGGGAAATCGTCTATTCCATCCGGAACGACGTCATCAAGGAGGAAGAACCCAGCAAAATTCTGTTTGAGCTCGTGGAAGAGGAAATCGACACTCGGCTCGATGCGGTTTCTCCTAGCGAGTTCAAGGCGAACAGCCAAGACGAAACTCCCGAACTGGAATCCTTTCTCGCCACTTGGGTCAACGTCACTTTCCCACTCTCGGTAAAACCGGATGATATCCTCGGTAAGCAGCCTGAGGAAATCAAGGACTTCATTCTTGAGAAAATCAACTCTGCCTATGATGCAAAACGGGCCCTGGAGAATCCTGACTCCGTGGTCGGACTTGAACGGTACGTCGTCGTGAACGCCACAGACGTGCACTGGCAGGACCACCTTACCGAAATGGAAGAACTTCGCCGGAGCGTCGGTCTCCGAGGTTACGGACAAAAAGATCCACTCAGCGAATACAAGAACGAAGCATTTCGCGCATTCGATGAAATGATGGGCGCGATGCGTTCCGACGTTTGTTCGGGCATTTTCCGTTCTTCGACCAACGTCGCCGCCTTTGAAAACATGCTCGCCACCCTCAGTGGCGTGGCCAAGACCACAGGTCCCGAAAGCACCGGCGGGGGGGATTTTTCGGGGAACGCTCCAACCGCTGCCCCACAGGGGGCGCTTGGTGGAGAGGCACCCGAACTGCCTTCGGAATCGGAAATGCCTCGCGTTCCCGTGCCAGTCGTACGCGAAGCTCCCAAAGTAGGTCGCAACGACCCATGCCCATGCGGTAGCGGAAAGAAATACAAGAAGTGCTGCGGAGTAGGCGTAAACGCCTAGGCTCAAGCGGCGCAACCCCAAAGAAGACGGACGACGTCTTCAGGAGGAAAAATTACATGCCTCCGTCCAAGCCCATCAGGGTACGGTCCACGTTTACGCTCAATCGGTTGTGCTTGGTCAGCGAATCCGTAGCGGTCTTGAGCAGAATCTGGTTCTTTGCCACTTCCAGCATTTCCTTGGCCATGTCGGCGTCCACGATGCGACCACCCGCCTTCTCCAAATTCTGAATATTGCTCTCTAGTCGCGATTCACTAAAGGATAGACTGTTCATAGTGGCTCCGTTAACAGCCCTGACGTTGCTCAGAGTCTGAATGAATTTCTCGAAATCCTCGTGAGAGAAGTCCCACAAGTCCTTATCTGAATCGTCCAACCCATTTTGTATTCCGGCAGAGATTCCCGGAGCTACGCTCACAGTATAGTTTCCCGGGGTTCCCCCCGCTATCGGGGTAATTCCGGAAAGGTTCACGCTGATGGTGCCGTTGGTGTTGATTGTTGAAGTGGCTCCTGCTATCGGAACGCCTCCGGGATCTGTAACAGTTACAACTGGTGGGGGCTCAGTTGGGGAATAACCA
The DNA here is from genome assembly GCA_905612515.1 of uncultured Opitutales bacterium. Taxonomy (GTDB): domain Bacteria; phylum Verrucomicrobiota; class Verrucomicrobiia; order Opitutales; family Seribacteraceae. The sequence goes on along the minus strand of CAJQSI010000033.1, from coordinate 574 downwards.
GAGCCAATGTTCAATCCGGTCGGAAGGGAGACCACGTTGCCTCCCGCAGCTGAAATGACGTGAGATCCCGACTCCGTCGGATTAGGAAGGGTAAAAGAAAGTCTGCGGTTTGCGGCAACTGTGGCGTTCACGGTCTGGGCGCCGCCTGCACCGGAGGGTGGCGTAATGGTGATGAGGGGTGTTTCTAAAGGATCGTAATCCGAGCCTACTCCCGAGAAACTCGATTGAGCTAAGGCAAGTCCGCCTGATGCAACTGAAACATCTACATTGGTTAGGTTCGCAGCGTCTCCCGTGAAGCCAATATCTACTTTTCCATCCGCTCCTGCCGTAGCCGTTCCGGATACTCCTGCGACGGCAACACCTCCCCGCGTAATGGAAACTGTCGGCGTATCTCCCGTTGCATACCCTGAACCATGGTCGTCGGAATCGGGCACTTCGGCGTAGCTTCCGGCCGCCCCTGTGATCGTATGGGCTCCCGTTTCGTTAGGGGTGGGGAGAACGAAGGAGAGGGTACCGTCTCCGGCTACCGTGGCATTCACAGTTTGAGCACCTCCTGCACCCGCAGGACCTGTTA
>CAJQSI010000032.1 GCA_905612515.1 uncultured Opitutales bacterium | reverse complement strand
ATATCTTCAACTGGAAGAAGGTTCTACCGAACACAAGTATCTGCATTCTCGAAGGAAAGAGCTTGGCGGATACGTGCCGAGCAGGAACACTCGTTTTTCGGGCGATTTGCAAATGCCGGCTCTTGAGACCTTTGAATCCCTGCTGGGCGAGCAAAAAAGAGAAATTTCGACCACCTTGGCTTTCGTACGGGCCCTCAATATTCTGTTGAAGGATGATGCTATCGGCGATCGGGTCGTACCCATAGTCGCGGACGAAGCCAGAACCTTCGGCATGGAAGGTCTGTTCCGTCAAATCGGAATCTACAATCCACATGGACAAAACTACGTCCCTCAGGATCGGGACGCCGTTTCTTACTACAAGGAAGACCTCACTGGGCAGGTGCTACAGGAAGGCATCAACGAAATGGGAGCTATGTCTTCCTGGGTTGCCGCGGCAACTAGCTACAGCACTAACGACCTGCCCATGGTGCCCTTTTACATTTATTATTCCATGTTCGGCTTTCAGCGCGTTGGAGACATGGCTTGGCTAGCGGGCGACCAGCAAGCTCGAGGTTTTCTCTTGGGAGCAACCGCAGGGCGAACCACCCTAAATGGCGAAGGTCTCCAACACGAGGACGGCCACAGCCACGTTTTGGCTTCCACCATTCCCAATTGCATAGCCTACGACCCCACATTCTCGTTCGAGCTGGCGGTAATTCTTCAAGATGGCTTGAGACGCATGTACGGACCGGATCAAGAGAACGTTTTTTACTACCTCACCCTGATGAACGAAAATTATCATCAGCCGGCCATGCCCGATGGGGTGGAGGAAGGAATTCGGCGGGGGATATACAAATTGCTAAGCCACGATGGTGAAAAGTCGAAGGTCCAACTACTGGGCTCAGGCACAATTCTAAACGAGGTAATCAAGGCATCCGAAATCTTGAGCGAGGAATACCAGATAGCATCCGACGTTTTCAGCGTAACCTCGTTCAACGAGCTCGCTCGAGACGGACAGGAGGTAGCCCGTTACAATATGCTCCATCCCGAAGCCGAACCCCGTTCCGCTTATGTGACAGACATTCTGGGGGAAGAGCCTGCCATCGCGTCGACTGATTACATCAAGAATCACGCCGAACAAATCAGACCCTACCTTCCCGGTTCCTCATACAAGGTTCTGGGGACGGATGGTTTCGGTCGTTCCGACAGTCGCCCAAACTTGCGTCGTCACTTTGAGGTTAACGCATCATACGTTGTAGTTGCCGCCTTGCATGAGTTATCTAAGCGAGGCGATGTGGAAAAGAGTCTCGTCTCAGAAGCCATCGACAAATTTGGTATCGACGCCGAAATCACCAATCCTCTCTTCGCATAGAGAGAATACGCAATGAGCAGCGAAATTCATTTGCCCGACATCGGGGCCGATCAAGCCGAGGTTACCGAGATTTTAGTAAAGGTGGGAGACGTGATCGATGTGGAGACTCCGTTGATTGCAATTGAGGGGGACAAGGCCGCAATGGAGGTGCCTTCTCCACAGGCCGGGACCGTTGAGGAAATTAAGGTTTCCATAGGCGATGAGATTTCCACGGGGGCACTGATTCTTGTTTTGACCCCGGCGGAATCCGAAACTCCTCAAGCTGAAGAGAAAGACCAGTCGACCGATATTTCCCAAACAGCGCCGTCGTCCGAAGACAAGGAAGTGCTTCTTCCGGACATCGGAGCAGATGAAGCTGAAGTAACCCAGGTTATCGTGGGCGTAGGCGATTCAGTTAACGTCGATGACCCATTGATTGCGGTTGAGGGGGACAAGGCTGCAATGGAGGTGCCCTCTCCTTTTGAGGGAGTCGTAAAGGAAATTAAAGTCGCCCCCGGTGAAATGGTGTCTACAGGCGCCTCAATTATGATTTTCGAGGTAACCTCATCGGCGACCGAACCCAAGCCCGTCACACCTCCCGACGCCTCCCAAGCAAAGTCTCAGCCAGTTGCCTCCACTCCAGCAAAGAAGAGTGCGAGCAAGCCATCTGAGGCATTCGTTGAAAATCAGGAATATGCTCATGCCTCTCCGGTTGTACGGCGTCTAGCAAGAGAGTTCGGGGTCAACTTGGCTAAAGTCAAGGGCACGGGACGTAAAAATCGTATTCTCAAGGAAGATGTTCAGCAATACGTCAAGGAGGCCTTACGTCGTCTTGATTCCGGGGCAGGAGGATTGGATTTGCTTCCATGGCCGGAAGTGGATTTCGCCAAGTTCGGTGAGATTGAGAAGAAGCCACTCTCAAGAATCCAAAAGCTTACGGGTGCCAACCTGCACCGCAATTGGGTTAGGATTCCTCACGTCACTCAATGGGATGAGGTCGACGTGACCGAGCTGGAAAGCCTACGGAAGAAGCGGAATGCAGAAGAGGCCAAACGCGAATCGGGAATAAAATACACAATTCTTGTTTTTGTCATGCAAGCCGTGGCAAAAGCTCTGCAGAATCTCCCTCCAATGAATTCCTCTTTGTCCTTGGATGGCAAAAGTTTGATTCTTAAGAAGTACGTCGATCTTGGCATAGCCGTAGATACGCCCAACGGTCTTGTGGTCCCTGTCGTACGTGGAGTAGACAAGAAGTCTGCAGAAGAGCTGACCCAAGACCTGTTTTCTCTTTCCGACAAGGCTCGGGAAGGCAAGCTGACAAAGGAGGAGATGATGGGCTCGAGCTTCACCATTTCCAGCCTTGGTGGTCTTGGAGGCACTGCATTTACTCCTATTGTGAATGCACCGAACGTTGGGATTCTTGGTCTTTCCCGATCTGAGCAGAAACCCGTTTGGAACGGCAAATCCTTCGACCCTCGTCTCATGTTGCCTTTATCTCTTTCATATGACCATCGAGTAATCGATGGAGCCGATGGCGTACGCTTTCTAAATTTCCTCAAGGAGGCGTTGAGCGAACTTTCAAATGAGACAGCTTGAGTCTTCACAATGAGTAAGGAAATCAAGACGCAGGTTGCCATTCTAGGGTCGGGGCCGGCCGGTTACGCAGCAGCCTTCCGCTGCGCTGATCTTGGACTAGATGCGGTTATCATTGAACGTCACTCCACACTCGGAGGAGTGTGCCTAAACGTCGGGTGCATTCCCTCAAAAGCTCTCTTGCACCTTGCCAAGGTGATCAAGGATGCGAAATCCATGGAAGAGCATGGCGTCAGCTTCGGAGAGCCCGAAATTGACATCACTAAGGTGCGGCAGTGGAAGGAACAAGTAATTGGGAAGCTTACGGATGGTCTCGGAGGCATGGCCAAAATGAGGAAATGCCAAGTCCTTAACGGACAAGGTAAATTCACCGGGCCTAATCATATCCAAGTGGAAAGCAGTGACGAAACGACTTCCGTGAATTTCGAGCATGCTATTTTGGCAGTGGGTTCTCGTCCAATTGAACTACCTTTTATTCCGCATGAAGATCCTCGAATCTGGGATTCGACAGATGCCTTGGAGCTGAAGGAGATTCCGAATCGACTGCTTCTCATGGGGGGAGGAGTGATTGGACTTGAAATGGGAATGGTCTATCATGCCCTTGGCTCCAAGCTGGACGTCGTGGAAATGTTCGATCAGTTGATGCCGGCCGCCGACACGGATGTCGCAAAAACTTTTACCGGAACAATTGCGGATGACTATAACATCATGCTCGAAACCAAGGTGACCGCAGTCGATGCAACACCTGAATGCATATCGGTCACCATGGAGTCAACAGACGGCAGTAAGGAAAGTCGCGATTACGATGCCGTACTAGTGGCCATTGGTAGAACGCCCAATGGTCTCTTGATCGATGCCGACAAAGCGGGCGTAGAGGTCGACGAAAAAGGCTTTCTGACTGTAGACAAACAGATGCGAACAAACGTGCCGCATATATACGCCGTTGGCGATGTGGTTGGTCAACCCATGCTTGCCCACAAGGGGGCCCATGAGGGTCACGTTGCAGCCGAAGTCATCGCCGGAAAAAAACATTTTTTTGATCCCAAGGCTATCCCGTCCATCGCCTACACGGACCCCGAAGTCGCATGGGTCGGCAAAACGGAACGGGAAGCCAAAGCCGAAGGCATAGAGTACGAAAAAGCTATCTTCCCTTGGGCGGCATCCGGACGCGCCTTGGCATCAGACTGCGCCGAAGGCATGACAAAACTCATTTTCGAAAAAGAATCCAACCGCATAATAGGAGGCGCGGTGGTAGGAACGAATGCAGGCGAAGTTCTAGGAGAAATCGGATTGGCTATTGAAATGGGATGCGATGCCGAGGATTTAGCTCTAACCATCCATGCTCACCCTACCCTGCACGAGTCGATTGGACTCGCCGCGGAAGTGTTCGAGGGAACGATAACCGACCTTCCCAATCCAAAAGCAACGAAGAAATAAGCTTTTCCCTTTCGAGGGCTTCTATTGGACAACCTGGGCAACGGTATGTCGTCTGTATTTAATTAAGGGATTTAAACAAAACCCAAAATTCGACCCTATAAGACGGAATAGACGGCGGACAAGGTATCCTTGGCATCCCCGAAGAGCATATCGGTATTATCCTTGAAATAGAGCGGGTTCTCGACCCCCGAGTAACCAGCCGCCATACTTCGTTTGAGGGCCACCACGGATTTCGCCTTCCAAGCCTCGATCACGGGCATACCGGCAATCGGGCTACTCGAATCTTCCAAGGCGGACGGATTTACGATGTCGTTCGCGCCGACTACCAAAAGAACATCCACCTCTGGCAAATCGTCATTGATTTCATCCATCTCAAACACGATGTCGTAGGGAACGTTGGCCTCGGCCAAGAGTACGTTCATGTGCCCGGGAAGGCGTCCGGCAACGGGATGAATAGCAAAACGTACGTTCACGTCCTGGGAGCGAAGGGTCTCCGCAATATCCTTCACCACGTGTTGGGCTTGGGCCACAGCCATTCCATAACCGGGAACAATGACGACCTCTTTCGCTTCCTTGAGAGCGGATGCCACTTCGGCTGCGGATGTTTCCGTAACCGTTCCCTGAGGACCTTCGCCACCACTTGAAGATTTCCCTGCATTCGCTCCGAACCCACCGAAAATAACATTGGCCAAGCTTCTGTTCATGGCCTTGCACATAATGTAACTGAGAATGGCTCCACTGCTGCCGACGAGAGCGCCGGTAATGATAAGCAAATCATTCTGCAACATAAACCCCGCTGCGGCCGCAGCCCAACCGGAATAGCTATTGAGCATCGAGACGACGACGGGCATGTCCGCTCCACCAATGGCCATGATGAGGTGGATTCCCAAAACAAGAGAAATTGCAGTGACCACGAGCAAGGCGTGCAGAGCTGGATCCCCCGTACCATTCATAAAGGCTGAACCAAACCAAACGCATGCCACCAACATGCCCAAGTTGAGAAGATGACGAGCGGGCAAAAGAAGGGGCTTTCCTGAGATGGATCCTCGAAGTTTACCGAAGGCGATCACTGAACCGCTAAAGGTAATACCGCCGATAAAAACACCTATAACGACCTCGATTTCGTGAATGAGCTTTGCCGTACCTTCATAGTCCTGATGCTCGAGATAGCTGGCTATACCAACTAGCACGGCGGCCATTCCTACAAAACTGTGAAGGATGGCCACCAACTCGGGCATAGCCGTCATCTCGACTCGCTTCGCCAACACGGCTCCGATCAGACCTCCGACCAACATTAGGGGTATGAGCAACTCGAAGTTCGGGGCTGCACTTCCTAAAAGTGTGGCGAGCGTCGCGAGGATCGCTAGAATCATCCCGAGAATGCCATAGAGGTTTCCACGTCGCGCAGTCTCCTGCTTGGAGAGCCCCCCGAGACTGAGGATAAACAATAACCCCGAAACGAGGTAAGCCGAAGTAACGAGACCGCTGCTCATTTGCGAAACATCTTCAACATGCGTTGAGTAACAAGAAAGCCACCAGCAATATTAATGGTGGCAATCAGAATGGCAACCCCCGCCAACCAAGGAAGCCATGGGTGCGAACCTGAAACAAAGAGCATGCCACCGATCACGATAATCCCACTGATGGCGTTCGTTACGCTCATTAGAGGAGTGTGAAGGGCGGGAGTGACGTTCCAAATCACCATGTACCCGATGAAACAGGAGAGTACGAAAACAGTGATTTGATGAAGAAACACACCCTCGGTAGGACTCGTCCATCCCAAACCAAGTAAGGCCATACAGACGAGTCCAAGCAAAACACCCGGACTAAAGAGAGAAGATTTCGAATTGGCTCCAGGAGATTGAGGCTCCACTACTTCGTTTTTCGCCTCGACTGTGGGTGTAGGCGAAGGTTCCGCTGGCTTGGGTGGCGGCCAAGTCACCTCACCCCCCTTCGTCACGGTCGCGCCGCGAAGGATTTCGTCTTCGAAATCGATGGCGAAATCATCAGGTCCGCCAAGCAGTTGGAGAAGCTTTGTCAAATTGTTGCCGTAAAGACGGCTTGACTGCGTAGGCAAACGAGAGGGCAAGTCGGAATAACCAAGAATAGTGACCCCGTGAACTCGGTTGGCTTTGCCGGACACCGTCAATTCGCAGTTTCCGCCACCTTCGGCCGCAAGATCCACGATAACGGAACCCTCCTTCATGCCCTTGAGCATTTCCTCGGTAATCAAGATGGGCGCTTTCTTACCCGGAATCATCGCCGTTGTCACGATTACGTCGACCTCTGCCGCTTGCTCGGCGAAAAGTTTCATCTCAGCCTCGATGAACTCCTTGCTCATCACCTTGGCATAACCGCCAGAACCTGATCCATCTTCCTCGAAATCCAGTTCCAAAAACTCTGCCCCAAGGCTCTCTACCTCTTCTTTAACGGCCGGGCGGGTATCAAAAGCCCTTACGATGGCCCCCATGTTTCGGGCTGTGCCAATAGCCGAGAGTCCCGCCACCCCGGCTCCGATTACGAGAACCTTAGCAGGGGGCACTTTGCCCGCCGCCGTAATCTGACCCGTAAAGAAACGTCCGAACTCGTGAGCCGCCTCCACCATTGCGCGATAGCCCGCCACGTTCGCCATCGAGCTGAGAGCATCCATCGACTGGGCTCGAGAAATCCGTGGCACACAGTCCATGGCGATCACGTTGACCTTCCTTTCGGCCAAGCTCTTTACCAATTCCTCGTTCTGGGCGGGCTGGATAAAACTGATGAGGGTAGCTCCCTCTTTCAAAAGCGACACCTCCTCATCGGAAGGAGGTCTAATCTTTAAAACGAGATCGGCCGTCGACCAAACCTTCTTCGCTTCGCCCAATACCTTGGCGCCGGCCTCCTCGTACGAAACATCGGGCAAACGAGCCTCAGACCCCGCGCCCGCCTCCACCAATACCTCGTAACCAAGCCCGCGAAATTTCTCTACGTTTTCAGGAGCGACCGCCACGCGGCGTTCGCCCGGAAAAGTCTCTTTGGGAATTCCAATAATCATTCAAAGAAAAAAGAAGCTCATCCAAGTGGCTCAAATCCGGGTGTCTGTAAAGGAAAAGTTATCACATTCAAAAATGCTTCCGTAATTCATGAATTGGAGATTCGGATCAAACCACTGACCCATTACCTTCTACTGATTGTCGCATTAGGTTTCTTGGCTAGTACGAACCCCATCAAGCAACTTCATCCACGGGCCCATATAGTGGCCATGATCCCAGAAGGTACGACCGCTGACGAGATTGCCATCAATGACACAAGGCTCATCGACAAAAGTGCCGCCACACACCTCCAGGTCGAACTTACACTTGGGAACAGTAGCCATACGACGACCACGCACACAGTCGGCTCGAGCGGGAATTTCCACGCCATGACAGACGCTGGCGATGGGTGCATCCATCTCAAAGAAGTAGCGGGTGATACGGAGAAGATCCTCGTCCTCGCGGATGTACTCAGGGGCGCGACCACCACTGAAGAAGATACCTAAGTATTCCTCGGGATTTACATCCTTGAAGGCTATGTCGGCGGGCATCGCATAACCTTCCCATTCCCGAGTAATGGTCCAACCGGGTTTCACTTGATGCATCACCATTTGGTATTCGCGCTTCTCGGGTGCGGCCATCACGGGTTCGTATCCGCCCTCGATGAGGCGGAAGTACGGGTACATGGTGTCAACCGTCTCTGAGGCATCACCGAAGATGATGAGCACTTTGGATTTCTTTTGCATGGTTAATGCCCTTGTGCCTTCAAGATAAAATGAGCAAGCATCTAATTATTTCTTGCTTGCTGTTGATCGCATGGAGAAGATGTGAGCCATGAATCAAACATCGTCCAGACGTACTTTTCTCGGGCAAGCCGGCGGCGGCATCGCCTTTCCTTTCCTAGCAAAAAGCTCATGGGCCAAGTCACCACCGAGCGAAACTGTGCGTCACGCCAGTTTTGGCGGAGGCGGCATGGCTGGGGCGGACGTAGGTTCCATCTCATCTCATCCCAACGTCACCGTGGCAGCCATCGTAGAAATCGACGCGGGACGGCGTAAACAAATTCAGCAACGTTTTCGCAACGCCACAGTCTACGCAGATTGGCGCGAAATGCTCGAAAAGGAGGCGAACAATCTGGACACCGTCAACGTCTCCGTACCCGACCACATGCACGCCGCCATGGGGATGTCCGCAATGCAACGTGGGCTACATGTTTACGGTCAGAAACCGTTGACTCACGACGTGTTCGAATCACGGGCTCTTGCGGAATATGCAAAAGAAAAGAAACTGGTAACCCAGATGGGCATTCAGATCCACTCTTCCTCACAGTATCGTACGGCTGTGCAACTTGTTCACGACGGAGTAATAGGTAAGGTAAAAGAAGCACACTCTTTCAGTAACAAGCGTTGGGGGGACTCCAACTCCAAACCTGACCGCAAGGATCCCGTTCCCGAAGGTTTCAACTGGGACAACTGGATCGGTCCAGCACCCTACACCGACTTCATTAAAGGTTACTACCACCCCGGCCAATGGCGTAAACGCTTGGACTATGGTACGGGCACATTCGGGGACATGGGATGCCATATCTACGATCCCGTCTTCAAGGCTCTAGGTCTCACCTACCCCATCTCCCTGCGCTCCGAGGGACCGGTTCCAAACGACCACAACTGGGGTTTCGATGCCAAGATTCACTACATTTTTCCGAACACCCAATATTCAGAAGACAAGACCCTACCCGTGACTTGGTACGACGGTGGAGCCCGCCCCCCTGCCGAGGTGACCAAACTCCTTGAGGGAAAGAAACTGCCCGGACAAGGTTCCGTAGTAATCGGAACGAAGGGCACAATGCTCATCCCCCACGTCGGAAATCCGGAACTTTTTCCAAAAAAGAATTTTGCCGACTTCAAAATACCTAAGGTGGAAGGGATAAACCACTGGCACAGCTTCATCGATGGCGCCCGCGGCGCAGGTCCCATGCCCTCGGCCAACTTTTCCTATGCCGGCCCCTTGTCCGAAACAGTTCTACTCGGAGGAGTCGCCACCCGTTTCCCAAAAGAAACATTGCGATGGGAGGCTGAAAAACTTTCCTTTGCCGGGAACGAAAAAGCCACTGCTCTCATTCGCAAAAAATATCGAAAAGGTTGGGAAGTCGAAGGCCTAGGCTAAGACTTACCCGTGGCTTACAAACCTTTAAAAGTCGCCAAACAGACTGCTCTTGCCTGCCTTTTTCCCTCGGCAGTCCTTACAGACACAAGCCGTTCCGTGATCATTTTCAGCCTTTGATTTAGGTTTGCGAGGATCGGGTCGGTTCGCTGGTTTTGATGCAACCGAATCAAGGATATTGGCAGGCTTTTGCGGTTGCAATGGTCGCCCGGTCGTAATGCCGGGAGTCGAGTTGCCGGCGACTATGGGCGGCCCAAGGGACGATGTCTTTACCGGAAAACTTGGCTTCGCTACAGACGGCACTCCTGCCACCGAGCTAGGTTTGGGACGAAATGATGGAGTGGCAGGCTTCGAGAGCAAGGGATTGGCTTCGCCGGACACCTTTCGCTCATGGGCAGAGTATCGGGGTCGCACAGCTTCCGCGAAATTGGTATCGGCAATTGAAACGATTGCGAGAAACTTATCGCTTGTAGGTTGCGACACAATAAGAACTGCCGGTGCGCTGGGGTAAAAACGAAGTGCCTTGAGAGCACTTCCTGATGGAACGGGAATCTTCACTTGTTGCGTACGGTCCTGCAAGGTGACCAACTTTTTCCCCTGAATGTGCAAGGGGAAAACTAAAGTCGAATTTTTCAATGCCCAAGCAACCACCTTGGCATCGTCATTGGGTGACTCGGCCTGAGTTGGCGCAGGGAGAACGGAAGGCGTGGGAGTGGAGGCGACAACAGTCGGGACACTAGCCACCCTTGACTTGGGAACCGATGCCAACCGCCGCTCGACGTCTGCAAGTTGACTCTTTAGTTGGTTAAGCTCCGCATCCTTTCCCATCGACTCGGAAACTTGGGCCAGAAGATCCTCTCTCTCTTTCGAAAGTTTCGTTTTCTCTTTCGAAAGTTTCGCTTTCTCTGACTTCAAGGTTTCATTCTGAGACTCCAGACGAGCCTTCAGACCTTGGTAGAATTCTTCGTTTTCGGTAAGCTCATCAACTTTCTCCTGAAGCTTCGAGTCGCCTACGGCAATTTCCCCGCCCCCACCTGTAACGAGAGACACAGTCAAACCTGCCAAGCTCAAAACCGCTACGATCGAGGCCGCAATAGCAGGCCAACCAAAGGAAGATTTCTTGACCGACTGCCCCTTGAAGGCGTCCTGCATACCCTTTACCTTCCCCTGCATTTGCCGAAGAGCCTGATCCTTGGTCGAACCGGACTGGGAAGCCTGCTTCAATTGATGCAAGGAAGCTTGCAGCTCCTTGCTCATGTCGACGACCTTTCGGTTACCCTCGACAAGACGACTCGATAGAATGCTCGCTATGTTCAAGCAGAGCTGGCCGCCAGCGGGACCACCTTGTCCTATAAACTCAAGCATGCGCTCGTGATCGATGCGCCACAGAATACCTTCACCCGATGCCTGAACGTCGGCGGAAGCGACACCACCGCTAAGAAAAGCCATTTCACCAAAGGCTTCCCCCTGCCCAAGAGAAGCTATAAACTGGCTTTGCCCTTGGTCGTTTCTCTTGTAAATGCCGACTTCGCCAGAAATAACGAGGTACAGGTAGTTCTGCTGCTGCCCATCGGCAACAAGGGTTTCGTCATCGGCAAGTACCCATTCACCCGCGAACTTGAGAGCCTCCAAGTTGAATTCGTCGATATTTGCGCACAACCCCTCGAGCGGCATTTCATAGCCTGCTTCTTCCACGTCTTCACGATGCAACAATTTCATGGGTTCTCTCCTACGGTTTACTTACTATTTTCAGCTCTGTCTAAAACATGAAACCGAACCGACTCTATCTTGGCAAGAGCCTTGCGAACAAGTAAAGACTCACTTTGGAGCGAAATTGCTTCAATCAAACAAGACAGAGCAGCACTCCGCTAAAATCGCGAAGCTTTAGTTCTCCGACGCTTCACGACGAAGCTTGGCCTCGATTTCAATTTTGGCTGCGTACTCGGCCAAGGCGCGGATCACATATTCTACCGCTTCCACCGCATTAGAAAAAGACTTCCGGCGCTCGATCACGTCCCAAGGAGGATATTCATAGGTGGAAAACAGATAGCGAAGGAAATTACCGATGCGAAGACGAAGATAAAATTCGGTTATGAATTGCCTAATGAACCGTATTGGTTGCGTGGCAAAACGAACTTTGTAGCCCATAAAATGGGTAACCACCTCAATGCACTTTTTCTTTTGTGAAAAAGCCTCCAGTATTCTATCATCCCCAAGTACAATGCGTAGGAAATTGTCACCGAATTGGAAATCCACCTCGGTTGAGCCTTCGAACTTTGATTCAATTCTTCTGACAGCTTGAAGAAAAGGGCGAAAACTTGCATGAGGCTTGTTGGCAGGCACAGTACGAGTCTTTTCTTCCTGCTCACGACGAAGTATCTCTTCGCGAGCTGAAGCCACTTCACGGTTAAAGAATTCTTCAATGTTCATCTAGAAAATATGCGTGAAAAGCAAGTTTTGAGCCACATGGAACGAATTAAAGAGAGCGAAAAAGAAAAAAAGCGGATTTTAGAAAATAGAAAACCACACTATGTTAGCCAAAAGTTTCAAAATCTTGCATTCTTTTTTACAAGATTCCCACTCCCTTCTCTTTAGCAATAACTTACGAGAATAATTTTTTTTTTCGGAATGGAAATTTTAAAACTATAAAATAAAGTCAATCAAAATAGTTTCGGCATTAATTCCGATGCCAACAAAGGACTTGGACTCCCTCTGTAAAGGGAAAATTCTAGAGGAATGTCGACGATGGGATCGTGCTATAAATGAGTCCCAAGGAGATTTTTCCCGCAGGTAAACCCGTTAGGGATGAAAGAGCCTTCCTGTAAAACTCGAGCTGTTTACGATGTCGCTCTGCGCCCACCTCGAAATCAGCATCGTTCTTGATGTCCCTATCGGTCTTATAGTCGATGATTTCGGCAGACAACCATCGACCAGAAGCATCTTGCTTGAGAACCACTCGATCGAAGGTACCGTTTACTAGTTCGCCCTCCAACAGGAGGCTAAAAGTTTGCTCACGCCAAACCACGCTTGCCCCCTCGGGTTTGGCGAAGAGAGCACGGGTATCCTCGTTTTCCAATACTTTGCGAACATGCTCAAAGGCAATTGCCGACGCTTTCTCCTTAATTTCCAGTAAGAACACTTGAACGGCAGCATCGTCTTCCAACCACTCGATTTCCTCAAAGAGCTCATGGACTTCAGTTCCAAGGTCCGTGGCTCTGTCTCGCTCCTTTCCGAAAAGAGATTCACCGAGAATTGCTTTTGCTTTATCGTGCTTCGACGGACTTGTCGGGGATACTAATAAAATGACGGTGGAAAGCGAATCATCAACCTCCAGGAGAGACGAAAGGGCATCTGAAGGTTCGGAACTTTGCGAACCATGTTCGGCAAACCATCCAGGAGAACCTCTCGAGTGGCGAAGCTCCATCTCGCCTGCCGACAGGGGTAGTATGGACTCAACGTTTTCGCGATCCTCTTCGGAAACGGAAGAAAGGGTCTGGTTTAACAACTCGACGTAGTTGACGGGCGGATCTTTCTTCACCGCCGGGCACTTCGAAAACAAGTAAAGGCCCTGTCGAGGACGCGTCATCCCGACGTAAAGTTTGCAGAGGTTTTCAAAAACGGCTTCGCCTCGATCGGAAGCTATTATTCCGGCCAACGTCGAGTCGGCTCCTGAGAAAAGCGAATTGGGCCAATCAAGCGTCCACTCAACTCCCTCTCCGTCTGCCGAATTCTTGACGTATAAATCTAGAGGGGATCCTTGAGGACCTCGACGCAAAGCATCGAGAGCGTTTCCGTCCAACTCGGGAAGAATGACCATATCGAAAGTCAAGCCCTTGGATTTGTGTATGGTCATCACGCGAACACTTTTCTCGGAAGCGCCACCCGAGGATTCGCTACCCTTGGCAAACTCAATGAAGGCAGGTAAATTAATATCTTTTCTAATACAACCATTAATTAATAATTAAAAACTTATGGCTCAAACGGGGGGAGGAAAGATCCTCAGGCATTCTCCGTATGACTAGGTTTTGGGACGTTCAACCAACTTGATCCGTCAGCCTTGGTTTCCACGCTTATGCGAACGAGGATTCGTTCCTTGAGTAACTCAACGTGCGAGATCACCCCGACCGTCTTGCTTTGATGCTTGAGGCTTTCCAAAACGTTAACCGCCTCTTCCAGGTACTCCGCGTCCAGGCTCCCGAATCCCTCGTCAATGAACAGGGTCTCTATCGAGATTTTCGTACTCGCCAAGTCGGACAACCCCAAGGCCATGGACAAGCTGGCGAGAAACTTCTCTCCTCCGGACAGGCTGGCGACGGGACGGATCTCGCCCGCCTCGTTAAGATCCTTCACCTGCAGTCCGAGACTTTCCTTTTGGTCGACTTCGATCTCGTATCGAGGAGCAAGCTTGGACAAGTGACGATTTGCCTTGCTCACCAAGGCGCTGAGAGAAAGGGCTTGGGCAAAGGTTCGGAATTTCTTCCCATCGGCCGATCCGATTAATTCCCTGAGCTTCTTCCAGTCGTCGAGAGCTTTTCCCGCATCCTCCCAGAGCTTCTTTTTCTCCGCGGTCAGCTTCTTCTTCTCATCATCCGCGACCAATGAGTTTTTGGCGTCATGCAGATCGATCCTGAGTTGTTTCAGTGATTCCTCGAGGTCCCGAAAGGCGGCGATAAACTGTTCCGCTTCCTCCCCTTCGGGGATCTTTTTCTTGACCAGATCGGAAATTGCGGAATCCGCAACCTCCCTCTTGATCCTCCACTCGACTCGGTTCTTTTCCAAGTTATTCTTTCTTTGGCGGATGCGCAGAGCCTGCTCGTCGGGTAATTTTGCCTCGACCAAGGATTCTAGGGACTCGAAGGACGAATCCTTGATCCTTTCCTGCAATGAATGTCCGGAAGCCTCCGATTCAACCTTCAATTTCTTTTCCCGTAACTCTCTCTCCTTCAAGGTCGCCTGGGCATCATTCAATTGCACTCTAGCAGAATCATAATCTTCCAGGGCTCGCTCAACGTCAGATGGTTCCTCCGGTGATTCGGGAACCTCTTCTCCGCGAACAGGCAAGGTCAGGAGAGATTTATTTATTTGACTGAGTTTTTCACCCAAAGGAACCAACCGGACCTCGTTGTTTTCAATTCTCGGTCCGAGGTTTTTCAGTTCGTTAAGTTTATTGCGGCACCCTCTCGCCCTTTCCTTCAACTTATCCTCCAACTCGGTTTCCTTGCCCGCTTCGGGCAACGGAATTGCAAACGGGGAAAGCACGGAAACAAGCGATTTTCCCGCTTCCCTCGAAGCATTCCGAGAATCGAGCATTTCCCGCTCTCTCTCCAAAATCTTGTCATTGGCCAACTTGAATGAACTTACCCGTTCAGTGGCTTGAGTGAGGGCTTGCTCGCTTTTCCTTTTGGCTTCCTCTATTCTGTCCATCCCTGGATCAGGAGCGTGGGCGGAGTATGGATGTTCGAGGGAACCGCACAATTGACAGGGCTCGCCATCGACCAGCGTGTGCCGGTGTTGCTCCATGCTTGCCAGTCGCATTGATTTCTCCAAGTGGTCACTCTTTAGGGTGAAATCCTCTTTCAGCTTTTTCCTGGACTCCTCAAGTTTTCCAGCCCAATTGCCCATTCGCTCGAGCAAGCTCGGGCGGGCTTTCTCCATAGCGGTTACGTCCATTGAATGGTCCAAACCCAAATTTGCCAAATCTTCCGGCAAAAGTTCATCAATCGAGTCCTTCCATCTCTTCCGTTTAGTGGAAAAATCAATCCTACTCCGAGCCAGGTGATCCAAACCGCGCAGCAAATCGGACTCTTGCTCTTCCAATTGCAGGTCAGACTTTCGCCGTTCGAGCCAATTCTTCAATTCCTTCTCGGTTTCCTTATCCGCCTTTAAGGAAACGTCCAAATCCTTGAGCTCCTTACCGAGCGCAACAATTCGGGCAGTCATGCTTGCCCGATAGGATTCCGTTGCCTGCTCGAAACCCTTTCTCCCCCGAACCTGATCTTCACTGGCATCCTTGCAGAATTGAACGGCAGACTTGTGGTTGTTCTTGGCTTGGTCGAACCTAGCCAGTTCATCGGTAAAGGGTTGGGCCAATTCATGCCTACCAAGTTTTTCGAAGTCCTCCTTTGCTTGCCTGAGTTCCTCCTCGCTCTTCTTGATCTCCGCTTCTGCATCGGCCTTATCCTTTCTCGCCTTTTTCAGATCAGGGATCTCGCCATGCACCTCGAGATCTTTCTTCCTTCGTTCATCCTGAAGCTTTTCCTTTTCTGCAAAGGCCTTCACCTTGTCTTCGGTATCGGTCCGTTGCTCGGCCGTCATAACCACGATATCCTTCCAGTCCCGCTCCATGGCCTGAATGTTCTCTTCCCGGTTTTTCGCCTCACGAAAGGCAACTTCGCTCAGTCGTGAATAGATCCCGGTTCCCGTGAGGGCTTCAAGCAACTCGGAACGCTCGGCCGGTTTGGCTGAAAGAAAGCGGTCGAAATCTCCTTGGGCCAGCATGGCGCTTCGTAGAAAACGTTCGTAATCCAGCCCCGTCAATTCCTCTATCTTGGCATTTGCTTCCGTGACTTGCTGGGCAAGGGGGTTTCCGTCGCAATCGTAGACGTAGCGCTTCGGCGGTTGGAGAACTCCACCCGGTTTGTTACGGGCCCGCCTCATCTCCCAAGTCGCCCGAAATCTTCCGGCAGGCAGCAAGAATTCAACCTCGGCCCTGCATTCCCCGCACCTCCGGTTCAGAACGTTCTCAGGCTTGTCTCCCCCGTACCGCGCGACCTTGCCATAAAGGGCAAGAGTCACGGCATCGAGCAAAGTCGTCTTCCCCGCCCCTGTTCGTCCTACGATGGCAAAGAGTCCCGAACCGGCAAAGGGTTCTCGATCCAGGTTCACGACGTGATCCCCCTTGAGAGAATTCAGATTCCTGAGTCTTATCTTAAGGATTTTCACGACTCCTCACCCTCCTCCTGCTCAACCAGAGCACGAACATGGCCGAAAAGAACCTTTAGTCTCTCGCGTTCAGTCTCATCCGTCACTTCTTTTTGATCGAGCAATCGCTGGAATACCTGGTCAGGGTGATCGAGAATGAATTCATAGTTCTCTCCATCCGCCAGGATTGCCCCACCCTTCTCGTTCTCTCCCTTCAAGCGAACGACCTTGAGGATCTCGTAGCCTTTGCCCTCTGCAAGTTCGCGAACACGATTGGACAATTCATCCCCGAAAACCGCCCCTTCGACAACCACCTCGACCCAGGTAGTCAGTTCGGCCGCATCCGGGGAAAATTCCGGAATTCGGCTTTCAAGCTCATCGAAAGAAACCTTTAGTTGAACGAGATTGCGGGAAATGGGAATAGGCAGGGAAAAGTCTTTTATTCCATCCGGCGTTACGTCCAGCACCCGCACCTCTTTGTGATCCTCAGCCTCGCTGAAGCTAAGGGGTATGGGGGAACCCGAGTAGCGCACTCGTCCATCGTCCGGGCTCTGCGGGCGGTGGAGATGCCCAAGCGCGACATATCCGAAACGCTCGGGGAAAATCTTGTGCGACACGTCGCCCAAGCCACCGATAATGTCCCGTTCGCTCTCGGAAGAACGCATGCCAGTGACCGTCAAGTGCCCGGTTGCAAGAGCCGGGCACGACAACGCGTTCAAGGCTTGAGCGGTCTCTTCGTATTTTCCCCTGATACCCTCTGTCAGGCTTTTACGGATCTCATCCGGGCTCTCGCCCGCCTTGCCCTTGCGGACGTCCGCATCCCGCAAGAAGGGAATCATGGCAACAGCCACCTGCGGATTTCCGGAATCTGGCAAGTGGAGAATGCGCGCTTCGGGATCCTCCTTGACCCGGCCGTCCACCCGGGTTCCGAGAAACTCGAGAACCGGAACGGGAGCTTCCAATTGATTTGCCGAATCGTGATTCCCCCCGATCACCACCAGCTTGCAAGCACTCCGATCTCTCAAATTGGAAACGAACTCGAAGTACCGCCGAACGGCATTTTGCGGTGGGATTCCGCTATCGAACACATCACCTGCAACGATGACGGCATCGACTTCCAGCTCACCTACCTGTTCGAGCAACCAAGCAAGGAAGCGATCATGCTCATCCTCCCTCGACTGGCCCTCCAATGTCTTGCCCAAGTGCCAGTCCGCAGTATGGATAATTCGATAAGAGTTAGTCGGCTTTTGCATATTTTCCTTTCAAAATGTCCAGCACGCCCGAACGGGATTCCTCGGTTCGTTCGATTGCAGTCTCGAGGGCATCTTCGTCTCCCACCAAGATGATTCCCTTCTTGGCCCGACTGACCGCCACGTAGAGAAGCTCCCTCGTGAGCAACCTCGCATCCGCGGGAGGCAGGACAATCATAACCTCCTCGAATTCGGAACCTTGGCTACGATGGATAGTGGAAGCATAGCCGAGTTGATGATTGGGAAGCCTGGAACGGGCGACTTCGCGAGTTCCGTCTTCCGCCCCGAAATGAGCTCGGTTTCCCAGTTCCACTCCGTCGTCCCCGTTGAACAAACCGACCGTGTAGTCGTTCACCCCGACCACCACGGGGCGGGGCCGCAATTCGTCGGATGGAAGCAAACCGTCCGCACGCAAGTTCCAATTCGCAACCCCGTACCGACCATGATTGTGGGCGCAAAGAATGCGAAAGTCTCTCAGAGCCAAAAGAGCATCAGCGGGGGATTGGGTCTGAGCAAGGCGCTCGAAGCCGGCCTGAATGGACGGGTCGATCGAAGGGTCGTCCAATTTCTCGACGAAACGAATGCTCTCCCCTCCCGCCTTTGCCGATGCCAAGGCATCGTCCGTCCTTCCGTCCCTGATAGCATCGCACAGTTCGCCCAAAACCGCCGCGGAAGGACTCCCTTCCCTGCGGTGTACCCGACTGAGACAAACCAGACTTCCGGCCAGAGGGTCCTCACCCTCCGATTTCGTTCCCGAATTGGAGAAAGCAGTCATCATGGGCAAGTCGGTGGGGGAAAAGACGTTGCGTTTCGATGGCTTCACCAAGCCGTTGAAAACCGCTCCGCCTTGGACCGGAGCCAATTGATCGGCATCGCCGACGAGAATCATTTTGGCTTCATCCCGGAGCGCGTCGCATAGCTTTGCCATCAAAGGGAGGTCGACCATGGAAGCTTCGTCCACCACCACGAGATCATGGGGAAGCGGATTCCCTTTGTTTCTACGGAAATCCACGGATCCGATCCTGGAACCAAGCAAACGATGAAGGGTGGTGGAACGGGCGGAATCGAGGAGAACCGAACGAATTGAGTCGGGCAAGTCGAGCGAGCCCATTGTCTCGAGAACCGACTCTCTCATCCGGAAGGCAGCCTTGCCCGTTGGCGCGGCCAAGGCGATGCGCATGCCCGGGTTTGCCTCCAAATGGGCGGCGAGCATAGTCACGATGGTTCGGGTCTTGCCCGTGCCCGGACCACCCGTGAGGAGTAGGAGGTCCTTCTGAACGGAAACCCCCACGGCAAGGGCCTGTTGATCGTCAACTTGGGCATCAAGAGAACTCTTGAAGAAATCAATCGTCCCCTGCGCCGCGGGAACCGGAGGACGGGCGAGGCGCTTGCCGAGCGCGTCCGCCACCTGCTTCTCGTACTCGTAAAACCTGCGGAAATACAATTTGCCATCCCCGGTTCGAACGAGTGGCAAGGTTTCGTCCTCGCTCCCTACCGCGGGAAGGGAAGCCCAGTTCTCAAAGATTTCCTCCGCCTGTCGGGACTCGAGGTGACTGGCCCCGGTTCCGGCCTTTGCGGCCAATTCCCCGGCCAATCTGGCCAATGCCTTGCCCTCTTCCCCTTTTACCCTGCGTTCAAAAAAAGATGAGATTGCCGAGGCCAATGCATCCAGTTCCCAGTCTCTTTCGTCTTTCGTTTCTGCTCTCATTTTCCAGGAACTAGAAAGTTCTCCAAAATGCGTACCGTTTCGAGATCGGGCAAATCGAAATAAATCCCGTTCTCCGATCCGACGTTCATTCCGCGCAAGAACAGGTAATACACCCCGCCGAAGTTTCTTTCGTAAGAGTAGTCCTTCATTCGGCTATGCAGGAAGCGGTGGACGGCAACCACATAGAGGTGATACTGGAGGACGTAGTGATGGGTTAGCATCTCCTTTTCGATTTCCTTATCTCCGAACCCTTCAGTCCGCCCACTTAGCTTATTCGATTTCCAGTCGAGGACGTAGTATTTTCCATTTGCCCTGAAAATCAGGTCGACCAAGCCCTTAAGGTATCCGTTTTCCTCAATCCTGCGATAATCTTCACGGCTCAAGCGGACAAGATATTTCTTGAGAATCGAATCCTCGGGAAGGGAACCGGAAAGTTCAGGAAGAAAGCCCGGAGCCATCGGGAAGTGAAACTCCATCTCCTCCATGCGGTCGGCCTTTTCCAGTTTGTTCAGTGACAACCCGGGTTCCAGTTCGGTAACCATGACTTGTTCGACCATATCCAGTATAGTCGGCGTCCATTTTTTCGAATCGTATTGATGCTGCTTGAGCTTGTCCTCAATGAAACCTTTCCAGTTCGAGGAATCGGAAAAGTCCAGATGTTCGAACACGTCGTGCATGAAGTTTCCTGGAGTGGCCCCGGCCGGGAACTTGAATATCGGGGTCTTTTCCTCCCCTAGAAAATCCTCCTGCTGATCCTGCCCGTCGCTTATGCCGTCAAGATCGCGCCCATCAAAACCCACTTGCTTGGACAAACCGCTGAAGGACTCGACGATCTTGGCTCTGGGGATTTTGCGTTCCGGATTCCAATTCTCCGCCTGCAGCGAATCCTCCTCTAAATTTCCAGATTCCACATTTCCTTCTCCAACGAAATCCGCTTGCTCGTCAGTAAACGTGGCGTAATCAGCTTGTCCGCTTAACCCGGCCACCCATTGCTCAACAGCCTCGCTCATCGCATTGCCATCCTGCGGACCGGAATCCTCGGATTCGTCCGATTGCGCCTGCGAACCCCATGAACGCATCATCCTCACCTGAGCGGGCACCCTCGCCTTTCCGGAAATCTTGACCGGTGCATGGTAGACGTAACAACGAGCGGCCGAGCGCGTCAGGGCAACGTAGAGAACGCGGGCGTCTTCTTGTTCCTCCTCTCGTTTTCCAAGCGACAAGGCATCCTCGCCGGCAGTCTTCTTCAGATCGACCACCAACTTTCCATCCTCCCGGTGATACTTGAAATCATCCCCTTTCCCACCAGAGAGAAAAGACAGCCCGGGCAGAAAGACGATCGGATATTCCAAACCCTTGGATTTATGAACGGTCAGGATACGGATCGATTCGGACTGCGATTCCAGACGGAGTTGATACTCGTCGTTGGAGACGTCGCTTTGTTCCATTCTCGTTCTCAGCCAAACGACGAGGGAAGACGGGGAAAGGGGGTTGGTCGAGGTAGCCTGATGGAGCACCTCGGCCAGGTGGAGGAAATTCGTAACCCTTCTCTCTCCGTCGGGGCGCCTGAGGTTCCGGGGGATGGCCCGGGTCTTTCTGAAGAGTTCACGCATGGCGACGTATATCCCCTTCTTTCGCCAAGTCTCGTGGTACTCCCTGAACGTTCCCACCCACTCGTCCCATTTCGCTGGCTCATCCTGCCACGACTGAAAATCAGCGCTGGTCATCCCCAGCAACCCGGTGGCCAGGGCTCGCTTGATGGCCCGCTCGTTTCTGGCGTTTACCAAACCTTCGAGTACCCAGAGAAGTTCCTTGGCCTCGGGAGACTCGAAGAGGCTAACGTCGGTGAAGACCACCGCGGCCAACCCCCGTTTACGAAAGTATTTCCAAACCTTGCGGGCATCCGGGTTGCTCCTGACCAAAACCGCGACGTCTTTTGCCCGAACTTTTTCACCGCCTATCGTTCCCGTTGACAACAAGCGATGAATCTCATTGGCCATATCCTTGCGGATGGCTCGCCTCGCCTCATCCGCCTTTGGCTCCTTTTCCTTCCTCCAGTCTAATGCACGAATGACGAAAGCCGGTTTTCTCTCCCCATCCTCAAGGTAGATTTTTTCCTTGTCCGCCTCTCCTTCTCGATTCGGATTAACCGGTGAAAAGAGAAGTTCGGAGTGAAGGAATGGTTCATCCGACTTCGAGAAGAAAGCGTTGATCGACTCCACCAAAGGAGTGACAGTCCGGTAATTGGTATCGAGCGAGTACTTGACCGCCTTGGTCTTTTGGGCGAAATCGAAGTAGGCTTCCAGATCGGCCCCGCGGAAGCGGTAGATCGACTGTTTGGGATCGCCAATCAGGTAAAGCCAATGCTTCCCCGTTTCTCCGAACAGTTCACGGAAAATTTCGAACTGCACCGGATCGGTGTCTTGAAACTCATCGATCAGAGCGGCCTCGAACGATTCGCGCAAACCATCTCTGAGGGCGTCACCGTCCTTGCCTTTGCTGGCGACCGCCTGGGCAGTCAAGCTCAGCAAATCGTCGAAAAAGAGAAGTCCTCTCCTCGCCTTCCATTCTCCGATCCGCCTTTCCAAATACTTCACGCAGTCCACCCGGACGGCACGGCCAAAACTTTCCAAGGCCGACCAGAATACATCCGCATCCTCGGAAAAACTCGGTTTTTCCCTCTCATCAAACTCCCTTTTGGGTTTCAGTTTCGAAGCCCTCATTTCATCCAGAATCTCAATTCCCGTAGGAGAAGGCTCGTCATTCAAAAGAGCTTGATTGAGAATGCGGGAATGTCTCTCGAGGTTGGTCTTCGGACGTGCATTCTTGGCCAGGCAATTGCTGACATAATCAGCATAGTCAACCTGCCCTGCAGACCACGAAGTCTTCAAACGGTCGAACGCGGCAATCAGGGAATCCACCGCCGCCTTTGCTTCAACCTCCTCTTCAAAGCCCAGTTCGTATTCCTGAGTTCTCGGCAATCCATTGAAAAAAACAGCCATATCTTCGAGATTTACATTCTTAGTGGAGGCGGAGGCGGAGACCACGGGATGAGCGGACGCGAACTTCTCCCGCCAATACTCCTGCACCCCTTCCATCGCCATTTCCTTGGAAGCCTTGTCCAATTCCGCCTCGAAGAGGGATTGGGTCTCGAATGAATTTTCCGTAAGCACCCGGTTGCAAAACCCATGAATCGTACTGATGATCGCCTCGTCGAAACAAGTGATCGACAGCTTGATCCTGCGAACACACTCCTCCTTGCTCACGCCTTCCAACGCCCGAAGCCTTGAGAAAGTCGGATCCTCTCCCGGTGTTGGTTCTTCGAGAAGGGTATCGTGAGACTCGACAAGCAGGGAACGAATACGGTCGCGCAACTCCTCGGTTGCGGCGCTAGTAAAGGTGACGGTCAGGATCTTGCCCACTTCCACGCCCTCCTCCGCAATCAGGCGCAGAAAGATCCTGGCCAAGGCATAAGTCTTTCCCGTACCCGCACTCGCTTCGAGTAGGGTGACGCCCTTTTCCAATTTCGTCTTGGAAGAATCGAATGCCTTCAACTCACTCATTCCTCGCCCCCCTCTCCTCTTCCGCTCGACTTGATGAAAGGGCCGTAAATTTCCGTGGCCAAATTAGCGAAAGCAGGATCCTCGAAAGGCTCTTCGCGAAAACAAAGTTGATTGGCGGAATATTCTCCCTCCCCAGTGTGGTTATGGCCGGAATTCCATTTGTTCCTCGCTTCGACCAAAGCCTTTGCCGCGGGACTGGTTGTCTCCTCGCCCTTTTTCTCCGGGGACGGATTGAGCCGCTCGCTTTCAAAGGCAAAGGAAGCCTCGGGAAAGAAAGGCAAGGGCTCGCGCATTCCTCTTTCAAACAGTTCGATCAAATTCTTGACCCGTTCGCGGGCTGAGTCCCCGACCATTGGCTTGAGGCTTAGGTATTTCTTGTCCGAAGAGTAAAACCTCGTCTCCACTCCCCCGCCCTCTCCGAATGCAGACGCGAACAAATGCCTGATCCAAGTCCTCAAGCGGTCCTTGCCCTTGATCTCCTTCACACACCGGTAAAGTACCTGTCGACGGTTGACGAACGGGCCCAGTTCTCCACGCAACCTTATTCCGTTGAATTCGATATCGATGATCACAGGATCCTCTTTTTCACCCTTCAAATCCTCTCCCCATTGTTCTAGAAACTGCTCGACCTCGCGCTTCGATTCATTGAACCAGACCTCTCCCAGACTTCCCGGAGGAAGACCTCCTTCGGCCCGTTCCAAAGCCAGAAGATCAGCCTCTTCCTCCAGTTCCAAGGCAATGCCCAACAGACGGTCCTTGATTACATACTTTTCGAGGTGCCCCAAATCGAGCGGTTCGCACTCATCCGGAGGGGAATCCTCGTCCCACAGGCTCATGCCTAGCCTCTCCTTCAGAAATACCTCTGCCGGGTTTTCGAAAAACCGGATCAAATCCTCCATCGTCAAATCGGCGAGCTTCTCTTCGGGGTCGGACATTTTTTCGGATACGAAAGGCGGAGTCTCCTCGTCCGGGTGCAACAACGCCTTGGCCGCCTCCAAGTTGTCCCCCGAGTACGAGCGCATTAGTTTATCCCGCGTGTAATTTTCCTTGGCGAACGGATGGAGCGTCTGGACGCATACCAATTCGTCTCGCGCCTTATTGGGTTTGCCTGCCTTGATCCCGAAATCAGCGAGTTTGTCCAAACCGTCAAGTAATTCATTGACCACCACGGAAGGTGGAATTTTCTGGCTTTGCCTGATCGATTGCCCGACGTAACTAACGTACAGGTGTTCACGGGCGCACCAGATCGTCTCGAGAAACAGATAACGATCATCCTCCCGGGCCGAACGGTCTCCGGGTTTCCGATCTCCCGAAAGATCGAAGCTCGGTTTGCGGGTCTGTCGGGGAAAGGCGCCGTCGTCCATTCCGATCAGGCAGATCACCCGCGCGTTCACGCTTCTCATTGGCCGCAGCCCGCAGAAAGTGACTCCGGAGGTCAGGAACTGACCTTGGGGTGACCCGACGTCCAGAACGTTGTTCAAGTGATAACGGACCACCCGGAGTGGAACCACTGATTTTTCCGCAAGTTTGGAATACTCGTCCGACAATGCCCTGATCGCCTTTTGGACGCGCCTGCGATCCATCAAAGTCTCGTTGTTCGAGGGAAAGAACTCATCGGTGAGTTTCTCGAGAAACTCTACCCAGCTTACCAAGGTTTGTTCTTTACCGGCTTTTACTTCGAGCTCGGTCAGTGCATTGATCACCTTGAATAACTTACCGAATCGCAAGGCGTTTTCTCCCTCGATCTCGTCATAGGGCAAAGAACCCTCCCAGATCCGATCGCCGTTTGAACGCATGCAAAAACCCAAGGCCATCCGGTCAAGAGCCCTGCGCCAGGTATGCTCGTCGGTCTTGACCGAACCGAAGCGCTCACGATGCTCCCCGTTCAACCCCCAATGGGCATGGCAATCGCGAATCCAGTCCCGAAAAGCCTCGATGTCCTCGTCCTCCAACTCGAACTTCGCACGGAAAACAGTTGAATCGAGCAAATCCAGCACCTCCCTGTTCGTTGCCCGCCCGTCGAAAAACTCCAACAGATCGAAGAAGCAGTCCACCAATTGGCTCTCCTGCCTCGGCTCACGATCCACAATTGAATAAGGAAAATGCTCGGGCATCCCCTTCTCCATCCCGCCGAAAGTCGCCCGCAGGTAGGGGGCATATCCCTCCGGGTCAGGCATCATCACAACAATGTCTCGCGGACGTAGCGTTCGGTCATCTGCAAAGCGGCGCAGGAGGTAATCGCGCAAAACTTCCGCCTCCCGCATCGGCCCGTGGCAACTGTTGATGGTGATGGATTCATCCCCCTCGGCAAGGAGTTTCCTCTCCTCCGGTTGCTCGGAAAAAACCTCAAAAGTCCAGCGCTGCAAGCGGGCTAGCAGGGAATCGCCCGACGGGTCTCGAAAGTCCAGTGGCTCGTCATGAGCATCCCGATCGACCAGCAAGTTAAAGAACTCGCGGCCCGTCCGCCCGAGGGAAGCGATCAGGGGGTTGCCCCTCTCCTCGTTCAATTCGTCCTCCGCCACTGGTCTGCCGAACTGAGTTTGAGCGCGTTCGAGAGCCCTCGCCTTCCATCTCTTCTGCAAGGTCTTTTCAGACTCCACCTCGCCCCACATCACAGGGGCCGGTTGCAAGGCGTAGATCCGCAACGGACGAAACCGCCCATAGGCTTGCAGCACGTCGAGAAAGATCGGGGGCATGGTCGAAATTCCAAAGACCGACAACCTCTCCGGCAACCACTCCTCTTTGGCCGGGTTGCCCACCGCCTGAAGCCTGCGGACGAGTTCGGGTAACGATTCCATCTCGAATGCCTGCCGCAAGACTTGCCAAAGCACACCCTGCCAACGGTTCACACCTTCGGGCATCCTGCCCGCCTGCCAATCCATGATCATTTCCGGCCGATAAGCCTGGTAAGAATCGTACAAAGTCGCCACCTGCCTGCACAGGCGAAACGCTCGATCCGCATTTCTCTCTCCGCTTGGCCCGACATATCGAGCAACCGGAGCAAAAACTTCCTCCCTTTCCTTCATCAGGGGAGGGAGCAAATCGAAAATCTTCCAGGCCATACCCTCCTTGGTATATGGATTCTTTTTCGGACCCTCGCCGAGGAACCCCCGTAGGATCATCCATATCGTTTCCTCCGGAAAGCGGAACTCGACGTTTGCGAACACCCCCAGCCTGTCCGCCAGTTGCAACTTTATCCATGAATTCATTCCCCTGCTCTGGACGAGGAACTCTTCCTTTTTAAAAGGGTTGGAAAGCGGTTCACTCAAATCCGAAGCGCAGCGCTCAATCAGTTCCTCGGGATCATTCGATCCGTACAAGGTGATGCCCTGCCCGCCCGGAGCCTGCCCGAGCGTCGATGCGATCGGTTCCTCCGGGTCGAAGTTCAGTTCCTGCTGGTTCAAAGTTGTGAGAAATGGTTAGGGAAAAAAAAGAAGTATACAAGTTTGAACGGACAAATGACGTCCTGACCGCTACTTTCACTCATCGGTCAGAGCGAGGTTGTCGGGATCCATTTTACCAATTTACGTCGCAGACAGGCAGAGATTTCCTCAGTTCGTCGACTTGTTCGTTCGTCAGGGATGAGCATTCGTAAAGATTCAAGCCCGTCAGGTTCTTCAGGCTCTCCGCCGCTCCTCCCTTGATGCTCGTGAATTTGCTCAAATCCAGGTTGCCCCGCTCTTGCTGGGGGAAATAGGAGCACAAGGGAAAGTCTGAGTTTGTGCGAAAGAGGCATATAGCTGTAGGTAATGATTAAGGCCCTTCAGAACTATATGCGTTCTCACCAACTCGATTTGTAAAAAACTTGGTATCCTTTCTCGAGCAAGTCACTCGATTGCTTGATGAAAAACAGATCCATTTCCTTGTAATAATTCTTGTATGCTTCGAGGTATTCTTTGTCATTAAAATCTTCCTCAAAAAAGAATTCGTGGGCTTTGGGTGAAAGGATTTCGCCAGAGATCGCCAAACTTAAGTCTTTGATCTCATCGGCGGTTACTTCCACCCTGTAAAAGGGTTCTGCTCGGCTTACGAAAACTTTTGCAATATCGACGGTCAGCAGTTTGTTTTCATGTTTTTCCGCTGAATGGAGCGACTCTTTCTTGACGAAACAGGCAGTACCTGCGTTCACTCCATGCTCCAATTCCTCGGGCAAGTAAATCTCACCCTGATGGTTTGCCAAGTGGCGAGCGGCAATCTCACTCAATTTCTGAAGTCCGCTAAGATCGAGTGCTCCTTGGTGTTGGGAAAAGTGGCGAGCGGCTTCGTCCGACAGCTCAGTTATTCCGTACAAATCAAGGCATTCATCGGTTTGAGCCAGAATGGAAGCTGCTACCTCTTCGATATGGGCAAAATACTCAATTTCAACGATCTCATCCTCGCGGTCTTGCACCTCATTAGATTCGGGGGAGGAAGGATGAAGAGACGAAAGGGGTAAGGTTTTCAACGGCGGATCAGCACCTTCGGCAGCACCCGAATCGTGCGGTGGTGGCGGAGGGTAAGAAATGGAGGTCTCCAAGTGCATCCGTTCGATTCTAAAAGCTTCCCTCAGTCTCCGCATTCGAGAAAGGTATTTAAAAGCTATTTCCTTGGTTATGGTGGCGGAGTTGCGGAAGCGGTCTCGATGGTCGGGATCAATCGGGTTGTTGATTCGCACGTTCGGAGCGCGGGATAAAAGGATTTTCGCGGCGTCATTGCTTAGGCTCACTTCTTCCTTTAGTTCCAAGAAACCCGAATGCTTGACTAAAACTTCGGCCATTTCCAAGGATACTTCCTTTAAGCCAAGGACAAGTTCTCCTTCATGGTTCTCAACCAAGATGCCGGCGCATTCAAGAGATAGAGAATCAAGGCCACTCAAATCCAAGGGGCCATCATAATAACTTGCATGTCCGGACAAACTTTTAAGAGCGGCGAGGCTGAGTTCCTTAAGGCCTCCAAGATTCAAAGGGTCCCGAATGGTGGCCAAAATCTCGGCGGCGGCGTCCTCGATGGCCGTGAATTCGAACAATTTGCTCTTAGGTGCAGGCTTGAGTCTGGCCTGATGTAAAGCCTCCATCCAGTTGTGAAGGCGATGATGCTTACGCCATTCCTCTACAAAGTGAATTTCGTCTTCTTCCGTTTCACCGGGTTTTCTAAATCTTGCCCATGCGTCGAGTCCCATTTCAAGCTAGTGGCTGGCGTGTTTCAGAATACTCTGTTAGGCTCTTTGGCGTTTTCTTTTCCTGGTGGAGCTTGCAGCTTTGAACGTGTTCCCATCCACGACTTGGGTCTGATTTCCTTTAGCCAATCGGCGGCCGACGGGATCCAACCAAGGTCCTCCTGTACGTGCTGTTCCCCAATGAAACGCACAGGAATCTTGCGCCCCGCCGAGTTGGTGATGGTGACACCGAAGATTTCCTTGGTCAGTATTTTTTCTTCGCTCATTTCATTTCGGGGAATGGGTCAAGAGGACTGCGGGTCAATTGTAGAGATCGAGAATACTTTGCGGCAAACCACCTTGGTCGAGGCTGTCGGTCGTTTTCTTAGCTTTGCCTCCCTTTCCTTGAGGTGGAGAGCTTGGGATCGGATGCTCGGCGGTTTCCTTGGTGCGCGCTTTTTCGTCACCTCCTGCTTCTTCGCCATCGGGATCGATCTCACTTTCTTCATCTTCATCCACAGAGTCAAAAACATTGATGGAACCGCTAGCCGGGGACTTGTACTTGAACCTTTCGCTCCTCGCCGACAAGTTCAATGTCTCCGGAAAAACGATTCAAAGAGACATAGCCTTTCTCAAGGAGATTCACAACTTGCCGATCGAGTACGACAAGGATTACCGGGGGTACAGGTATACGGAAGAAGTTCTCGACATGCCGATAATGAAACTGACCCGGCAGGAAGTCTTCGCCCTGCTGCTGGCAAGAAAATCCATCGAGCAATACCAAGGGACGGCATTCGAAAATCCGCTAAGGAGTTTCTTTCGCAAAACCTTGGATCACCTCTCGCCCTTGGACCTTAGCTCCATCGAGGGGGTCAACGAGTACGTCGCCTATCTTCCCAACGGGATCAACACCTGTTCATACGTAATGATCGAGACGTTGGCCAAGGCCTGCAGAAATCACATGGAGGTAAAAGCGAAATACCAAAGCGCCTCCGAACGAATGGGCAAATCGACGGAGCGTATTCTTCGACCATACGGTTTGATAAACCATGGGGGCAACTGGTACCTGTTCGCCGAGGACGTATCGAAGGACAAGATTCTGTGCTACCACTTGGCCCGCATGACCTCGGTGAGAAGCTCGGGAAAGAAATTCGAAAGAAAAAAGAACTTTTCAATCGAGAAATCACTCTCGAAATCCTTCGGCATATTCGTTGGAGACGAGACGAAAAAAGTCGTGGTCCGATTCGACGCATTCTCCTCGCCCTACGTAAAGGAAAAGCGATGGAACAAATCCCAGAAGACAAAGGATCGCAAGGACGGCGGGGTTGATTTTTCCATCGAGGTGAACGACCTGACCGAAATCAAGGTGTGGATTTTGGGTTGGGGACGGCACGCGAAGGTGACGTCGCCAAAATCTCTGGTCGAAGACATTTCCGAAGAACTCGAAGTCACTCGAAAGCTCTATGGTCCGAAATGAAAAAGCCGGAGCGGTTTCTCCGAACTTCCATTAAAGTTAACCTAAAAAGGAACGCTAACTGCGTGATAACCCAAATCGAACATCGCCATCCCGGCCAGCTCGCCTTCGGTCAAATACATCTCGGTCTGATCGGCGGAATTGCGGGAATCCCAAACAGTATCCTCTTTGATCTGGTGAAGGTGCGTATATAGCTTTTGTCATCGGGATCACCCCACTTCACCATTTGCAGATACCCATTTTGATCCACGAAGGGAAATATCGCGCACAACTTGGAATCCTTGTCATAAGGATACTTGCCTCGCACACGCCGTATTCCTTGATCACCTCGAGGGAGAGTTTTCGATCCACCGGACGATGCGGTGGGTTGCCCGATGGTTCGGCTGGATTGCCGCGTCGCTCCGCTCCTCGCAATGACAACGCGAAAGAATATAATCCGGAAACGGTTCGGTAAGAAACGCTTTCGGCTTTTTTAGCTAATTATTGACCGGCGCGGAGGAGTTTTTCGTATTGGGTGCCGAGTAGAGCCGTGTTGAAGGCAGCGTAATCGCGACGGAGGGCCGACTGTAGGGCTGCGTAGTATTGCTCCGAGTGGAAAAAGCATGCGGCGACTTCGGCGTCTATGAGCTCGACGTCGTCCTCTCGTACGGTGGGCATGCGGAGGAGACGTCCGCGGGTGAAGCTCTTCAGCTTGAGGATGTTGTTCTCGGTGTTGAGCTCGATCGTCTTTTTCATGAGGACGGCGTACTTGAGGCGTTCGAGGTCGTCGCGGTTTCGGAGAATGATGACCCTGCGAACCTCTCCCTTGGGTCCCGGCTGGTTGAGCTCCCAAAGGAGGCGACGCCAGGTGGCCTTGTCGGGGCAGTCCACGATGGCCATCTCGGGCACGGGTTCATCCAGGAGCTCGCCGGCGGAGGCGCTGTCTCTCCGCAACTGGTAGCGGAGGGCGAAGGCCTTGCCCGTTTCCTTGCCGGAGAGGACGAAGGGAGCGATCTCTTCGAGATGCTCGGAGAGAAAGCGCACGCGAAAGCCCGATCCGAGATCCTCGTCCTTGCGAAAGAAAATGAGTTTGCGAGTATCGAGTTTTTCGGCGGCCTCGCGATGCTTGAGAACCTCGTAGATTTGGCGTCGCACGAGCGCGTCCTCGCCGGGAACTGCGCGATCGGCGAACCTGTTGTAGGGATAAGCCTCGGCGAGGCGGATGTCGTCGGTGACGATACGATCGGCGATGGACTGGAGCTTGAGGAGGCCTCGGTTTTGAGTGAGGTAACGGAGGTCGAAGGTATCCTCGTCGCGAATGCGGTAGGCATCGCGAAAGAGACGGTGGTCGAAGCTGTCGAAAAGATCCTCGTCCTTGGGCATGCTCTTGTTGACGACGTTTTCCTCGGGAAGAACCGAGGGTGTAATGACAATGATTACCTCCCGCTTGAGTCCGGTCTTGGACTTGCTGCGAAAGAGAGCGCCCAAGATTGGTATTTTGCCTAGCACGGGCACGCTGTTTACGATTTCCCCGGAATCCTTGGCGATTAGGCCGCCGATTATGAACGGAGTGTCGTTGGCGATTCGGGCGTATGTCTTGACCTCCCGAATAGAGAGCGTGGGAGCGGTTGCGAGGATGATTTTGTCTTTTCCCCTGACTACCTGGTCCTTGCCCGGTACGCGGGCGGAAACAGAGGCGTTTATCTGCAGAGAGACCTCGGTTCCGTCCTCGTTTATACGCGGCCTGACCGCGAGCTCGATGCCCGCCGTGACGTCGCGAAAATCAACGGCGCTCACGTAATCCTTGACGAACTTTGTGTTGGCAATGGGAATTTTCTCGGAAACGTTTATGTAGGCCATGCGGTTGTCGAGGGTAAGCACACTGGGTCGGGAAAGAACCTCGGCGGTTCCTTCCTGAACGAGGGCCTGCAAGCGGACGTTGAACTCCCGAAAGACGTTGGTGATGCTAAGATCAAGTTGCGGGACACCTTTCGCGGACGGCACGATTTCCCTGATTTTCCCGATTGTCAGGGGAAGTGGAGCCTTGCCGAGATGACGGCTTACGAAATTACCATCGCCGGCTTTTCCGGCCAGATCCCACTGCACGCCTAGCTCCTTGAGGGCAGTGGACGAAATTTCGAGAACCATGGCCTCGATCATGATCTTGCGGGCGGGAATGTCGATCTGCTCTCGAACAACGCGAACGACACGCCCGAACTGCGACGGTTCGGATGAATCGTAAAAGACCATAAGCTCGTTCAGCGGGTCGGTCTCGGTTCGTGGGAAGGTCCCGGACTGGGGCGGAACGACCTCGTGGAACTTGGTCTCGGGAAGGGCGACCACAACGGGCAATTTCTTCGGGTCGACCGCGGCGGAGGGGGATCCGACGGTGATCCCGTAGAGTTTGAGAAGCTGCGTGCACCGCATGGGATCGATGTAGCTGAGACGCAATCGCCGAGACACCATGTCGATGGGATCGTCGTCCGCGGGTGGATTCTGCCCGAAAGCAGCGGCGGCGCTCGCAAGAATCATCGCAACGATGGTGAAGAAGCTTGTGAGACGATAGATAGTTTTGCGATTCATCCGGTTTCCTGTGGCGTTTGGTTATTTGTAGGAGGCGACTCGGGTTCGTTCGTGGGGAAAAGATCAGTAAAAAAGGTCTGTATGGCCTTGGTTACGCCGGCGACCTTCTTCTTGCCGGGGGCGGACTTTTTCCGTTTTGAGGCGGCCGCCTTGCTGTTGTGTATGCGCTCCTCGCTAAGGGCCACGTTGCGGTTGAGCATGGCGAGGAAATCACCTTTGCGCCGGGCCAATTCCATGACGGGTTCCTTCGGCATCTCGAAGACTACGCAATCGGTGATCGCCGTAAGGGTGGAAGATCGGCTCTTGCCCGTAAGAAGCGCATCCTCCCCGAAATGACGCCCCGACTCTATCTGCTCCACCTTGGCCTTGCCCTCCAGTCCCGACAAAGTCACGAAGGAGGAAAGCAACCCCTCGGCGAGCAAGTACAAGGAATCTCCCGAGGCACCCTGCCGGTAGAGAACTTCTCCGGCTTCCAGATCGTGGCGCGTCATGGAGCTAAAAAGTACGCTTTGTTCGACTTCGTTCAGGTTTCGGAGTAATTCCGATCGATCTAGAATCCGACGACGGTCTCCGCCATCCTCCAAGTTCAACTGCCGTCGAGCGGATCCTCGCGAGAGGAAGATCTCCTCCTTGGAAGTCGAAGGTGTGACACCGGCCCGAGAAAGGTGCTCGACGATGCTCTTGTTTACGACGTGGCGCGACTCGTTAGGGGAAATATTGACAGGCAGAATGAAGAAGCGCACCTCGTAGCGCTGACCGTCGAGCGTTGCCTCGTCTAGGCGAACCTCGGGTTCGGGATCTTCGAGTATGCGTTCACCATCGGCCAAAGCTCGAACACCCGACATGAGGATGCGAATGGCTCGATTGGGCGGTATCGAGTAGTCGATGACGAAATCCAAATCGATGCGGAAGTGTGGCTTGGGCTGCATGTAATTTGTGAGTATCGTTTCGCCGAGCCGGCTATTGGGAACGACCACCATGTTGTTGCTCGTGGTGCGCAAACGCGTGGTGCGCCAGTTGATCTCGATGACTTGGCCCACGATGTGGGTTTCCACCCTATTTTGATGAAGCATCACCCAGTCTCCAATTCTGAAGGCGCGCTCCACGTGCATGGCCAAGCCTATAAAAACGTCCAAGATGACGTCTCGAAGAGCAAAACCAATGACCACGCTCAAAATTCCCGAGGTGGCCCAAATGCCGGTCACGGAGCGATCGAACACGGTGGCGAGTACACCCACTCCAGCAAAGAAGAAAATGATTATGCCCGTAACGTCCTTGGGCAACCTCGGCACACGGCGCCCCGTAAGGTTGGGTATCAAGCCGTCCCAGAAAAAGGTGGTAATGCCACGCTGGACCAGAAAAGCCCCCGACACCCACATCCCGATCTGCACTCCATAGACAAATGTATTGCGGGCAATGAGCGAGGCGTTTCCTAGGAATCGTCCGACTAGTTCCTCGTGCGAAAGCAGAGCAGTCAAGAAGGCGATGAACACCAAAAACGGAAACCACATCCTCCCCAAGGATCTGGATCCGAAGAACAACCGTGTCTTAGGTTCCGAAGCTGCGGCGCTCATGATGAACCTCCTCCTTTCCCATTACCCTTAGCAGTGAATTCAGACGGTTCGTAATCCTTCAACCAACGCGCCATCATGGCGAACTTCGGAATGGGCACCTCCTCGCCATCGTGCTTAATGACCTCGAGAATGGCACCGAGGCTTTGATTCACGAATTGGTTGAAATTGTAAGCCTCGCCCAAGGAGGAGCAGACCTCCCTGATTTCATCAAAGGTCTCTTCGGGTACGCGAATCGTTACTGTTTTGCCTTTGGCCACTACTTAAAAAGGGCAAATTACCCAAAATGCAAGTCACTGCAAGCTTTTTTATCTTTTTGAATTCTTTTGCAAGTTGTAATATTCTTTTTAATTGCAATATCTTGCACACAAACTTCAAGACCTGTAAAAAAAGTTTCACTTTTTTGGGCTAAAACCAGCTTGCGAAGCTATGTATACTAGATACTATACTGGAAGCTTTTAAAAACATTCTCGTTACAAGTAACAATCTCCGTAAAATTCATGAAGAAATCAGCACTATCGGGCATTCAAGGTAAATGCGGCGACCTCCCCAGCCATTTTTCTCGCAGGGAGTTCATGCACGTCGGCCTTATCGGCGGGCTTGGTCTGAGTCTACCCGAGTTCTTGAGCATGAAGGCACACGGAGCGCAGAAGTTCTACGAGTCGAAGGAGGGTGTGGCCAAATCCGTAATTCACATCTACCTACCTGGCGGCATGGCCCATCAAGAGTCTTGGGACCCCAAACCGTACGCGCCCTTGGAGTACCGAGGCCCCCTCAAAAGTATTCCCACGAAAATCACGGGCGAACGTTTCGGCGAATACTTCAAGGAATCTGCAAAAATCGCCGACAAGATTACGGTCTGCCGTTCCATGAGTCATGGCGAGGCCGCCCACGCACGCGGCACGCACAATATGTTTACGGGATACAAGCCGAGCCCGGCCTTGCAATTCCCCAGCATGGGTTCAGTTGTCTCTCACGAATTCGGTTCTCGGAAGAACTTGCCTCCATACGTTTGCGTGCCGAAGGTACCCAACGAGTTCGCAAATAGCGGATACCTCAGTTCATCTTACGGTCCTTTCGGCCTTGGTGGCGATCCCGCCGCCGACAATTTTTCAGTCCGCGATCTCGCGTTACCGACCGGCATTACCGAAAATCGCTTTTTGAAGCGTCGAAGCATGCTGGACACCGTGGACGACCATTTTCGTCGCTTGGAGAAATCCGACGCTCTCGACTCGATGGACAAGTTCTATCAGGACGCTTACTCGCTGATAAGCTCGAAGGAAGCCAGAGAGGCTTTCGATATAAACAAGGAAGACGCCAAGTTGCGCGACCAATACGGTCGCAATGCCGCCGGTCAACGCATGCTGCTTGCCAGACGCCTTGTGGAATCGGGTGTACGTTTCGTTTCCCTGACCTACGGTGGCTGGGATCATCACGCGAATATCAAAACCGCTTTTGAAAAACAAGGGCCGGAACTGGACAAGGCTTTTGCCACTTTGATCTCTGACTTAGACCAACGCGGCTTGCTTGACAGTACGCTGGTCATGATGTCTTCCGAATTTGGGCGTACCCCAAAAATCAACAAAACCGACGGACGCGACCACTGGCCGCGCGTCTTCAGCGTTGCTCTTGCAGGTGGCGGCATCACCCGTGGTCAAATCTACGGTTCGTCCGATGCCTTCGCCACAGCACCCGAGGAAAACCCGCTGTCCGTGGAAGACTTGGCCGCCACCGTGTACGATCGATTGGGCATCGTGTCCGACAAGGAATTGATGGCACCGGGGGATCGACCCATCGAAATCGTGAACGGCGGCAAAGTCGTAAAGCAGTTGATCGCCTAGGTTCTCGATACCGAAACTTCGGACTTTAAAAATATGCTTGTTCTCTGCCGGCTTAAAGTGAGGCAGAGAATACCAGCATAACAATGTAGCTAAAACGCAATGATTATGGATCTAATCAAAAACAATTTTCTGGGAGCGAGCGTATTTCTACTGCTCGCCGTAATCATTCAAGCGGCCACTCCGAAAATCACCAACGTGTTGCCTCGAGGTGGGCAACGGGGATCTTCCGTCGAGGTAACGATTACGGGTAGCTATCTCAAAGACACGGAAGAAATCTTCTTCCACTCCGAAGGAATAAAGACCGAAAAGATCACTCCAATAAAGGACACCCAGTTCAAGGCTACCTTGGCAATAAGCCCCGAAGCGAAACTGGGCCAGCACGAGATGCGAGTGCGAACCGAGTCGGGACTCAGCACCATGAAGACTTTTTGGGTCGGGCCTTTTCCAAACGTGGCCGAAACCGAACCGAATTCCGAGTTTGAGGCTGCCCAGAAAGTGTCGATGAATTCAACTGTAAACGGGGTGATTTTGAATGAAGACGTCGACTATTACGAAATCGAAGTGAAAAAAGGGCAGCAAATCTCCGCCGAGGTGGAAGCCATTCGTCTTTCGGGAGCCCTTTTCGATCCCTATGTAGCGATTTTGGATGCGCGACGCTTTGAATTGGCTGCCAATGACGATTCCTCTCTTCTCCTACAAGACAGCGTGGCCAGCGTCATCGCTCCGGAAGACGGTACCTACCGAATAGAGATTAGGGACAGTTCCTATCGTGGCGCAGGCAATTATTACTATCGTCTTCACATCGGTCACTTTCCAAGACCCCTGATCAGTTTCCCCGCGGGAGGAAAAGCCGGAGAAAAGCTTGAAGTGACTTTAATGGGAGATCCCAAAGGGCCCATGAAAAAGATCATTCAACTTCCGAGTAAGGCTGATCCCGACTTCGGGTACTTCTCCGAAAGCAACGGAGCTTCGGCACCATCACCGAACAGGATAAGAGTAAGCGATTTCCCGAGCATCCGTGAAGTCGAACCGAACAACAACTGGAAACAAGCCACTGCAACCGAATTGACTCTCCCCCTCGCTTTCGACGGCATAATTTCGGAAGACGGCGACCAAGACTACTTCAAGTTCAAGGCCAAGAAAGGCCAAAAATTCAACGTCAGGGTGCATGCTCGATCTGTCTCTTCTCCTCTGGACCCCGTGCTTGGCATTCGCGACGGAACGGGGAAATCCCTAAAAGGCAACGACGACGCGAACAATGGTCCCGACAGCCTGATCACCTTTACCTTCCCCGCGGATGGTGAATATTTCGTCTACGTCTACGACCATCTAAGAAAAGGGGGGCCTCAACACGTATATCGAATTGAAACGGAAGCCTTCAATCCGGAGGTGGTGGCATCAATACCCTATCTACGACAACGCGACTCGCAGTCTCGCCAAATGATTCCCGTTCCCCGCGGCAATCGAGTGGCAAGCATAATGAACGTAACCCGTCGCAACTTCTCGGGTGAGTTGGAATTCCTCGCGAACAACCTGCCGCCCGGCATAGTGATGCACGCTCCTAAAGTCGCCGCCAACCTGACGCAGGTTCCAATTGTCTTCGAAGCCGCTGCAGATGCTCCTCTCCAAAAGTCTCTCGTCGACCTCCGCGTCCGTCACACGGATCCCGCAAAGAAAATAGAGGGCGGTTTTCGGCAAAAATTAGACCTCGTTTACGGGCCGCCCAACAACCGCACCTACTATGTCAGTACTCTCGACCGCTTAGCTGTTGCCGCCACGAAAAAGGCGCCGTTTTCGATTAAACTGCTAAAACCCGACACTCCAATCATACAATCGGGATCCATGTCCTTGAAAGTGGTAGCCGTTCGTGACGCAAATTTCACTGCCGCCATAAACGTTAGACTTCTCACACGCCCTCCGGGCATTGGAGCAAGCAGTTCCGTCAACATTGCCGCAGGCAAAACCGAAGTGAATTACCCGATCACCGCCAATGGGGGAGCAGGGATCGGGACTTGGCAAATCGCCATGCTCGCCGCCACCAAAACCTCTCATGGGGAAGTACTCACTTCTTCAGACCTCGTTGATCTCGTAATAGAACCACCGTACCTCAAAGTGAAAATAAACATGGGTGCAATCGAACGAGGGAAGGAAGGAGAGATCATCTGTGACTTGGAACAACTCAGACCCTTCGAGAACGAAGCCACGATAACCCTGCACGGTCTTCCGGCAAAGGTTACGACCACTCCGCAAAAGCTAGACAAGAACGCCACCCAGGTCGTTTTCCCTGTGTCCAGCGACCCCACTTCTCGGGCAGGGCTCAGCAAGAATCTTTTCTGTTTCGTAAAGGTGCCCTTGGGCGAGCACTTGCTGAATCACAGCGTTGGCCAAGGTGGACAACTTCGCATGGATAACCCGCCACCCGCCCCGAAGAAACCGGTAGCGCCCAAACCGAAGACCGTGGCAGTGGCGGAGGCGCCAAAGCCAAAAGCAAAGAAGCCACTCAGCCGATTGGAAAAACTTCGACTAGCCGCCAAGGAATCAGCGGAGGCAGGAACTAAATAAGGCCCCCGGGAAAAACTTTTATGAAGCACGCTTTTTTCGCTCTTTTCTTCCTCGCGGGCCAACTTCACGCCGAAGACGGCACCAAAGCAGTGGTTGCATCTAAGCCGGCAGCCGAGGTCTCTAAAAAAACTACATCTCCCGCCACCAAGCCATCCCCTGCGAAAGAACAGCCTAAACCAGTTGCGGCTCCGACACCTACGCCCAAACCACCCGTAGTTGTAGCTCAGCCTCCTCCACCCCCACCGGTCGCACCCGATTTCCACAAGGAAGTCCGCGGCATTCTGGAAGTATCTTGCGTTCGTTGTCATGGTCCTGAGAAACAGAAGGGCGAATTACGACTCGATTCCATCGCCCACGCCAAGAAAGGTGGAGATTCCGGCGCTGCCCTTGTTGCAGGCGACACACCCAAAAGTCTTCTCCTTGAGCGGATCAACCTGCCCGACGCCGACGAAGACGTGATGCCACCTAAATCACCGCACCTCACCTCGGCCGAAAAGGAAATTCTGAATCGCTGGATCAAAACCGGAGCAAACTGGACTGATGGAGTCACACTTTCTTCCCTAACGCCCCAACAGCTCCTCACGCGCCAAGCCGCAGCAAAGAAGCCTATCGTCGAACTGGCCGTCTATCCTCCGCAAGTCAACTTGGAGACAAAGAAAGACTTCCACAAGGTCGTGGTAGTCGCCAAGTACGCCGACGACGTAACCCGTGACGTAACTGCGGAATCCTCCTTCACCCTGAGTGGACCCAAGGTAGCCTCTCTCTCCGAGCAAACGCTAAAGCCGCTGGCCGACGGCAATGGCACCCTAATCGTCACGCACCGCGGCAAGAAAATTGAAGTTCCCCTCCGAGTCAAGGGAGCGAGCGCTCCCCGTCCTGTAAGCTTCAGGTTGGATGTAATGCCGGTCTTCATGCGAGCCGGATGCAACACCGGATCCTGTCACGGTTCAGCACGAGGCCAGGATGGATTTATGCTTTCCCTATTCGGCTATGACCCCGAGGGCGATCATTATAGGATTACACGCGAGTTGGGCACACGACGTGTAAACCTTGCCATACCCGAGGCCAGCATGCTGGTGGAAAAACCTATTGAGGCCGTCCCACACACGGGCGGAAAACTCTTCGAAAAGGAAAGCGAAAACTGGCTGACCTTGGTTCAGTGGCTTCGAGACGGGTCACCAAACGACCCAAAGGACATCGCCAAGCCCATAAGCGTTGAGATTCTTCCCAACAACGCATTGATGGAAGGTGCAGGAGCCACTCAGAGAATGACCGTCATTGCTCGTTACTCCGATGGCACCGACCGTGACATCACTCCCCTCACGGTCTTTCAATCGAACAATGAATTATCAGCCGCCATCGACGAACATGGCTTGGTAACGGCAGGGAAACGAGGAGAGGCTTTCATTACCGCGCGCTTCAACGTATTCACCGTGGGGGCCCAATTCGTAGTCATTCCGGACAACCTGAAATACGAACGCCCGAAACTGGCGGAAAACAACTACATTGACAAACTGGTTCACGACAAATTGCACAAGCTTCGCATAGGACCTTCCGAGTTATGCTCGGACGAAGTGTTTCTTCGACGCGTTTCACTAGACGTTACGGGTAGCTTGCCATCTACCGAAACTTACAAGAAGTTCATGGCAGACAAGTCTAAGGATAAAAGAGCCAAGTTGGTGGACGAGTTTCTGGAACGCAAAGAGTTTACTGAGATGTGGGTCATGAAGTTTGCCGAATTGCTCCAGATTCGGACGGACGACAACAAC
The DNA here is from genome assembly GCA_905612515.1 of uncultured Opitutales bacterium. Lineage (GTDB taxonomy): Bacteria > Verrucomicrobiota > Verrucomicrobiia > Opitutales > Seribacteraceae. The sequence continues at coordinate 15,823 of CAJQSI010000032.1, read as the reverse complement.
GGAATGAGCTACAAATCGACCCTACTCTATTTCAATTGGCTCAAGGATCGTATAGCGAACAACGTCCCCATGGATAAAATCGTCAGGGAACTCTTATCATCCACAGGTGGTACTTTTGTAAACCCTTCGACAAATTTCTACCAAGTAGAGCGCGACCCCTTGAAGTTGACCGAAAACGTGGCTCAAGTCTTCATGGGCATGCGCCTCCAGTGCGCTCAATGTCACAACCATCCTTTCGACCGATGGACTCAAAACGATTATTACTCTTTCGCCTCTTTCTTTTCTCAAGTAGGCCGCAAAAGAGCAGCCGACCCTCGAGAGTCCATAATTTACAATCGTAGAAGCGGGGAAACAAACCACCCCGTGCTTAAGAAACCGATGCCTCCCAAGTTCCTTGGAGGAGAAACTCCGGTGATCAAGTCCGGACAAGACCGACGCATTATCCTTTCCGAGTGGATCGCCTCACCGGAAAATCCCTTTTTTGCGCGCAATCTCGCAAACCTAGTTTGGGCTCACTTCTTCGGACAAGGCATCATTGATCCGGTCGATGACGTTCGAGTGACAAATCCTGCATCCAATCCCGAACTACTCGATGAACTTTCAAGACGTTTCACTGAATACAATTACGATTTCAAGAAACTTGTACGGGACGTCTGTAATTCTCGAACCTACCAACTGTCTTCACAATCGAACGAGACGAATGAAGGCGACACCCGCAATTTCGCTCGAGCAAAGCTGCGGCGCATGCGTGCAGAAATCCTTTTGGACGCAATCTCGGAAGTCACCAACACCAAGAACAAGTTTCAAGGACTTCCCCTTGGCGCCCGGGCCGTGCAAATTGCCGATGGACGCGTCTCCAATTACTTCCTGACCACCTTCGGTCGGGCAACCCGCGAAACCGTCTGTTCCTGCGAAGTGAAGATGGAACCGAACCTTTCACAAGCTCTTCACCTCCTGAATGGCGATGTCAGCAATAAACGAATCGTACAGGGGAACATCGTGAAGACGATGATGGACAAGGGAACGAATCCAAAAGAAATACTTGAGGATCTTTATGTTCGCTGTCTCTCCCGAATGCCTAGAGAATCGGAAAGCGCCAATTTGCTGGCAGCGATCAACGGGGACGAAGATAAGAAATCAGCCCTAGAAGACGCTTTTTGGGCTCTGCTCAATTCGAAGGAATTCATCTTCAATCATTAGTCTTTGGGCTTTAGCGTTAACATTTCGGGCTTGGAAAGAAGCCGCTTAAAAGAACTCGTCAAATTTAAAGTCTTTAGGAATGAACTATAAATTTCTTGCTACCGTCAGCCTGTCCTTTTCAGCTTTTTTTCAAGGAGTTTACGGCACCCCTGAAAAACCGAATTTTCAAGATGACGTCTACCCTCTCTTCGAACAGTCCTGCAATTCCTGCCACAACCCCGACAAAGCTAAGGGCGGCCTAGACCTAACCAGCATGCCTGGCATTTTGTCGGGTGGAAGTAGTGGCGATTCCGTGTTGCCCGGTGACGGAGCAAACAGCTATCTTTACAAACTCGTGGCTCGTTTGGAAAAACCATACATGCCCCGCGAGAAGGAGAAGCTACCGCAACCACAAATTGACACCATCAAAAAGTGGATCGACCTCGGTCTCTTGCCCACGGCTACCGGAAAAGCTATCAAGAGTAAGAAATCTACGCTCAATCTTGCACTCGGCGAAGTACCCACCGGAAAACCGAAGGGGCCTCCCCCCATGCCCCTACACCTTTCTCTTGAGCCCGCCGTGCCCACCCCTCGTCCCGCGGCAATTTCGGCTATGGCATCCAACCCGTGGTCGCCTCTCGTCGCCCTTTCCGGACAAAAGCAAGTCATCCTATACCACAGTGACTCACGAGAGATGCTGGGCATTCTCCCCTACCCCGAAGGTTTCGTCGAGTCCCTCGTATTCAGCCGAAACGGATTGTTATTGCTCGCCGGGGGAGGGCAAGGTGGAAAATCCGGGCGAATGGTTGCATGGGACGTAAAAACAGGGAAACGCCTCCTCGCCATGGGCGAGGAATACGACACCATTCTCGCTTCAGACGTATCTGCTGACCAATCGCTCATCGCCCTTGGCGGACCCGCCAAAAGAGTGAAGGTCTACGATTTGGCCACCGGCGAAATTCTTCACAACCTAAAGAAGCACTCCGAATGGGTAACTGCCTTGTCCTTCAGTCCTGACGGGGTGCTCCTCGCAACGGGAGACCGGAATGGCGGACTACACGTATGGGAAGCCCAAAGCGGCAATCTCTTCTATACTCTGGCTGGTCACAAAAAAGCCATTTCCGGACTCTCTTGGCGAGCCGACTCGAACCTACTGGCATCGGCTTCGGAGGAAGGAAGTATTCGCACTTGGGAAATGTTCAACGGCAAACAAGTCGGTACTTGGACGGCTCATGGAGGAGGATCCCTATCCGTCGACTTCGACAAGAAAGGAAACCTAGTCACTGCCGGTCGAGACAAGACCGTAAAACTCTGGAACCCAAGCGGCGCTGCCATTCGGACCATCTCCGGCTTTCCCGAAATGGTCATGGAAGCCCGCTATTCCCATGATGGATCGCGCATCATTGCCGGAGACTGGACCGGTGCCGTTTCCGTCTGGAACGCAGCAGACGGAAAAAAACAAGGCGACCTCTCCGCCAGTCCTCCCACGATTGCCTCACGTATCTCCTCCGCGCAAAAATTAGTAGATGATCGCAAATCCGCTGCCGCCAACGCCAAGGCCAAGCACGCTCCCCTTGCCCAAGCTCTGGCCACCGCCAATACAAAGTTAGCTGAGGCGAAGAAGACTGCTGCTAATGCCGCAGCCGCTCATAAAGCAACAGACACCGCACTAGCCGCCGCGAAAGCTGCCTTGGCTCAAGCCACTGCTGCTCGCGATAAAGCCAAAACGGTCAAGAATACCCGACAAGTCGCTCGGGACAAAACCGCCAAGCAACTCGCAGATGCTCAATCCGCTCAAAAGGCCCACAAGACTCAAGGCGACGACTGGGGCAAGAGAAGCAATTTTCGTTCCGAGCAAGTCAGCCTTCTTCGAGAAACCCATCGGAAGGCCAAGGAAGCCCTCGCGGGCATCCCCGAAGACATTGGCCTAAAGGACGCAGTGGCAAAGCAAGAGCAAGCTCTGGCGGCGATGGATAACGCATTCGTCCAAGCTCGGGATAAAACTGCCGGCCACTTGGCCAATGCCGAAACCTTCTCCAAACAGGCCACCGCTCACGCATCGGCTCTCACTGCCGCCGAAAACGCCTTTAAGGCTGCTGAAACGGCTCTTGCCGCCCATGAAAAAACTCGCAGCGAAAAAGACTCGGCAATAAAGGCCGCGACAGCCGATCGAACCGCCAAGCTCGCAGCCAACAACACAGCCAATTCAGCCTTAGCTCAACAAACCAAGGAACAGGTGACGGCAACGGAAGCCGAGAAGGCCCCGGCCCAAAACCTGCGAGATGCGGAAGCCGTTCTTGCTACCGCAGTCAGATCGACAGCCAAGTGGCAGGCCGAAACCATAAACGTCGAACGGCATCTTGAACTTGGTAAACTCGACGATCTTCAAAACGAGCTCAGCGACTTAGCTGCCATCGCAGCAGAGGCCAAGGCTCTTCACGACGCCGCGCTTGCAGCTCTGGAGGCAGCCCGAAAGGCTCTGATCCAAGTTCCCGTCAAGATCAAGGCCAAGGAACAAACCTTGGCAAAGCAACAATCGGCCATGGCAATCGAAACCAATAATCTTGAAAAAGCCCGAAAAGACTCCACCGAAAAAGAAGGTTTCCTAAATCAGGTGCAAACCCTCGCTACCGCCACAAAGGCAAAAGCCGCCGCTGAAGCCGCTAATGCGGAACTCGCAGCAGCCAATGCAAAGTTCGGCGAAACCCTCGCCCTGCTTCGTAAAGACCTCACCAATTCCAATTCGGCAATTACCGCACAAGAAAGCAAACTCAAGGGAGCCCAAAACGCCGCAACCAAAGCCGAAGCCGATTTGAATCAGACTCGAAAACTTAGCCAAGATGCACCCAAGGTGGTCGAGGAGAAACTTAAGGTCAGCAAACAAACAGAAACTAAGCTCGGCGAAACGACCGGCGTGCTGGACACGTTTAAAGTTCAAGTTACAGCTCAGCAGGCCAAGAGCGATTCCCTTTTCAAGAAATACCTCGAATCTTTGCCGAAGTAAAACAGTCGCATTGCGTAGCTTTCTGAAAATCTCAGGGAGCTTACCTAGCAAGAACTACCCGCCGAGCTTGGCTTCCAGCTTTTTCATTTCTCGGCCAATGATACTGTTGGGGCCGAGATCCAGCACATCTCGTTTTTTAAGATAGTCTATGGCGTTACGAGCTTGGTCTCTCTGCCTCTCTCCTGCGAGGGTTTCGACATATGGCCGAACGAGCTTATAGAAGAGTTCGCCGCCAGCGGTTTTTTCAAAGTCGCGAACAAAACGCTCGTACTGTTTCTCAGCTCCTGTCCAATCCTTAGCCTCTACCAGTTTCATAAGCTGTTCGGATGCAGCCTGAATGGCGAGGTCGAAACGCTTGCCCCGATTCTGGCTCACAATCAAAGTACGAATTTTTGCCGCCTGTCGCGGATTGCCCATTGCGTCATAGGCATCAGCCAGTTTTTTCTGACCCTCGATCTTCAAGTCCACGGTATTCCCAAAAGCCTTTACCCACGCATCCCAGAAGTTACGTAATTCGCGAGGATCCTTGATATGGTCCTCCACCCATTCCGCTTCCAAAGTCCATACATCGACAAAACCGGGGTGAAGGGTACGAGCGCGCTGAAGGGATTCACGAAAAAACGGTTGATCGGGATTGGCCAAGGCCCATTCGAAGTAATCGACCGACTTCCCTCTAAAACCAGTAAGGTTTTTCTCCCCTCGAGCGAGGGCTCCCAACTCGTCGTCCGTTATTTTTTCCCACAACTGGGGATCGATTGCATTGCCTACCGGGTAGTTCTGGTTTTCATAACGGCCACAATCGGTTTCCCAACGTCCGGGCCCCTTGAGGAAGCCGAACCAAGCGTGACCACCACCACTACCCTGCCCTACGAAAGTCAACGTGGGAATACCCTTGGCCTTGCCGCTCATGGAACTGAAATAGGCTTGGTCTACGCAAATGCCTCCCCGTTCACTAATGGAAGCAAGCGTGTAGGGACCGTTAGGCCAACTAAACACGCCCGCAGATAGGCGAGGCTTATCATACTGAATCGACTTGAAAGCCTTATCGAAGGTGGAACGCCGTAGCTTTACGTTCAGGCGAGCCCACTCCAGTTCGCTCTTGGGAAGCAAGTGGTCTACAACGAACTTCAATTCGGAAACCGGAAGCTTGGCAGGATCGTATTCCAGCTTGCGCGATTGGGCGGCGGCAACAAATTCGGCAAAACGAGAGGACACCTTCGCCGAATCAACCGGGACATCCTTATCGGGGACTTGGTGATGAGGCCAATTACGAGGAAATGGCTGATCGAAAACAACCGCATAAGCCGATGCCAAGGCCGTATAACGTCCAATAAGAGCGGGATGTTCAGCCCCAATGGACAGGAAAATCTCAAGAGCTTTCGGCTGGTTGTCGGCAGGGTGTATGGCCTTGAGAAAAACATCTCGAACCGACTCGTTTTTGCCTATGGAAACGAAGGTGGTATGGACATTGGAATCAGCTTGCAACAGTCGGCTCTTGGAAAAAATGCTTAGCCAGCGCCAATGGCTAAACCAAGTGAAGAAGTCTCGACCCTCGCGGGCGGAACGTTCCTGCCGATTACCCCATATGGTCTGAAGTTCCTTCAAGATTATCGGAGCTTGTTCCTCCCATGCCTCCGGGGTCGAATATCGCTGCCACCACGCATCGCGAACTGCCGGGCTCCAGATCGGCAGGCTTGCTCCGTTGCCGGCACGGGGCGAAACAGGCGTACTCGGCCGAGTCAAACGACCTGTCGCCTGTCTTACATAAGCTTGGTCGGGGGAGGACAACAAGTTCAGCGGGAAAACAAACTTCTGCTGGTCACTTCGTTCTATGGTAACCTTTTCACCATCAAACCCAAGCATTCGGGCCTGCAGTTTAGCTCCATTCGCACTAGTCCAAGTTCTGTACTGTTGCTGCGCCGACAACAATCCCGCGCAACAAAGAAGGACAGCAAGATGTAAAAAAGATCGGAAGCAAAAGAAGGGTGCTCGCATATTATTCTAAGAGCATACTCTACGCGCTGATTGTATTATTATTCATTTTTGCCGAACTTTGCTTGGCCAACAGAAATGTTTTTAGCAAAAAAAATGGATAAGGACTATTATAATAATCCTATTATTTTGTAATCACCCTAAGCTTTCTACCGGAGAACGGGGTAAAGCGTCGTCCGACTACAAAGTCATCAGGTAGGCGACCAACCCATCCCGTTGACGAGACGTGAGACCACCGCCGTCGGGATGACCGGCGGTATCGAGAACCTCCGCAATAGAGCCGGCAGAGCCGTCGTGAAAAAAGTGGTCACGCTGACTTACGCCATGCAAGGTAGGTGGATTGAACTTCCTTTGCCCCGACTCGTCTTCAAGTCCCACATCGTATTCGTCAGGTGAAGTGAACAAGGGCGCTCGATGGCATTCGTTGCAACCAAGCTTGGTGAAAAGGAGTTTTCCTCGCAATGCTTCAGGGTCGTGGGGTTCCTCACGAGCTTCGGAAAGCGGAGGGGGCAGCGGTAATGTAAAAAGATAAGTAACGAGGGCTTCCTCATCCAAGTGAGTGGCCAAACCCACCTTCCGGTCGCCATTACGCAAGGTGGTGGCTAAGCTTTGACGAACTTGGGTAGTGAGTGAACCTTGGAGACCGCTCCATGTCCAGGGGCCCGTCTCCGCGGTACCGAGCAGAGAAGGTATACGCTTGGGTGTGCCAAAGGAATGATCGTCAAAGTTGTCGTTGAGCTGACCACTGGTGTGGCCGCCGGTGTGGCAACTGTTGCAACTGTACCAACCGTCGAGAGACAGGTTTGAATCGTGGAAAAGCGCTTCGCCCCGTTGGAGTAGACCGAGTTCGGGGGTAGGACCAAGGGAAACGGAACCGACGAGAGATCGCTTCTCGACGTCAATGATCCGAATAGCCTCGCCATATGGATCGGCAAAATAAGCAAATTTTTCATCGAGACTGAGAACGCCCGAGGTCATTCGACTGCCAACGTGGAATCGGGTCCAAGGTTCGTCAAGCGATGTTCCTATCCCGATTTCGCCTGTGCCGCGAATCGCGAGAATGATAACGCCGGCTTTAGTAAATAGAATTGTACCGGGTTCACCCGCACCCTTTCCGTTAGCGCCAACGGGATAAAACGTACGGCGAAAGAAAGGGCTTTCCACTTTACGCGAGCCATCAAACAGTTCATCGAATCTCACACCCGTTAGACCGTTTTTCATGACGGTTCCCCAAAACACGCGAGGCTTCAAGGTGGGGGCGAAAGGATTAAGGATTTGATGAGAAAACAAAAGCTGTTCCCCTTTTGGCCCTCTGGAAATTCCTCCGACGTTATGACCGGGTAACCTGCGAGTACCGAGCAAGCGTAAATCCGGCAGACTCAGTATGGCGACTTTGTCGGCGAAAGAGTCGCAAACGACCAATCTTTCCCCCGCGTCGTCCATCCACTGCAGACGAGGAGGAAAAGGGAGATCAGCGACACACTCCCGCCGCAGAGTTCGCCGATCCGGATCAAAGCGGAAGAGGCTCACCCGCCGAGACCACAGAGACGTCACGGTCATAAAAGCCCCCGACTTTGCCACCTCGACGCCGACCGGGGAATGTGGTGTAGGCACTCGCCGACGGACTATGAGTTGACCTGCCCTGCCATTGGTTTCGAGCAAGATGAGTTCACTCGCTTCCTCATCCGTGGCAACCAAGTAAGGTCCTCCCGGGATAGTCCTTAGGTCGCTCACTCCAAGTCCGACGTCTATTTCGAAAATTACTTCGCGTCGGGGAAGATTGATTAGGGAAACGGATCCGGAATCGCGGTTGCCGACGGCAAGCATTCCGTTTTCCGTCAAGGCAAGGGCGACAGGTCTACGAAACTTCTTATCCAGTTCATAGGCATGTAGATAAATACCGCCGACACTCAGAAGCAAAGCGAGGAGCGAGGGGAGTCTTTTCACCGCCAGGTTCACCCGAACGGTTAATCAACCGAAGTACAACGGTCCTTAGAGGCTCCAGCCTTTACGGTATTCACGGCGGACGTACTGCTCGGCTTCGGCTACGCTGGGCTTCATGGCGGGCCCGTCCCAATCGATTTTCTTTCCCGTACGAACAGCGAGATTGCCAAGAAGCACCGTCTCGGTAAAAGGTCCCGAATGGGCAAAATGAGAGAGCGGCGTAGGACCACCCTTGATGCCCTGCAGCCATTCGTAATCCTCGTCCTTGGTACGGGGTACGGATTTGGAAGTATCTTTCTCGATTTGGGCCACTTCGTCTTCATCGCGTCCTTTGACTAGGAATTTGGTACGACCACGATTGAAGTAAAGCTTGCCCTTATCGCCAACAAGAAGAGATCCGTAGCCCTTTAGGTTTACACCTTCGGACACGTCTGCATCGGGTAGGTTGGCCTGTTTGTTTTTGCGACCATCGTACCAGACGAGCTTTACGGGTGGGTTATCGCCTCGTTTTGGAAATTGATAAGTGATCGTAGACCAGTTGGGTGCAGATTCCTTAGTGTTGCCGCCTTGCTTTGCCTCTACTGAGTCAGGATACTTGAGATCCAATGACCAGTACGCCATGTCCATGATGTGACAGGCCATATCGCCAAGGGCACCCGTGCCAAAGTCCCACCAACCGCGCCACTTGAAGGGCAGATAGGCGGAATTGTATTCACGTTCAGGAGCAGGCCCGAGCCAAAGGTCCCAGTCGAGACCGGCAGGCAAGTCCTGCTTGGCGGGTCTCTTGTTCATGCCTTGCGGCCATATCGGCCGATTGGTCCAGACATGAGCCTCACTCACCTTGCCGATGATACCGGCTCGAACAAGTTCCACTGCACGACGAATAGGCTCACCCGCGTGAGCTTGGTTGCCCATTTGAGTGATCAGTTTGCCCTCGGCGGCAGCCTCCGTCAGCATACGAGCTTCGTAAATGGAATGAGTGAGAGGTTTCTGACAGTACACGTGCTTGCCTAATTTCATGGCGGCCATGGCGGCCAACGCATGAACATGGTCGGGCGTACTGACTGTGACGGCATCGATGTCCTTCTGCTTTTCAAGCATTACCCTAAAATCCTTGTAACGCTTGGCCTTGGGAAATTTCTTATAAGTTCCGGCCGCCCGATTATCATCCGTGTCGCATAGCGCGACAATGTTGGCACCGTGACCGGCGGAACCCGAAATGTCGCTCGCTCCTTTGCCACCGGCGCCAATACCGGCTACGTTCACCCTGTCATTCGCACCCCAAACATGAGATGGGACGAACTGAAAGGCGAATGCCGTGGAAGCGGAAGCCCCGAGGAATTGCCTACGAGAATAGTGATAGGTTTTCTTCATGAATCTCACTTTGAGAGAAACCACTCCGGATGCAACGAGAATGATGTCGAATCTGATGAAATCCAAGGAACAATCGGTAGAAACCAGTTACGGGAGCTTGACTCAAGCCCTCAAGGGGAAATAGTTGCGCTATGCTAAGAGCATTCGAGACTTTTCGTTGCCTGAGTTTGGTGGGATTCCTGACCTTTACTTGGGCATGCCTCTCTTCGGGCACAATATTCGCCAAAGAGTCTAACGCGACTGAACCGTTTCCCATAGACGCCGAAAAACGCGATGCCGACGCCTTCGAAAAATTGGCGACGAAGGTGAAACCCTCCATCGCGTTGATCGAAAGCGTGGACCGAATAGGACAAGATGGTGGCCGCGGAACGGGATTCGTTGTCAGAAAAGACGGGGTGATCGCGACTAATTTTCACGTAATTGGAGAGCATCGAGACTTTCGCGTTCGATTCGCCAACGGAAAAAGCTACGAACCTCAGGCGATACTTGCCGTGGATAGGGAGCGCGATCTGGCCCTAGTAAAAATCGATGCCGAGGACCTGCCGGTCTTGGCACTTGGCGATTCCGACGAACTAAAACTCGGGCAAGGTATTCTCTCTCTCGGCAACCCGCTGGGCTATGCCTACAGCGTGAGTCGGGGCGTAGTCGCAGCGTTGCGTGAACTCGAACCCGGCGACGGAAAACCCATGGTTCAAGTGGCCATTCCCATCGAACCCGGAAGCAGTGGCAGTCCCGCCCTCGACCTAAAGGGAAAAGTCATTGCCGTGCTCGCCATAAAGTCGGGCGGCGCCATGGGATTCGGCGTTCCCGTAAACGCTCTCAAGCAACTGCTTGCGAACCCCAATCCCGTATCAATCAAACACTGGCTCACGATAGGGGCTCTCGATGAGGACGAATGGGAATCGATTCTTGGTGGAAACTGGAGGCAACGGGCAGGGAAAATCATGGCTTCGGGAATGGGCAGTGGTTTCGGGGGAAGAATGCTGTGCCTATCCAAGGAAAAAGTGCCGGCAGTACCCTATGAGATGGAAATAGAGGTTAAGCTGGAGGATGACAGCGGTGCCGCAGGACTGGTTTTTCATGGAGACGGTGGCGAAATCCACTACGGGTTCTACCCCACCAACGGCTCACTTCGCCTAACCCGTTTCGAAGGTCCCACTGTCTTCAACTGGACCATTCTCCAAACCGTTCCGAGCCAAGCCTACAAACCAGGCGAATGGAACCGTATCCGAGTAAGTATCGGGGACGAGGGAAAATTGGCTTGCTCGGTAAACGGCAGTATTGTCATTGATCTAGTGGACAAGGGTTTGACCAAGGGTCGAGTCGGACTATGCAAGTTTCGCCAACCGGGGGCAGAATTCCGAAGGTTTCGCATCGCGAAAAGTCTTCCCGAAAGCCAGATACCCGAGGGGCTTGCCAAGCGCGTAAAACGTATCGTCCGTAATTTGGAAAATGATGAAAAGCTTGGCAGCAACGACTTGAACTCTCTGGTGTCCATTGGAAAACCCGCGTCGAAAGTGTTACTGGAAAAAGCGGATGCGCTTGAGAAAGCTGCCTCCCGTGTTCGGATGTTGGCCGAGGAGGTCCGTGAGCGGGCAGTCATCGAAGAACTAACCTCCTCTCTTCAACACGAGGACGAAAGATCAGTAGACCTCTTTCGTTGCGCCCTGCTCATCGCGCGCCTCGACAACGAGGATTTCGATCCCGAAATTTACCTTCGTCGGATTGAGCGGATCGCCCTAAAAGTTAAAAAGAGCTTTCCCGAAGAAGCATCCGGTGACCAAAAGTTGAAAATATTGGTTAGCTACCTGTTCGACGAGCTGGGTTTTCACGGAAGCACTCTGGACTACTATCACAAGTCCAACAGTTACCTCAACGAGGTCATGGACGACCGCGAGGGCTTGCCGATAACTCTTGCCGTCGTCTTGATCGAGTTAGCCGAAAGACTCGACCTTCCCGTAACCGGCTTGGGAATACCGGGACACTTCCTAGCCATGTATCGCGAAGACAAAGGCGGAAAGGAACCGCAAAAGCAGACCAAGGAAATCCTCATCGACGCCTTTAGCGGAAAATTCGTTACACGCGAAGAAGCTTCGGAATTAAGTGGGGTGCGGCTCACGGAGGATGATTTCGAACCTGCCAGCAAGCGTTCGATCATCACGCGAATACTACGGAACCTAATCAGTGTATCCGAACGCGAACGGGACTCAACTTCACGCCTTCGCTACCTCGATGCCACAATCGCCATCGAACCCACGGACACTTATTTGAGAGCAATGCGGGCGATGGTTCACTACGGGGAGGGACGCTTTCAACAAGCGCTCACCGACATCGATTTCCTAATCGAGAATAACCCAGATGGCCCCGAAATGGAACCCCTGCGAGAAATTCGCGACCGGTTGAGGTCTCAGGCAAAAGAATGATCTACTCGACGTTGTCCGCGTCGAAACCTTCTCCACCCTTCCCGTCGGGACCAAGTGAGCGAACCCGAAATTCAGAAAGGCCGTCATCTCGGGGATGTTCGTAAACATACTCATTGTCCCAAGGATCCAGAAAGGCCAGATTTTTCAAGTCGATCTTTACAAACAAAAGGGTGTCCGTGGTAGGATCATGCGTTTCCTTCAGCATTAGTTCGACGGGGTCGAACTTGTTTTTGTCTATATTCAAATGAGAGAGGTTCAAAAAGGGTTTCAATCTAGGAGAAAGTGGTCCCACATCTCCGTGCAAGCCGGCTAAAGCCATGAACAGAACTTCATTCGAGGAGCAAACCTTTGCTTTACAGATGGGATAGTGCCCAAAGACTCGGCGATACTCCTCAACGCCGATTTCCAGCATCTTGATCTCAGCTTTCGCTCTTTTGCGAGCTTGGCCATCCATAACGTAAGAGGCCGCCCCGAAGATGATTCCAATCAAGATTCCGAGAATCGAAACGACAATCAGCAACTCGATTAAAGTGAAGCCGTTTCGTCTCTCTTTAGGCTTCATCGGATAACGATTCCGAAGAGAAACCCAGCTTGAGGAGAACCTCTCGCATCTCAACTAGGTCTTCGTCCGCTAGAGCCAATTTCTTATATTTAGCATCCAGTTCCACAGCAGCCAAAAGGTAACGAAGAGCAGTTTTCATATCTTCTTGCTGGCAAGAGTAGCACGACAGATTGTACTTGATGCAGGGGTCATCAGGATGTCTTTTTTCTGCATCAAGAAGAACCTCGCAGGCGGCCTCCATTGATTCACTGCGACGCAAAGCATAGGCTTCGGCAATCCACCATTCCGACGCGTCAGGGTCTTGGTGTCGAAGTATACGAGCAGTTTTCAGCATGGAATTCCAATCCTCCGCATCCTGCCGCACGGCTAATTTCATAGTGAGGACATCCCGTTCCAATCGATCTTCGGGAGAAATTTTTGACAATTCTTCTTCCGCGTCCTCGTACATCTCTAGGATGCGAAAACCATTGGCTCGTTGCATGCGAACTTTGGTACCAATGGGAGAACATGTCTCATTGCCGTTGTTGTTGGCTTGGTCAGATCTCTCGGTCATATCTTTCATTTATTTTAATGTAAAACAACCCCCTCGGGCAAGGAGTAAGACGAACTATTCTCTTCGCTTTGACACCAACAACAGTGTGTGCCTGAATATTGAAACTATGAAAGCGGATTCGCAATGCAAGTTAACGGTCATGATTTTGGCAACAATGATCGCCGGTTGCGAAAGACGGACTGAAACTCCTCCGAACTCGATAGTTCTCGAAAACGCTCAAAAAGCCGGCGACACATCCGAGGCAAACGCAACCAGTCGCAGCAATTCAAACACTACAATCTTAGGCCCGGAGGAACAAAAACAAGCCCTCGACGGGATTCTAATTCATCTGGATGAAGCCAAGGAACGAGCAGGTCTCGATGAAGAATCCCTCCCTACTTCTGGCTCTCTAAACTATGCAAATGGCGGTAAATACGTTGGCGGATTCAAGAACGGGAAAAGGCATGGTCTCGGATCTTTCGTGTTCGCAAACGGCGACCGTTTTCGAGGTCATTACGTCGAGGGAAAACGCGAAGGCTACGGCACCTATGAGTTCACTTCAGGAGAACGTTACGAAGGTTATTTTCATAACGGCAAGTATCACCACTGGGGCCTTTACTTTTTTAAGAATGGCGACAAATACTTCGGGCAATACCGGCACGGTACGCGGAACGGAACAGGCACCCTCTCCAAGAAAAACGGAGAACGATACGAGGGAGATTTTTCCAATGGCAAACGAGAAGGGTTTGGTTCATGCGTATTCGCGGACGGATCTCGCTACTCGGGGACATGGAAAAACAACGAACCCGAAGGCTGGGGTACTTACGTAATTGCTACAAAGTCGACAACAGGGAACAAACCAAACGAGTTCCAGACTAACGGAAAGGAAGCTCAAACCTCTACCGATCCTTCAGTCGAATCGCTTACGAGTGAATTCCCCGAACAGACCAATCCCATCCTGCCCCGGCAAGATTCTTCCGACATCGCCGCCATAGGCTCCCTTGGCATCGACGCCTCCCTCGCCTCGACTAACCCAAATCTTCCTCAGCCCATGGAAAGTAAAACGGATAGTTTGAAAGGAGATTCCACCGATGGCTTTCTAGACTTCGACAACGGAGACCGCTATGCCGGACAAATGCTCAAAGGTGTCCCGCATGGACAGGGTGCCTACCTTTTTGCCAACGGTGAACGCTACCTAGGCGACTTTCGCAAGGGAGCGTATCATGGCCAAGGTTTATTCACCTTTGCCAACGGATCCCGTTACCTTGGGCAATGGAACGAAGGCTTATTCCACGGAAGCGGAATACTCTACGGTCAAAGCGGGGAAGTAAAAGAAGAGGGAGAATGGAACGAGGGCCGAATTGAATAGGCTATCAAAACAATCGCTGAAGAAGATTTCGATTTAATTCTTTGGCTTGGGCAGCTAGAGACACATTGCTCTCCAAGCGAAGTCGTTCCTTCGCATTATGCAGCATCGCCTCTGCAAAATCACTTTCTATTCGGCTCAAGCGTTTGGTTTCGGCATAGACGGCTTGAGCTAGTCTGTCGGCTGTATACTGAAGCTCGTTCATGCCGACCCCCAACTGACCACGCGCTTGGCCCAAGCTCTCAATCTCATCAATAATAAGCCCGATCGCATTTGCGGCGTTCTCGGCAGTGTCCACGGAAGCATCGTATAGCGTGGAGAACAAACCGGGGCTGATTGTAACCATTCCCTCTCCTGCCGGAATCTCCAAAATATCATTACTGAGAACAGTTTCGTAAACGGCATTCGCCTGAAAAAGCGTTTTGGATTCTATGACAACGCTTAGATCAGTCTCTCCCGCAATGGCGGGGTTTGTGATAATCGGATCTCCCCAACGGTTTTCGACGTAATTCCCGCTGTCGTTTTTATTGTAGGGAGAATTATCATCGATGCCGTCTAAATCCGAATCCAAGGATGAGAACTGGTAGGTCGTGTTGTTGCCCGGAGAGTATTCGACTACAAATTGGTCGAAGTCATCGGTGTATGCGCTCCCTGCCGTTTCCCACCAACCGGTATCGAAGATCACGTTGCTTGAACCTTGCAACAAAAAGTAACGTTCCTCCGCCTTGCCGGAATTCACTTTCAAGGTAACCTTGCCCCGGTCATAGCGGACGTCCTTTGTGGCAGTCCAACGCTTGACGTTATTGCCATTGCCGTGACGTTGATCAGTTGAGGTAACGATGCTTTCGTAGGTATCAGGCAGAACGGGACTTGTGTTTTGTTCATTCAACCCACTACTAAAGTCAACGCTCTCTTGAAACAAATAGTGACCTTGAAAACTAGTTCCCTGCAGGTCAAAAAGGGATTGCTGCAAAGCCTCGAATTCTTTGACCAATGAAGCCCTGCCGCTCATCGACAAAGTGCGATCCTCGGCTTTTCCTTCCACTACGCCCATACGATCGAATATTCGTCCGACAACTTGCAACCCGGAATCTTGTAATTCAAGGTAGGTCACGGCTCCCTGCACATTTTGAAGTTCGATTTGTTTAATTCGGCTCGAGCTGCTCAGTCGCGTTGCAAAAGTATGCTTCCCTCCATCGCCATCCGCCAAAGCCTGAGCGGATGCATGACCACCCAATGCGCGCCCTGCCGAACGCTCTAATCCAGCTAATGCTCGACTGGTGGCGGTAGCGAGATTTCCAAAGATCGGAGCTGATGGTGAAAGCATGAAAGTATCGGTAAAGATACCGGGGATCCACTTCCATGCGGGACCTCGGATGACGTGAAATTCTGAAACGCCTCCGTGCGTGCATATGCAACTTCGCGCAGGAAAACTACTATTGTCAAG
>CAJQSI010000031.1 GCA_905612515.1 uncultured Opitutales bacterium | reverse complement strand
GGAGGGTTTCGATCTGTTGTTCAGTTCGAATTTCGAGACAGAGTCGAATCTGGGCGAGAATAATCCCGATAGTTATCTTCTGTACCGTTCGACTACTCGCGAGGTATTCGAGTACACCGACCTCTCTCGCTGGGACCAGTTCATGGAGTTGCTCGGCAACATCATCTGGTGGGTGCTGCTAGCCCTTGCCGCTCTTGCTGCACTTATCTACCTGTTGGAGCACTGGAAAGACATCACGAATCTATATCACAAGTGCTTGGCAGGTTCCGTTGCTCTCCACTTGATCGTTCTCTTTCTCATGATGATCTGGTTGATCACGAAAGAGTTTTCGGCGGGCGGTGAACCGCAGTCGCCCGAAATAGCGATAAGCATAGATGCCTTGGCCCAAGAGGAACTCGCTCTTGAGAGTACCCCCGAGGAGGCTCAGGTTTCCGAAACTCCAATCGCCTTGATCACAGACCGTCTGGAAAGTGACTTTAAAATCCCTGTACTCGAAGCTCAGGAGTACACCAAGACGACTCCCATAGTCACCAGTACCAGCAAGACTTCACTGGTCAGCGATATCCGTCCCTCCAAGGCAAATACCGAATCCGCGGAAGAACCTGTAACCAAACCGGATAAAATATCTCCCCTGCTTACCTCATTGCCTGAAACTTTTATACCCGAATTGGAAATCCTCGAACTAGAGGAGAGTGCTCCGGGGGAAATACAAAAGGCCGAGGAAAGAGCAAATCCTCTAGCCGACGTGTTTCGCCCGACCGAGGCCGTTCCGCAAGTCGAGACTAAGAAATCCGAAGAGAGCGCAGAGATTGCAAACACCGCATCCGAGAGCACTACGGAGGTCGAACAAATCGAACCCGGAGATGCCGCCGCAGAAACCACTGACACCGGAGGCGATGTGGTGGTTGCTCATAGTGGTCTTGAGGCTAAGGGAGACCTGCCGGACTTCGATGGTAAGGGTACCATTGCTTCCATGAGTCTTAATCTTCCGGGGACTGATCCCGAGACCGATCCTTTGCTCCCCGGCGAATTGCAGACCCCCAAGGATACTCTGGATCCGACGGCTCTTACCAATTTGCTTCGTAAGCAGCGCGACAAGCCTTCGCTCGAAGTCATCGAGCAACTCGGCGGTTCGGACGCCACCGAGCGCGCCATCGGCCTCGCTCTCGAATGGCTTGCCAGAAACCAAGAGCCGGATGGACGCTGGGACATCAAGAAACACGGCGGCAACGGCAGCTATGAAACTGCGGGAGTCGGCTTCGCCTTGCTTTGCTATTACGGTTGGGGCGTCAGTCACAAAACTCCCGGTAAGTTCCAAGGCACAGTTCAGAAAGCCATCAAATGGCTAGTTGCCCAGCAGAAGGAGAACGGCGACCTACGAGGTGGTGGTCGGATGTATTGTCACGGCATTGCCACTATCGCTCTGTGCGAGGCTTACGGGCTTAGTAAGGACCCTTCCTTAAAGGAACCGGCGGAGAAGGCGATCAAGCTGATCATAGCCTCACAGGACCCGAAAAAGGGTGGTTGGCGCTATGAACCCCGTCCCAGTGATTCTGACACATCGGTCACGGGTTGGCAATACATGGCTCTGCACAGCGCTCGTATGGCGGGTATCGAAGTGGAGGAAAGTGTCTTTGAGAATGCCCGTCGGTGGTTTGATCATGCGGGTGGAGGAAGGCACGGCGGAATCTATGGTTATACAGGGCCTGAAAAGAACAAGCCCGCGATGGTGGCTACTGGAATGTTTTGCCGCCAACTGGACCTCGTGCCACCGACCGACCCGCGGATGCCCGAGAGCGCCCAAGTCCTCAAAATGCGTAAAATCAACGTGAAATCTCCCGACTACTACTACCTCTATTATGGTACGCTCGCTCTTTACCAGCACCAAGGGCCGATCTGGGCGGACTGGAACGAGCGACTCAAGGAAACCCTTCCTCTTCTGCAGAAAAAGACCGGAGCAGAGACTGGGAGCTGGGACGTCGGTTCCGCTCACGCAGTGGCAGGTGGTCGCGTAGTTTCAACTACCTTGGCTACCTTGAGCCTGGAAGTTTACTATAGGCTTTTACCTATGTACGGTTTTCGCAACAAGGACGCAGCGCCTCCTCCGCTCAAAACCAAGGGTAACTGATTCGCCATCGGGTTCGCTGGCGCCAATCCCGTTTTTCTTGTTTACCGTGAAGCGTTCCAGTTGGGTGGCTCGAGACCCAACAGGTATTTACGGAAGAACTCGACCCGACGACGATGTCCGTGGCGACCATCTCCACCGTGGCCGGCACCGGGAATCATGATGAAGTCGAAGTCCTTGTTTGCCTTGATGAGGGCATCGACGAGTCGGTAGGTGGATTCCGGGGGTACGTTTTTGTCGAGTTCGCCTACGATCAGAAGCAGTTTGCCCTTAAGTCTGTGGGCGTTGTCGATATTGGATGATTCGGCATAGTGAGGACCTACGGGATAACCCATCCATTGCTCGTTCCAAGATGCCTTGTCCATGCGGTTGTCGTGGCAACCACAGGACGAAACTGCGACCTTGTAGAAATCCGGGTGGAAGAGTAGGGCGCCCGTCGAGCTTTGGCCTCCTGCCGATCCGCCGTAAATTCCAACACGGGTAATGTCGTACCAAGGATTTTTCTCGGCGTAGGCCTTGTGCCAGAGGATGCGATCAGGGAAACCGGCGTCCTTTAGGTTGTGCCAGCACACGTCATGAAAGGCCTTGGAACGATTAGCCGTCCCCATGCCGTCGATCTTGACTACAATGAATCCCATATCGGTCCAAGATGAGTAGCGCGATCCCTCGCTGAATTGCTTGGGTACGTATGAATCATGGGGGCCGGCGTACATTGCCTCGAGAATCGGGTATTTCTTGCCGGGGTCGAAATCGCGGGGGCGACAGACGATTCCCCAAATGTCGGTCTTGCCGTCCCGACCCTTGGCAGAGAAGACTTCCGGCGCTTCCCAACCCTCAGCCTCGATTTCGGAGGTGTCGGCCTTTTCCAGTTCGCAGACCAGTTTGCCATTCGATACACGCCGTAATTCGTGGACAGGCGCCATGTCGACGCGGGAATAACTGTCGATGATGAATTTTTGATCGGGGGAGTATTGAATCTTGTGGTATCCGTCGCCCTCGGTCAGCGCAGTGAATCCACTGCCGTCGAAGTTGACCCGATAGTAGTGGATTAGGTATGGGTCCTGACCTGAGTTTCGTCCTGACCCACGAAACCATACCTGCCGCTTGTCTTCGTCGATCTTGTCGACGTAACGGACGACGAAGTCCCCCTTTGTTATTGGGTTTTTGATTTTACCTGAGTCGACGTCGATGAGGTGAAGATGTCTCCATCCGTCCTTTTCGGAGACGTAAATGATTTCATTGGTTTTTGTTAGCCAATTGACCAAAGGCACGCCGAGGTCTTTTGGGTGTTCAGTCCAGATAAAGGTCTCGCTTTTCTCGTCTATTAGGTCGCGGGTTTTTCCCGTGAAGGTATCCACTTCAATGAGTCTAAGTCGCTGGTGACCTCGGTCGACTTTGCGGTAGCGGGCATAGCGTCCATCAGGAGTCCAGCGCAAGTTGGGCCAACCAAAGTCTATTAAGCCAACCTGAGGTTTAAGATGGTGCTTCTTGTTGTCTTGTCCGTCATTGATTTTGGCTTCTAGGTCGAACCAGTTCAGCTCATGCTTCGTGAACTTGTCGCCGGGTAGCGGATATTTGCGGGTGTGGAGTTTGGCCCTTCCGCCACCTTTCGGTGATGATGCGACGAGATGAACTTCGCTCACTTTGCCCGGTTGAACGCGAAAAGAAATCAAGTTATTCGAATTCGATGACCAAAATGGCCCTTGGTAGCTGTTGTCCGATTTACCATCCTTGCTCAGTTGAATTTCCTCTTCGCCCTTGGTGGACCTTACGAAAACGTTGTGATCCTTGATGAAAGCTTTCCACTTTCCGTCGGGCGAAACGTTGCGACTAGGTCGGTATTGCTTGGGCTTGGGTTTCGGTTCCCGCTCGGTTGGCTTGTTTGTTGAATACGAGGTTTTGGGAATGGCTTTGGCTTCTGTTTTCGTAAGCTTTTTCGTTTTTCGATTCCATTGGAAGTGAAGTCCTTTCGCTTGGAAATATGCGAGGTTTTCGGAAGTGTCGAAATGTAGTTGATTCACAGGCAAACTGTTCGCCTTCACCCCCTTGACGCCTGTCGCCAGAAGTGCTTTTGCCAGACGCTCATGGTCGAAGGCTTCTTCGCGGACACCTTTCCTCAGGTCGACCAACACGAATCTTCGAGTTCCTTGCGGAAGGTCGTTGCGATACCAAAAATGAGAACCGTCGACTGACCACTGGGGACTAATGCGACTCTTGTAGACGTTTGCTGCGTGGGCCTTTTCGGTTAGGCAGAAGTTGGTTGCGCATGCCAGTGTTGCCAATGAAACGTAGTTATGCGGCTGAAATATTTTCCGCAAAGGATTCTTCATAATGTATCTTCACTGGTTTAGAAAGGTTTGCAGAGGAGTCGAATTTTGTTCGTTCTTTCGGGGAAACCTCTTTTACCTTTCTTCAAGTCGATATAGCATTTTATTCAACTCTAATTTTCATTAAATATGATTTGTTCTCCAACCCATACGTCGTTGTTTGATAGTCTTGTGTGATGCATCAACATGAAAAAAATCTTCTGAGGTGAAACATATGCTACGTTTTGCTATTGGAATGGACTCCCTACTGTCGACTTTTCTCGGTGCGGGCGTCCATTCCATCAAAACATTTACAAGCAGCTTAAGCACTGGCATTGCAACTCAAAGTACTAGCCCTTTGCTACCTCAGTCCTACAAGGAAAGTAGATTTCGAGTGTTTTTTACAAGTTCTAAGTAAGTTCTGTAGTTTCCTCTGGTCTTTTCCTTAAGACCTGTTGCTTGTTCATATCCAGGAAATCCCATTAGAGATTGATGGCGTCGAATTTATATCGTATTTGAACTTTGAATTCTGTTGCTGTTGGCAATGAGATTTGACTCCTGATTTAATGGTATGTCTCATTACTTTGTTTCTTCGTTATTTGCTTTTACCGTTAACAGTGGATCATGATTTTGCATTTTAGATATAGTCTGGTACTTGTGAGCGTCGCTTTTGGGTCAAACGTGCCCTGCTTGGAGGCAGACGAGTCTGCACGGGTAGATGTGTTCAACAAAGAAGCGTTGCCTTTTTTCAAAGAACATTGCTTCCGGTGCCATGGGGAAAAGAAGCAGAAGGGGGATTTCCGGATCGATGATTTATCTCATGAAGTTGGAACCAAGGACACATTGCTTTGGGCGGAGGTAATGGAGCGGATCAGCTCAGGTGAAATGCCGCCGGAGAAGGAAAAGAAGCGCCCAACTGCCGAGCAAGGGGCGGTGATTGTGGAGTGGCTGTCTGCACGAATTAAGGAAGGTGAGACCGCTCGTATGGCCAAGCGGGACCGTGTCTCCTACAATCGCTTGACCAGGGAGGAATACGTCAACACCATATACGACCTAATTGGGGTACAATACGACGCCTCGGATCCGGGCGGATTGTTGGAAGACCCGGAGTGGAATGGTTTTGAGCGCTTGGGTTCCATCCTGACGTTGTCCCCCACGCATGTGGAAAAATATATCACTGCTGCGGAGATCGTGCTGAGTGAGGCGTATCCCGAGAAGCCGATTTCGTATATCGAGGGCAGTAAGCGGATGGAGAACATCGCACCTAACCATCCACACTATGAGCGTCTGTCCAAAGCTGGCCAGATTGACAAGGCGCGAAAGCTGTTATGGGCGAGCGACCTGCACCATGGAGGTGCTCCCTGGTCCAGGGAGACCCCGTACCCCGGTCCCGGTATCTACGAAATCAGTTACACCATGAGTGGACTCAAGGCGGCAGATCAGGCTGCTCCCCGGTTTCAGGCATATTCTCCGGATCTCGATCGTGTGTTGTTCGAACAAGACGTCATTGCTCCGGAAGGCAAACCGGTCACGGTCAGTTTTCTGGCTCACTTTCCATCGAGCAGGGGGAATGGCATTCATTTGCTGAACAATGCCAATTATCTCAATAAAACTCACCGCTCAGCGCGCCATGGGCGCAAACCGTTCGTCAGCTTTGCGGAAGAGCGTATGCCGTGGCAGATGAAGATCATTAGTGATGATGGCGAACCGCTGCACTCTGTGTTGATTATGGATTCCATGTCGGTGCGCGGCCCGATTATATCGGAGCAGGTAAAACATTTTCGTAAGACATATATGGCAAGTGAGGAGGGAAGCTTGGCGCAAGTCCGCGCCGGACTTGGAGCCATGGCCAAGCGTGCCTTCCGTCGCCCACTCTACAAGGGTGAGCTGGATGGCTTTTTCCGCATCGTCGAGGCCGAAGTCGCTGCGGGAGAAAAGTTTAGGGACGCAGTAAAAACGGCGATGACTGCAGTTTTGTCTTCAAAGAGCTTTCTTTTTATTGCCGAAGGGGATGAACACGCCGAAAGGCACACTCTTAACGATTGGGAAATTGCCTCGCGCCTATCTTATCTTCTTTGGAGCACGATGCCGGACGAGGAATTGTTCGCTCTCGCTGAAAAGGGTAAGCTGCGTGATCGGATTGAGTTGCAACGACAGGTGGTTCGTTTGTTGGCGGATCTCCGGTCCGTGCGGTTCACTAAATCATTTACCAAGCAGTGGTTGCATTTGCGTAAAGTCGGGATGTTTGCCCCTGATAAGAAGATTTACCCGAACTACGATCAACATTTGGAAGAGAGCATGATCGGCGAGTCGCAGGCTTACTTCAAGGAGGTCTTGGATAAGGGTCTGACGTTGCGTGAATTCATTGATTCGGACTGGACGATGATGAACCCGCGCCTGGCCAAGTTTTATGGAGTGCCTGATATCACCAAGGATCAATTCCAACGGGTCTTGCTCAAGCCGGAAGAGCATCGAGGAGGGTTGTTGACCCACGCTTCGGTTCTTTCTTTAACATCCGATGGCACTCGACATCGTCCCGTTCATCGGGGTGCCTGGCTATCGGAGGCAATTCTGGGGAAAACGCCGCCTCCGCCTCCGGCAAACGTGGAACCTATCAATCCGACTCCGGTGGATTCACCGAAAGCGACTTTGCGAATGAAGTTGGACGCCCACAAACGCAATCCTAGTTGCGCATCCTGCCATCGCAAGATCGATCCATTAGGCTTGGCATTTGACAACTACAACGCGATTGGCGAATGGCGTACGCATGAGCAAGTGTCCGGTATGGGCGATGATCCCTTGGTCGATGCCAGTGGTGAACTGCCCGATGGGCGGAAATTTAATAACGCAAAAGAATTCAAGCAATTATTAATGGACGACCTGGATGCGTTCAATGAAGCGTTTACCGAGAAACTCGCGATCTATGGATTGCGCCGAACGGTGACTTTTGAGGATCGCGACGAACTGGAGGCAATCACGAAGATCGGCCGCGAAAAAGATTACCGCGTCAAAGACATTGTGGAAGCCTTCGTGCTTTCGGAACTTTTCCAGAAAAGATAGCAAAAGGAACTTACTCATGAATATTCAAACTAATAAATGGCATCTCAGTCGCCGCCACATGTTGCGTGGGATTGGAGCAAGTATCGCGTTGCCTGTCTTGAATTGCATGGGCGCACCAGGTTTCCCGAAACCGACTTCACCGAAACGCAGTGTGTTTCTTTATATTCCCAATGGCGTCAACACCCTGACATGGCAGATCGAAAAGGCGGGAGCAGATTACGAATTCACCTCACCAATGAAGTCATTGGAGGTGCATCGGGCCGAAGTCTCACCGATTAGTGGACTCCACCATCCAAAGTCACAGGCTCATCACAATTGCGAAAAGATCTGGCTCACAGGTGAAAAAGTTCCGGCCAACGGTGGCGCCTTTCGCAATACCGTCTCGGCTGATCAGATCATGGCTGAAGCTCAGGGCAAATTCACCCGCTTCCCATCTCTGGAGATGGCAGTCGAAGGTAGTTCCTTGGCATGGTCTCGTGATGGGATTCAGCTGCCGGCTGAACATAATGTGAAATCTATCTTCAATCGGATGTTTGGAGAGGAACGCGGAGGCAAAGAAGTGGTTCGTCGCCGTCTGGCTCGTCGCGGTAGCATTCTTGACGCGGTGTTGAGTGACGCCAAACGGGTCAATCAACAGTTCGGTTCCGAAGATCGCACCAAGCTCGACGAATACCTCACTGCCGTTCGTCAGGTCGAAGTGCGAACAGAACGAGCGGATGCTTGGCTCGAGGTGCCAAAACCGGAGATCAAGAAATCGGAGTCGGATCGCTTCACTCGGCAACTGAACAAAAGCCAGGTGCAGATGTATCACCGCCTCTTTTACGACTTGATGGTGTTGGCCCTGCGTACCGACATGACTCGGGTGATCACTTGCATGATTTGCAGCGAGTCCAATGGCGGAGCAATTCCTGACATCGGTATTTCACAGGGTCGTCATCAGCTTTCCCATCACAACGGAGATCCGGAGCAACTTCGCCGCCTCACCCAGACCGATACCTTTCTGGTCGAGCAACTGAGTTATTTCCTTAGCCAACTTAAGGAAAATAGCGACGAAGAAGGGTGCCTCCTGGATACGACTCAGGTGCTTTGGGGTAGTGGCATGTCCTATGGTCATAGTCACGGTTTGGCGAATCTTCCCACTATTTACGCGGGGGGTAAAAAATTAGGTGTCAAGCATGGACAGCATGTCGATTACAACCTTCCGGAGATTGGGAAATACACTGTAGATAAGCCGAGCGCGCACTACAAGATTCACGGATCTCCGGTTGATGTCGAAGCGAGATTGAGCAACTTGCTCCTCACCATGATTCAACGCACTGGAGTCGAAACCAATCAATTTCAGGACAGCCTGAGAACGATGTCCGAAGTGGTTTCCTAGAGTCAGGTCGCTAAAAGCTAGAAGCCCTAAATGAAGAGAAAAACCTCTTGCCTAATCTTTACGGCTTTGCTCACGACTTCCGTCGTCATTGCAGAGGAGGAGAGAGTTCCACTCTCCCAGTTCCGCACAGATGCTGATTCAGACGTCACCCTGCCGTGGTTCGAACCCGTAAAAGGTGAATTCCCTCCGGAAAAGTATGCCCACTACATCGCAGGCGAACTTATCGGGGTCGATCATATAGAACGCACTTTGAAACTTCGCGTCGATCGACAAGATGGCCGCGCAGGAAAGGATGAGGCTATTGATGTGGTGATGTTGCCTTATTCAAGTATCTATTGCCGAAACGCGCTGGCTGCCTTGCGCGATATTCCGATTGGGATGCATCTGCACGGTTTGTTCTATATTCGACCTGAGGAAGAACGATTTTGGGAAACACGAAACGGGAAGCTCCAGCGGAGGAAGGATAAGCACGGAAACCCTTCTGGGGAGGTCGACTTCACACGCTGCTTTCGTTTGGAGGACGATTTCAGCTTCTATGCCCGAAAATCACAAATCTGGAAAGTGGAAAAGATCGAGCCCTCCGTCCCCGTCACGGAAGGAGAATTCACCGACCGTTCTTACCAGATCGTGGGAAAGAAACTCACCGCGACGCTCCAGGGCAAAGATGGCAAGCCGTCCGGCGAGCGGAGGGTTTTCGACCCGATGGAGAGCACGATGATTTATCGCGGAGATGGCTTCGGAGCGATCGAAGACATCGAACCCGGACAGCTCGTCCAGATGAATCTTACTTGGGCGACGCTTTTCGGCCCGGGCCGAGTCACGGATATCTGGCTGGACGATGAGAGCCGCGGCGTAGCCACTGCGCAGCAACTCAAACGTCATCATCGTCACATTCGCGAGCGTGGGTTGCCCGGTTTTGTCACAGCGGTAGAAGATCGAAAGCGTGTCGTCACGATTACGTTTTTCGACTCGATCGATCCGGTTCTTTTCAAAGAACTGCCTAATCCTAATCCCAAAGCGCTTGGTTGGCCCACTAAGGAATACGATTGGGGAAACATTGCGCCGAAGGGGAATATCATTGTCGTTCGCGAATCGCTCCAGTGTTACAATCAGGTTAATGATCGCAAGGGCGGTAACATTCTGAAGATTGGCAAAGCACCAGTGCTCCCCGGATGTAGTGGAGTTCAGATTCAGGTGCAATGCGGCATTCTTCTGGAAGGTTTCAGGCCCGGAAAGATCGTGCGTTTCTTCCCCGCAACCTGGGCCGTAGCACCGCTTCCTAAAGAGGAAGAGTTTCATGGCCGCGAGTAGGATTATCAATCCGAATGCTGTGCCGAAATCCGCTAACCGTAAGGCTTTATATAAAAACCCCCTCATCAATAATATTATTCGGCTTTGTGGCGCTTATTACGAACGGCAACCTTACGGCGCAAGTCGCGGATTTGCCTCGGAGCACTCCCGAAGCTCAAGGGGTTTCTTCAGCAACGATTCTCGCGTTTATAGAAACCGCTGATCAACAAGTGAATTCCATGCACAGCTTTATGCTGGTTCGTCACGGACACGTTGTTGCCGAAGCATGGTGGCGGCCTGAGTCAGCCAAAAAACAGCACATATTGTGGTCACTTAGCAAGTGCTTCACCTCGACGGCGGTAGGGCTGGCAGTGGCAGATGGGAAGCTGAGTGTCGACGACCCCGTTTTGCAGTTCTTTCCCGTTGATGCTCCTTCCGAACCTTCTGCCAATCTAAAGAAGATGCGGGTTCCTGATTTACTGACTATGACGAGTGGACATCAGGATGAGGTCAAGCTGGACGCTAAGACTCCCTGGGTGAGGGCGTTCCTCGCTCATCCCGTTCCGCACAAACCGGGAACCCATTTCCGCTACAATACGCCTGGAACCTATATGCTATCGGCGATTGTTCAAAAGGTGACGGGGAAAACGGTTTTAGCCTACTTGAAGCGCTCCTTGTTTGAACCTCTCGGAATTCGTAGCCCTAAATGGGACGCGAGTCCAGATGGGGTTTCCATTGGAGGTTATGGATTATTTGTTCGCACTGAGGATATTGCAAAGTTCGGTCAGCTCTACCTACAGGGAGGCAAGTGGCAGGGAAAGGAATTGATTCCATCGTCATGGGTTAAGCAAGCTACTTCGAAGCAAGTCTCTAATGGCCGCGATCCAAGTCGGGATTGGGATCAGGGCTACGGCTTTCAATTCTGGCGCTGCCGTCACGGGGCTTTCCCCGGCGACGGGAAAGACGGTCAGTTCTGCATTGTGCTTCCGGAGCAGGATGCAGTGATTGCGATTACCGCGAATATACGGGATATGCAGGGTGAACTGAACATTGTTTGGGACAAGTTGCTTTCAGCGTTCGCCGACAAGCCAAACTCAAGGCAACCATCACTCAACTCAAAGCCTCCAGATGATTAAAACTATCTCGTTCCTTATCGCAATCCTAAGTCTTGTTTCGCCCGTTGCGGCAGACCAGTTCCTCTTCCTTGCCGCGGCAAAGGATTCTGATCTGGTTTCCTATCGCATCGATTCTCAATCGGGAGCCTTGATCGAACACGCGCGCCTGAAACTTCTGGGTGTTGGCGGACCCATGAGCCTCTCGACCGATGGCGAGATGTTGTATGTGGAGTCTCATGTCAAGCCCGAGGGGGGAGAGCAGGGCAAACCGCACATCATTAGCTTGAGGATCAAGCACGGAAAGTTCGAGCAAATCCACATCGCACCGGTGAGCATGCGCTCGCCCTCGATTCATGTGGATGCCAGCGGAAAGAATCTGCTCGGGGCACATTTTGGAGATGGAGCGGTGAGTGTATGGCAAATTGATGCCCAACGTCGTTGCACCGGCGAACAGACCGACGAACACACCACCGCAAAGCATGCACACTTTATTACCACCGATCCCAGTAACCGCTATGTCTATGCGCCGCACACCGAACCGAACGCTGTGTTCCAGTTTGCCCTTGATCCGGAAAAGGGCACGCTCATTCCGCTCGACCCGCCGTTTGCACCCGGACCAGACGTAGACCACGAATACCATGGCCCGCGTCACTATGCTCACCATCCCACCCTCCATATGGGTTTTACCGCAAATGAACGAGGCGGCGGCATAAGTTCGTGGAACTTCGATGATGAAAACGGCCGGCTTTCTTTGTTGGAAACGCTCTCAAGCCTACCCGCGGACTGGGAGGGGGGGGGGGCCGCCGCCGACATCCATATCACGCCAAATGGCCGTTTCGCTTACGTCTCGAATCGCGATGGGCGCAGGATGGAAAAGGGAGAACCTCATGGCGACACCTTAGCCGGTTTTGAGATCGATCTGAAAACAGGAGGAATGAAGTCGGTGGGCCATTTCCCAACGGGGCGTTTCCCGAGATCGTTCTGCATCGATACAACGGGAAATTTTATCTTCGTGGCATGTGAATTGGATCACGAATTAGAGGTTTATCGCGTTAATCAGGAAACAGGGACGCTGAAACGGATAGGGAGCTATGAAACTGGTAAAACTCCCATTTGGGTGACTTGTAGCGGTCACAAGCTTCCGCCTGGAGGTGACGGTCGGGGTATTTCGAGGATCATACCAGTTGAAGCAACTCAACAGCTCAAGGCGATTCGTGACGAGATCGGGGCAATTCAAAATCTCGAGACCCTGTACGAAGATCGGAAACACAAAAACGGACTACCTTATCACATCTATGTCCCTAAACACCTTAAGGCTGGGGTGAAATATCCTACGGTGATGTTTCTTCACGGATATACGGATCTGACGATTGATACGCACAAAGGTTTTCCTAAAGGAGTGTGGTCACTGCCGAAGATTCAAAAAGCCCATCCGCACATTCTGTTCATTCCCCGGAACAGGAACAACCAAGACCGCTGGACGAGTGATGAATATCGAGGCATGACCATCAAGGCCCTTGATGACTTGATTGCTGAACTGAACGACAATCCGAAGACGCCCGACATCAATGTGAATCAAGTCTATGTGA
The DNA here is from genome assembly GCA_905612515.1 of uncultured Opitutales bacterium. Classification (GTDB taxonomy): domain Bacteria; phylum Verrucomicrobiota; class Verrucomicrobiia; order Opitutales; family Seribacteraceae. The sequence goes on along the minus strand of CAJQSI010000031.1, from coordinate 20,714 downwards.
CGGGCTTTTCGCGCGGAGGGCAGGGTACTTGGAATTTCATCCGCACCTTCCCTAATAAGTTTGCGGCCGCCGCACCGTTGTCCGGATCTTTTCACGGTCCACAGAACGCCGGAGAAGCAAAATCGATCAAACACCTTCCCATTTGGATCTTCAATGGAGACGGTGACAAAGGAGTTGAAGGTTCACGCGTAAGTTTCAAAGCTTTAACTGAGGCAGGTGCCGTAGACGTAAGGTATCATGAATATAAGGCCCAAGGTCATGTCATTGACGATTTTGCCTACTTCACCAAGGGTTTCATGGATTGGTTGTTTACCCAAAAGCAAAAAACATCTTCAGCGGGGCTGTAGACTTAACAATAGGCGCATTCACTTTTGATTGGAATATTGGTCCAGGATTTCCTGTTTTCGACCCTTCTCTTGATGAATGAATCGGCCCACGAATTAAGCAGTTCGAATCCATGAGACTCTCTCGTCTTATCCTCGCCCACCTTCTCGTGAAAGTTTCAGGATTTGCCGAAGTTCAACCAAGCGCCATCGATGTCGACAGCTCCGCCGCGTTTCGCGAGACCAGATCGAAGCCCGCAACTGCTGAAATGCTCAAAAGTCTTATCGCTCCCGCGCCTAGCGAAATCGAGCACGCAAGCTGGACGATCGAAGCGTCCGAATCGGAACGACGCAACCGAGTCACCTATCACTTTCGACTCGCGTTTAAAGAGTCCCAGTCGCTCGGAGGTCTGACGGCGGTTTTACAGAATCCGGATACGATCACGATCCGCACGCTGAAGCCCAATGCTCCGTTTCCGGGCGACCCTTCAGCAGATCACTGGATTACGTTGCCGGCTTGGAATGCATCGGAAACGAGTGATTGCGTGCTGCCGCCCGGCTTCAAAATACGCGCGATTCTGATTGCGGATTCGCGCTGGGGCGGTCAGAGCTACCTCCGTGGCCTTACATTTCGCGCACAGCGAAGACCTTTCGTCACGAGCTCCGCGATCGCACAGTGCGAGCAGACGGATCCGTTCGAACCCGAAGAAATTCGAGCTACGTGAGTTCATTGGTGAACCCGACTTAAACCTGGTGCTGGCGCCAACTGCTCGAGCAACTCTTCACTTTCGACACACCTAAGCCGATCAGTACGTTGCAATTTCACATGACCAAGGTTACCTCCGCGAGCCGCTACAATTCGATTCTCTAAATCTACGACTTCACGGTCTTTCGGAATCTCGCTGCGTACGAGCTGGTGCCAGTGAGTGAGGTGCTTGCAAGCACCTTCGCCACTGCGGTTGGAGTTTACCATAATATTTTGTTATCCCAAAGGCTCTCCATGGGACGAAACTATGAACTGGCGATGCAGGCTTTTTGGGGGCATCTCAGACCTTGGATCGCGAGAATTAAGTGGGGTCAGGTCGTTATTCACTTGCTTCCTGCCTTTGACCTTCTGCCCGCTTTCTGCTTATTGGAAAAGGGAAATCCTGAAAAACTGACGAACTCAAGTTCCACCTCGAATCCCATGGCAAGGAACAGGTGACCAGATCCCATGTCTGGAGGAAATTTAATCCATTCCTGTTCATCCGCCGCGTTTCATTCCTCTATCTCACCTCTTATCGATTTTTAGCGACACCGTGGACCGTAGAACCGCTTCCTAAAGAAGAAGAATTTCATGGACGCGAATGATCGTACCGCTAATACTTCCGTCTGCCTGAGGGCTTTAAAAGACTTTCTATTTCCACTTAGGTGATTTAGAATCTTACTGTATGAAATTTCACCTGATCATTGCTATTGGAATGGCCTCCTTGCTGACGGCCGCTTTCGGTGCTGGCATTAAGCCGATCATTACGGCAGTGCGAGGCACTACTGGTGATTCCATTCCCATTCGCGTGACTTTCACTCACAAGGGTTTGCCGACTCCGGTGAACGATTTTTTGGCCAACGACGTCACTGTGACCAACGGTTCCCTAAGAGATTTTTCCGGCTCGGGTCATACTTACAATTTCAAGGTTTCCCCGACCGCAAAGGAATTTTCCGTTTCGGTCGGCGCCAATGCCGCTACGAATCGTTTCTCCATCCTTGGCGCAGGTGACGAGAAGGTCCCGTTCTACACATGGTCGCGGCAGATGGAAATTTCGTTTCCCGGTTACGGAGAGGAACACGCGAAGCTTAAGGGTTTTCCGGTGCTGGTAGTGTTCAGAGATGGCCATGGGGTGAACTTCGCGGACTTCAACACTCGTGACGGAGTTCCCTGGGCGGATCTTCGTTTCACTGCCTCCGACAAGAAAACGGTTCTCCATTACGAAGTGGAGACTTGGAACGACGCTGATGGCATATCATGGGTATGGGTGCAAGTTCCCGAGTTGGTCCATGATACGAAAATCTACGCCTTTTGGGGTAAAGCGGGCGAGGCGACACCGAGCTACGCGATCAATGGTTCTACCTGGAAGAAAGGGTACGTTGGTGTCTGGCACCTGAATGAAGGGGCTGCGCCGGTGACTGACTCTTCAGAAAGCGGCAACCATGGTGAAAACATCGGATCCGGCGTAAAATATGGCCAAGCAGGCAAGGTGGGGAAGGGAGTGAGGATGACGCAATCGGGTGGAAACGGCGGGGTGAAAGTGTCCGACAGCGCAGCACTTGATTTCGGTAACGGCGACTTCACCCTCGAGATGTGGGAGCGAAAGGAAGCCCGCACTTCGGGCTGGATGAACGTCGGGGACTTCGGGAAGTGGCGGACCGGAGCGCAACCCGGAGAAAATGAGTGGTTTTTGGGCACGACCCAAACAGGTAATGACGACAAACCCTGCTTCAGTGTTGAAATCGAACAAAAAAGGCACAGCGTTTACTCCCCTCGCGACATTGCCGTAAATACTTGGAATCACGTTGCCGGTGTACGCCAGGGGAGCACCATTCGGCTGTACGTCAACGGGGTTGAGGTGGGAAGCGAGACAGATGTCTCCGGGGCCGTTAACAATGCTGGGCGTGACCTTCATTTCGGATACTTTCAGTTCAAGCCAAACCTCAGTACACGGGCAGGCTTTGATGAGATGCGAGTATCTTCGTTGGCTCGGTCTGATGACTGGGTTTGGGCAACCCATCGATCTACGGCAGAAAATGACAAGTTCACGACTTACCGCCCGTCGACGTCGGATGGAGAAGAATCGGTGGCCTCCTTTAAGTCCTTCACCAAGCACTGGGCCTATGACGTTCCGAAACGGCCCAGCTTGCCCCAGGTAAAAGACGTCGACTGGTGCCAACAACCGATTGACAACTTTGTCTTGAGTCATCTGGAAGGGCGAAACATGGGGCCAAACCCGCCCGCAACGCCAGCCGCATGGTTGCGTCGCGTTACTTTTGACCTCGTCGGTCTTCCTCCAACCCTTGATGAACTAGACGCTTTTCTAAAGGATTCCTCGCCCGAGGCGAAAAGCAAGGTGGTCGACCGCCTGCTTGGTTCTCGCCACTTCGGCGAACGTTGGGCCAGACACTGGCTCGATCTTGCACGCTATGGTGATTCTACAGGTATTCATGAGGACGTCGTCCGTCCAAGCTGGGCATGGCGCGACTGGGTCGTGCAGGCCTTTAACGACGATATGCCCTTTGATCGTTTCACCATCGAGCAGCTCGCCGGCGACCTTTTGCCGGCCGCCACCCTCCGGCAGCGCATAGCCACCGGGTTTCATCGCGCCGCTCCCTTCAACACGGAATCCGGTACGCCCAAAGAGGCCCGTCGTACCTATCAAGTCCTCGATCGCGTGAACGTGACCGGGACAGTCTGGTTGGGAGCCACTCTCGAGTGCGCTCAGTGCCACGATCACAAATACGATCCTTTCACCCAGGAGGATTACTATCGGCTCTTCGCCTACTTTAACAATACCCCTGATGAAATGGGTAAAAGCATTGGAGCGGGTCGAGCGGCAATGGCCGGACCCACCGTCAAGGTCGGGGGCTCAACCACCTTTGTCATGCAGGAAATGGCCAAGCCTAGGAAAACTCGTATTTTCGAGCGTGGCAATTACGAGACTCTCGGCAAAAACGTGACGATCGGTTTGCCGCAATCTCTCCATCCCCCCAAAGATGATCTTCCTGCCAATCGTCTCGGACTTGCTCGCTGGTTAGTCGATCCCGGGAATCCGTTGACTGCCCGTGTCACTGTGAACCGCTGGTGGACCGAGTTGTTCGGGATGGGACTGGTGCGAACGGGCAGGGATTTCGGTACGCAGGGGGACACTCCGACCCACCCCGAACTACTCGACTGGTTGGCGACCGATTTCATCGCTCAGGGTTGGTCTATGAAGCGTATCTTGCGAACCATCGCGCTTTCCTCCACTTACGGGCAGTCCTCAAACGTCCGGCCCGAATTACTTGCGATCGATCCAAGCAACCTTTGGCTTGCCCGTGTATCCCGACTACGTCTGTCCGCCGAGGCTATTCGCGATAACGCCCTTTCTGTCGCTGGTATCCTGTCTTCGGCGTTGGGTGGACCGCCCGTGTACCCTCCTCAACCCGAGGGCATCTGGTGGATACGTGACGCTAAATCCCCCGTCTACAAGACTTCCGTCGGAGAGGAGCGATATCGCCGTTCGCTCTACACTATTTGGCGCCGTACTTACTTGCACCCGACCCTGGCTAACTTCGATGCTCCCGATCGAATCACCTGCGCAGTCGATCGCGATCGTACGAATACGCCCCTCCAAGCCCTTACCCTTCTAAACGATCCCATCTACTTGGAAGCCGCCTTCGGACTTGCCCGACGATTGTCGAGCGAACCGGACAAGTTTCCGATCGAGCAACGAATCATCCGAGGTTTCCGCCTGACCACCGCCCGCAAGCCCACCAATGAAGAAAGCGAACTCCTCCTGCGCTTGTTCCGTAGTCGGTTGAATCGCTTCAAGGCGGATCCCGAGTCTGCCTACAAGTTGATCGAGTCGACAAGGGGAGGACTGGCCGCGGGCATATCCCCGATCGATTCCTCCGCCGTCGCCGAGTTGGCTGCTTGGTTTCACGTTGCCAACGTTCTACTCAATCTCGACGAGACCATTACCAAGGGATGAAGGAATACCTCGAACCGGAAGTGACCGAGACATCAAGCTTTTCTCGCCGCTCAGCCCTTTCCGGCATGGGCATAGGCCTTGGCTCAATTGCTCTAAACGCCTTGATGCCCTCTTGCGTGTCAGGCGCACCACTTTCATCGACGAATGTCCTAGCTCCAAAGCCCCCTCACTTTGCCCCTCGAGCAAAGAACGTCGTACTTCTATTTTCAAGTGGAGGCGTCTCACACTTGGAGTTGTTCGATCCCAAGCCCGAGCTGGTCAAGAACGATGGCAAGATGGTTCCCGACGAACTGATCAAGGGACAACGCTTTTCCTTCATAAATCCCAAATCCAAGCTTCTCGGCTCGCCATACAGTTTTAGCAAGCACGGTGAATCCGGCATGGAATTCGGAGAACTTCTCCCGAATCTTGCTCGTCTTGCCGATCGGACGACACTTGTGCGCAGCGTCCGAACCGACAATGTCAACCATACCCCCGCCCAAGTCATGATGGCCTCAGGTGTCGAGCGCCCGGGCAGACCTTCCATGGGCGCTTGGGTCACCTACGGCCTCGGTTCCCTGAACGCCGACCTGCCTGCCTTCGTCGACATGTACAGCGGGAAGTCTCAGAGCCGTTCTCCCCTGAAACCCTCCGGTTTTCTCCCCTCCGTGCATCAGGCCGTTACTCTGCGATCCGGTCCCGACCCCGTTTACTATCTTTCCGATCCCGATGGCATGAACAGAGACGACCGTGAAGTCACCATCCGGGCGATCAACGACCTCAATCGCCACCGACTCGCAGAGGTTGGGGACCCGGAGATCGCCACCCGCATAGCACAGTACGAAATGGCCTTTCGGATGCAACGGACAATCCCCGAACTTGTCGATCTCTCAACCGAACCCGCTCATGTTTTGAAAGCCTACGGAGTCGAACCGGGAAAACCCTCCTTGGCCGGAAACCTGCTCATGGCTCGGCGAATGGTGGAACGGGGTGTACGCTTTGTCCAGTTGCGCGACGGCGGGTGGGATCACCATAGTAAACTATTCAAGGAGCTACCCGAGAAGTGCGGTGAACTCGATCAACCTCTCGCCGCCCTGGTCGAAGACCTCGACGAACGCGGTCTGCTTGACGAAACTCTAATCATCTGGGCTGGCGAATTCGGTCGCACGCCGATGCTCCAAGGGAGCGCCAACAAAGATGCCGCCGGACGTGATCACCACAAGGAAGCGTTCAGCGTTTGGATGGCAGGCGGCGGTCTCAAACCCGGTCTCACCTACGGTTCCACCGACGAACTCGGCTTTATGGTCACGGAGAACCCCGTCCACGTCCACGACCTGCATGCCACTATTCTTCACCTGCTGGGATTGGACCACGAGCGTCTTGTTTTCCCCCACGGCGGATTAGATCATCGACTAACCGATCTCCACGGGAAGGTAGTTCGAGGTCTTTTGTCCTAATGGACTGTTCATCTTGCGTTAAGTTCTCGGAGATGTCGGAGTTGCTGTAGTGGTTTCCCGTCAACCTCCCGTTGACGTTCACTCGCGCTTGGTTACAGTCATTTTGACTTTAAGGTCCACAACACGTCATGGAAATCATCTTCACTTTAATTATGCTGATACTGCTTCAGGCAGTATTGGGTTTCGATAACCTGCTTTACATTTCACTGGAATCCAAGCGAGCTCCGGCTGGAGATCAAGCGAAAGTCCGCAAGTGGGGTATCGGACTCGCGATAGTTCTCCGCATCGTTCTGCTTTTTGCTCTTCTCCAAGTTCTTTCGGTATTCGAAAGTCCGTTTCCACGCCTATTCTGGCCTGGAGTGATCGACGCCAAGCTCAACTTGCACGGGGTAATCGTTATGATCGGAGGGGTTTTCATCATATATACGGCGCTGCGGGAAATCTATCACATGCTCTCTCTTGAAAAGCTTGGCCATGACGCGGGTGCCGACGGAGCAGGTTCGACCAAGGCCATAGTCGTACGAATCGTAATTATGAACCTCGTATTCTCCTTCGACTCCATTCTAAGCGCCATGGCCCTCACCGACAACTTTTGGGTTATGGCTTCGGCAATCATCGTCAGCGGCATCCTCATGATTTGGCTGGCGGACAGGGTCTCGGAATTTTTGGAAAAGAATCGTATGTACGAAGTCTTGGGCTTGTTCGTACTCTTCATCGTCGGAATTATGCTGGTAAGCGAAATTGGGGGGCATGGCGAAGGAGTTGAGACTTATCTCAAGCTATTTGGTCACGAGATTGAGCCGATGAGCAAGGCCACCTTCTACTTCGTTATCGCGGTACTCGTTCTGATCGACCTCGTCCAGTCGCGCTACCAAAAGAATCTTCTTAAAATGAAGACTGCCGAGCAGGGCTGAAAATCCAAGGATGCTCCGAACTTTTGCGGTTCACAAAGATTTCTCCACCATTCCACTAACCCTATCGCCCAAGCGACGGTGGTCAAATACGAGGTTTTTTTTGCCTGCAGTCCGGGGACTTTCCTAAAAAATCACATCCGAAAAGATGCTGATGATTTTGCGTCCGAGATTCAGCTTGGGCGCAGGCTCGCCCCGTGTCTTCCAGTCGGTTTCGAACATAGCCAAAAAGTCGCCTACGATTTCGGTGCCCTCGATGAACGCGAACAGCTCGTAGTTCGACTGGAAGGCGCCGCTGCTGAAGTTTGTCGATCCCATGCCCAGGGTCTTGTCATCGATAATGCACATCTTTACGTGTAACTCCTGGCCCGGGGCCACGGTGTAGTGCCTCACTTCGATCGGCAGCTCGGGATGCTCCCGCTTCAACTCCTCGACCATGCCCACCGCCTTGTTGTTGGGGCCGCCTTTCCAGTCCCGGTAGTAGAGGTGCTTCGCGGGGTCGACCAGCAATCGCACCTTGACCCCTCGCTTGGCCGCTCGGGCCAAGGCTTTGAGAGTTTTCGTGTCGTTGAGCAACAGCTGCTCCACTTCAATGCTCTTGGTCGCGGCGTCGAACTTTTCGATCAGACGCACCCGCGTGTTCCGCAGGTATGGTGAGGTCAAGGTGAGGTTGCCGGCACAGGAGGAATATCCTTCCTCCTGCAACCGGATCTGCATCCGCTCTTTGGCCGCGGTCTCGTCGTAGATGGAGATGGGGGCGTAGGGGGCTCCGTCGCGAATGCAATTCCAGTTGTTCGAGAAACTGATCTCCAACTCGCGCACGAACGGCCCGGCCACACGCACCATGGCATCGTGGTTCTTGGCCGTGGTATCGGAAAAATTCATGCCACCGAACATCGCTTCCACACCGTCGACGATGATGATTTTGCTGTGGTCCACGCGGGCCGGCGCAATGGCCTTGATGAAACCGGGGTCGGCGTTGCGAACGTTCAGCCCAAGCTCCTTGGCCTTGGACATTTTCTGTCGGTACTGCGGCTTCGCCACGGGCGTGCCGGCCTCGTCTGCAACCGCAATCTCCTCCAAGGTCTCGGTCTCTTTCTTCTGCGCTCGCTCATAGTCCTGAGACGTGCGCGAAAGCAGCATGAAGATCTCCACGCCTTCTTTCTGTTTCTCAAGGAGTAGGTCGATCACCTGGTCGCCTATGTCACCACCGAACAGGTACATGCCGAACATCACCTGTTTCTTAGCGCCACGGATCATTTCCAGCCCCTGCCCGAACACTTCGTCCTGGTCCACCAAGGCGCGCGCTGCCATGGGTTGAGGCTTTTCGGCTATGGGCAACATGTGCGTCGCCACGTGCTTCTCGTAATACTGGCGGTCCATCTGGTCCGAGACCTCGAATTTCACAAGCACTAGCAACGCCACTCCAATGCAAACAAGCGCTGACCACGAAAGGAACTTCTTCATCTTCCCACTACCATACTGCTCAAACGGCAGTGGTCAAGGGCAGGGCGAAGAGCAGAGAGCAGTTCTAGAATGCGTGAAGGACTTGACGCATCGACTTATGACCACCGCGCTTATTCTCTGTCCACTTGCGCCGTTCGAGCCGCAACCGAGAACCGGCGATCCAGCCGAACCAAGTTCCCTTGCCGGTCCTTTACCGAAACGCTCAGGTTTCCCTCGGCGAGCGATTGGATGGGTGTAGACAGTTGCCATTCCCATACGCCGGGATGGGTCTTCTTGAACTTGGTGGCTGCGTTTTGTCCTGCGGGCAAACCATCGATCTTAAAGTCAAAGCGCACCTCGAAAGTGTTTTCGTCAAGGCCGCTGTAGTAGTCGTGCATGCCGATTCGAACTTGATCAAGTCGTTCATTGCTTCCGGCACGAGGAAGGTTGACCGACAATGTGGGTCGCAACTCGTCGAGGAACCAACCGCGTTCCCTGTAACCCGGTTGCTGGCGACTGATTGGGGCGCCGAGATCGATCCAACGCACAAAGGTTAGCTTCTCCTCCGCGCTCAAGGGAGGAACCCCGGCATTCGGTGGCGGACAGGCTCGACCCAAGAAATCAACGTCGGCATCGTTGGGGTTCGCGCCTTCGGGCAATGTGGATGGATCGCCGGGCACCTTCTCGGTCGGGTGATCCTGGTTGCTCCAGCCATCCAGTCGCTTGCCGTAAATCTGCCAGACCAGGAGACTCCGCCTGGACTGAAATTTACGGATGTAGCGGGAGGCATTGGTTTGGCGCCATGAGCCGTTCTTGATCACCGGTTTGCGTCCGTACTTCGCCCGCTGGTCGTTTGCCAGGCGATGCCAAGTATTCTCGTATCCGTCGACCTCCTCCTCGTCATCCAGCACTAATTCAGCGGCTGGATTCTTGCCTCCGGCGTGACACTTGATGCAAGAGCGCTGCAACAGGGGTTTGATGTCTCGATAGTACTCAACGTCGACTGCCCCACTGGATTGCTTTTCCACCCCTAACTCCTTCTTCCCCGGTTTTAGCAGGGTTACCAACTGGCTTAGGTCGGTCGGTCGATAATCCTCTCTTCCGGCAAAAGTCAGGGAGAAATCCAAACTCTTTTGCGCATGGGCATGGCAACCACCGCAGTTGTAGCGTTTTTCGCCCGGCCGCAACTGGTGCCATGTCTGGGACATGTTCAAGACCATGGCGTTGCGGTCCAAGGTCTGGAAGGTGAAGGGCATGTCCGCGGGAATTCGAGCCAAAAAACTGGTGTCGGGATTGCCTTCCGGATCGAGGATTTCTTTGCCGTCGGAATCTTTCTTACGCAACGGAATCTCTCCGAGGATACGTAAGCGCTCTTGGGCATGGTTCATGAAATTGCGGGAGTTTCGCCCCATTTTTGCCCCATAACTGAAATGCGAGGTGGGCTCCATCGACAGGATCCGGACGGCAAAGATATCATTATCGGAATACTTGCCGGCATCCGCCCCCTGGGTTCTCCAATTGGGGCTGGCTCCATTTTGCGAGGTATTGAACGGGTCGAGTCCGTCGAAGGATTTCGCTCCATAGCCCGGACTTGTGTTGCGTTTGTAAAAAGAGGAGGTGCCGACCAATCCGAAAGGCGTGCCCGCGGGTAGGTCCGCATGCTCGGAACCATCGTTGGCAAGCGGCGGAAGGGTGACCGGTTCATCGATCCCGTAGATCGCCCGGTAGCTCACCACCGGCTTCGGTTGCATTTCATTGTAGCGGGGATCGTTCTTGAGCTTTACCAGATCGCGATAATCCAGCACCGGTCCACCACCGGACACCCGGTAGATGCCCCCGTCGTAATCGGGCTTGTTCACCGGGCGGCGTAAATCGTTGGTCGGACCGGGCGACCACACAAGCAGGAGGTCGTTGTTTGGAGCGGAACTCGGATGAGTTACCTTGCCGACGTAATTCCCCTGTTCATCCTTCGGCGAGGCGTGGTCTTGCCCGTGGGTGAACCGAGTGAGTCCGTCCAGACCCTTGGGAGAAAATGCAATCGATTCATAGCGCGGTTTTCCGTTGCCGTGGATACCTTGCTGAAAGCGTGGATTCGATTCGTGACGCGGGTTCGGGTCACCGAAAGGGGCCACCCCAGCCGGTGGTTTCGGAGGCAATGAAAAAAAGCTGCCGAAGCCGTTGTTGTTTTGGTTGTAATAGTGCTCCACAACGAGGTCGCCGCGAGAAAGCTGGGTCTGGAAATGATAGGCCGAGGCACCGGAAAACACACTAACCAGCGGTTGCCACTCGGTTCCGTCCGGGCGAATGGCCCACAGGCTCCACAGGCGTTGGTCGCGCAGACCCTGTCCCTCGTAGCTGGAAAACATGATGCGTCCATCCTTCAAGACAGTGGGGTGCAACGCGCTGCCCAGGTTCAGGTGACCGATCAATTCCACGTTCTTGCCGTCCTCGTCCATGACGAAGAGCTGTAGGTTGGGGAAGGTGAAGCTTTTGTTCGGCAGGTAACCGTTGCGACTGGAACTGAACACTAGCTTCCCACCGGGCAAAGGACAGGGGCCGAGGTTGAAGATACCGTATCCCAAATTCACCTTGTCGCGATCGGTGGGGCGCTCCGCCCAATCGGCGCCCCCCGTGTTGGGCGTCCATTCCTGATGGGTCAACCGGACGATCTTACGGCTCTTGAGGTGAATCTTGTAAATGTCTGCCCCGGCCCTTGACGCCAAACGCCGTTGGGAATTCAGAGCTTCCTTGCGCTGATCGTGAAGGTACACGTAATAAATCCACTCGCCGTCCAGGGATGGAAAAGGATCTATCACCGATCCGTTGCCTCCCTTGACCAGCACTTCCTCGCTCCCATCGGGGTGAAGCAGCATCAGATCCGCGCCTGGTTCCATGCGTATGGGGTCCTTGACCTCCGGCCAGTGGGCATGCCCCTCGTCACCGTATCGCGGAGCCCGCACGTAGACGACATCGTAGTCGTGGAGGGCAGTAACCTGAGTAACCTCCGCCCGTGCTTGATTTGAAATTGCAACAATTAGCGAGACGAGCGAAACGAACCTTTTCATTACAAAATTTACTTTACCGTCCGAATGGGTAGGGTCAAGCACGAGGGAGGAGGAACCTCGATTTCGCTAGGTTCGCAAGAGGTCGCTAACATAGAGCATCCGCAAGCTCAGTTCGGTGCGGTTGGTTTGCGCAGGCGCGGGGGGAGTCGTTTTACGATAGAGTGTGGTGGATCTTCCTCGGGTACTTCCAGTTCCCTGCGATGCATGGCCAGTTGCTTGGTCAGCCTCTTTTGCACCTTGGTCATGCCGGGTTTCCCGTAGACGCTCTTCATTTCGCCAGGGTCGGATTTGAGGTCGAACAGTTCCCATTGATCGACGTCCTTCTCATAGAAGTGGATTAGCTTGTACCGCCCGTCGGCTACGCCGTAGTGGCGTCGAACATAGTGCCATCCGGGGTATTCGTAATAGTGGTAGTAAAAACTTTTCCGCCAGTTCTTGGGGGTCTTGCCTTGGAGGACGGGGACTAGAGATCGCCCATGCATGTCGCCCGGAACCTCGATGCCCGCGACCTCGCAAAAGGTTTCTGCAAAGTCGATTGGGGAAACGATGTCGCCGTTGCGGCTACCCGGCTTGACCACTCCGGGCCAACGAACGAGCATGGGCGTACGCAAGGATTCTTCGTACATCCATCGCTTGTCGAACCAACCGTGTTCGCCGAGGTAGAATCCTTGGTCCGAGCAGTAGATCACGATCGTGTTTTCGGCTAGGCCGGCTTCCTTTAGGTAGGCGAGCATACGCCCGATGCCGTCGTCCACCGAGGCAATGCAGCGCAGGTAGTCCTTTACGTAGCGCTGGTATTTCCATCGGACCAGTTCCTTGCCGGTGAGCTTTGCCTTGGCCAAGGCCTCGTTCTTCGGGTCGTAGGCGGCATCCCAAAGCTTCTTTTGCTCTGGTGTGAGGTTGCCCGGGGCGCTCAGTTTCAAGTCGCCCCTGGTCATGGTCTCGGCAATGGTCATGTCCTGCTGGTGGGCGGCCAAGGTGCGTCCCGAATAGTCGTCAAAGAGGGTGGGGGGTTCGGGCAAGGTGACGTCGTCGTACTTGTTGAGATACTTGGGAGCAGGTTGCCAGTTTCGATGAGGCGCTTTGTGCTGGAACATGAGCATGAAGGGCTTTTCCTTGTCCCGTTTGTCTCTCATCCAGTCGAGGGCGAGGTCGGTGATGATGTCGGTGGTGTACCCAACGTGCTTGACCACCCCGTCGTTCTTGCCGTCACCGTCCGCATCCTTGCGCATGGGAGGATTGTAGTAGGGGCCTTGCCCGACTAGAACCTCGGAGTAATCGTATCCTTGTGGGGCCATGTGTTCGCCGAGATGCCATTTCCCAACCACCGCGGTGGTGTAGCCTGCCTTGCGAAGGAGTTTTGGGAAAGTCTGCTGGGTTCCGTCGAACCTGTTCCCGTTCACGAGGAAGCCATTGGCATGGGAGTACTTGCCGGTCTGGATGGCGGCACGCATCGGCCCGCAGATCGAGTTGGTGACGTAGCACTGCTCGAAGAGCATGCCGTCGCGAGCGAGCGAGTCGATGTTCGGGGTGGGGCAGTGTTCCTTTAGCCAGGAGTCGTACGCTCCAACTGCCTGGTATGCATGGTCGTCAGTGAAAATGAAAAGTACGTTTGGTCTTTTAGCCGCACTGAGGGAAAGGGCGGTCGTGGCAAGAATCAAGGAGAGGAATTTCATTCATTTGACCCTACCGATCAACTTTGCCTGGTCAAGCGTGAGGTGTTTAGTGAAATCCTAAATTCGCTTGAGGTCGCGAAGGAATTCCCGGCTCTCGTCCGCTTTTTCTTTCACTAGTCGGGCGACTTCTTGGGCTTCCTTATACTGATTCCAATCGAGCGTGAGGACGCGGGTGTAGTGGCCCATCTCGGCGACGAAGCTCTCGTAGCCTTGGTGCAGCTTTTCCATGTAGTCGAGCGTGATCCCGCCTTCCGCATCCCGTCCGCGCTCCTTGATCCGTTGCATGGAGACTTCGGGGGTGACCCGTAAATAGATTAGAACGTCGGGATAGACGAGGAAGCGCTTCATGACGTTGAAGTGTCCGAGGTAGGTCTCGTAGTCGCGCCTGTCGATGAATCCCGCCTCGTGGAGCATGCGTGCGAAGATGGTGTCTTCGTAGATGGTCCGGTCCTGGACCGCTCCCTGTTCCTTGTTCCACACGATGCGTTGGTGCTGCTCGAACCTGCGGAATAGGAGGTGGAGTTGCATCATCGCCCCCCAGCGGTTCATGTCCTCATAGAAGTCGGCCAGATAGGGGTTGTCGTCAACGGGTTCGTTGAAAGCCTCGTAGCCTAGGTAATCGGCTAGCTGCTGGGCGAGGGTGGTCTTTCCCGCTCCGATGATTCCGGCGATCCCTATAAACATGATTTTCAGAGGCTAAGAAGCTGTCGGCATGGGTCAAGCGTCCATCGCTTGCAGGTTTTTTCTCAACCTTTGAAAACTTTGCCCGACGAAAAAGATCCCGCTAGGTTCCGCAAAAGGTTTGCTGTACTTTTTCATCCGGTTTCGGGGGGGATTGGTAGGGCTTGAGCTGGTCCCCGTTCTCATAGGGTTTGTCCAAGGCGGATAAAAGCTCATGAAATGGCTGGAGGTCATCTTTATCGGCAGCTTGCAGGGCTTCCTCAACCTTGTGGTTGCGTGGAATCACGGTGGGATTGCTGTTTTGCATCAAAGCCAAGCAGGATTCAAAAGGTTGATCTTCCTTTTCGAGCTGGGATTCCCAGCGAGCATGCCATTGCTTGAACTTTTCGTCATTATAGGCGGCCCCCTTTGGTGGAGTCTGTTCCTTCATTAGGTCGAGGAAGGTATTCGTGAAGTCCGCTTCGGATTCATGCATCCAGTCGAGAAGATCGGTCGCCAAGTCATTGTTATCCGTATTTTCCTTATGCAAGCCAAGCTTGGACCGCATCATGGTGAACCATTTGCCCTGAAATAGAGCATCGAAACTACGCAGAACGTCCTCTGCCATAGCCTTCGCTTTGTCGATCTTTTCGTCCAATACGGGAAGTAGGCATTCGGCAAGGCGAGCTAGGTTCCATTGAGCGAGGTTCGGTTGGTTGGCATAGGCGTAACGTCCACCGTGATCGATCGAGCTAAAGACCGTATCAGGGCCGAAGGTATCCATGAAGGCGCAGGGGCCGTAATCGATGGTTTCTCCGGAAAGGGCCATGTTGTCGGTATTCATGACCCCATGGATAAAGCCCACTCGCATCCAATGGGTGATCAGATCGGCTTGTTGTTCGATGATCGCTTCGAGGAGGGCGAGGGGCTGGTCTTCTTTTTCCTTAATCAAGGGAAAGTGCCGATCGATGAGGTAATCAACGAGGGCCTTCATGATTGCCTTGTCCTCATGCAAGGCGGCGTATTGAAAGGTTCCGACACGAATGTGCGAGCTCGCGATGCGGGTCAGGATTGCTCCCGGCAATTCCGTTTCCCGGTATACCTTTTCCCCAGTCGTCACAACCGCTAGGCTGCGGGTGGTGGGGATCTTCAAGGCGTGCATGGCTTCGCTGATGACGTATTCGCGCAGCATCGGTCCCAAGGCGGCCCGTCCATCTCCACCTCGCGAATAAGGGGTGCGTCCCGAGCCCTTGAACTGAATGTCCAGACGTTGTCCCGATGGGGCTAGGTGCTCTCCCAGCAAAATGGCCCGTCCATCGCCAAGCATGGTGAAGTGCCCGAATTGATGGCCGGCGTAAGCTTGTGCAAGGGGTTCGGTTCCATCGGGTATGAGATTTCCGGCAAGCAGGGCTACCCGGGAATCTTCGCTCATATCCGATAGGTCCCAGCCGATCTCGCAGGCCAGTTTGTCATTGAAGATCACGATCTCCGGATCGGAGACCGGGGTCGGTGATAGCTTTGAGAAAAAGACCTCGGGCAACCTTGAATAGGTGCTTTCCAAATGGAAGTCGGTGTCAGTCATTCCTTGCTCGTTGAATGAACTGGTCGGATGGAACTAGTTTAGTTTCAGGTATTCGACGACGTCGCGCAATTGCTGGGCATTGAGCCCCAATCGACTGGCGGGCGCCATGAATGAGGTCTTCACTTGCTTGCGGGACTTGAGGTCCGCCTTGCCGACCACGAGATCCTGTCCGCCAAAAACTCGAATGACAAGTGGATCGCCTTCGGCTTGTATGAATCCTTGGATTTTCTTGTCTCCTTTCACAACGAGTTCGGTACCTTCGAACCCGTGGGAAATTTCGGCCGATGGATCGAGCATGGCATTGAGGATGATTTCGCGCGTTTGTCCGCGTCCCCAACCGGCCAACGCCGGTCCGAACTCAACCCCGGAGGATCCGATCTTGTGGCAAACGTAGCAACGTCCGATCAATACCTTTCCTTCCTTTGCGTCTCCCTTGAGGGAAAGGATTTCCGGGGCCTTGGGCAACTTGGTCTCCGGTCCGAACTCAAGCGGCGCGAGCCTGTCGACGTAAACGGTGGGCCCAGCGGGTTTGCCCGAGAGTTGATCCTTTGCCTTGTAGGGATTCCAAATTCCCTGATCGCGCTTGTCGATGAATACGGAAGCGAGCTTGCCCGTCTCGCCCCCTGCGGACTTGGCGATTTCCACCATCGCGGTAGCCGCCTGCGGAGCCTCGATCAAGCTGATCGCAAAGAGCATGGATCGCCGGAAAGCATCGTCCCTGTCCTTGTCCATTGCCCAGTCCTTTAGTTCGTTCACCGCGCTGACCGGGTGCAACCTCCAGACGAGTCCGGCATACTTCGGGTCGAATTTCTTGCTGGAACGCTTTTTGCGCAAGGCGGCGTAGACCTTTTCCGCCTTGTCGGTACAGCCTATGCCGAATGCCTCGACGTAGTAGCGGTCCTTGCCGTCGTACCCATCGGCAATCTTGAGAAGCAGATCACGCGATTTTTCGAAGGGCACGTAGCGGAGAGCCAAGGCTACTTCCCTACGGACCAAGGGTGAGGAGTCACCGGCCAGTTTCTCGGCATGTTCAAGGACCCGGTGGTTCTCATGCCGGAGTGCCCGGAATGCGCAAAGGCGAACTTGCGGATCCTTGTGGGCGAGGCGTGATTCGACGATGGAAAGGCCTTCCAAACCGAGTTTTGCCAGAAGCCATGTCGCTCGGGCCTGAATGAAGCGATTCGGGTCATCGAGCAATTTCCTGACTGCGGGAATTGATTTTTCTCCCCCTGCCTCGAGAGGGGCCCGTCCGAGCTCGCGCACGTTTGGTGACGGGTTCCGAAGAGCTGCAATTTGTCCGCTTGTGGTGGAGAGGTCGAACTTGGGGATGGAAAGCTTGGCTCCCTTGGGCGCGATCCGGTAAATGGCTCCGGTCTGTCCGACGTCGCGAGTACTGTGTCCGCCCACTCGGGCATCAAACCAGTCGGCTACGTAAACGGCGCCGTCCGGGCCCACCGTGACGTCGCTTGGGCGGAACAGTGTGATGTAACCGATTTGGCCGCCGGCGTTACGAAAGTCGGCCCCGGCAAAATTTTTCTCCGGGTTGCTGGTAATGAAAATATCGCGCTGGGGCAGGGTGATTCCCGCGCCCTCGGGTTTCGGATGGTAGCCAAACAAGGTATTGCGGGCGGGTTCGCAACTGATTACGTATCCCCCGAACCGGTCTTCCATGATCCCGTTCTCGTAAAAGGCGATTCCGGTTGGCGAACCGCCTCCGTAGACGTCCCCGGCCGGGACCGTTCCCGGGTCTTCCTGTCTCCACTCGCCTACTGGTGTGGTTTGCCCGGGCATGATGTCGGCCCGCCAATTGCGCTTCCCGTTGCGCGAGGCGAATCCCATGTTTCCATATTCCATCAACCAGGCCGTCCGACTGGCCGGTGGATCATCGTTGTCGTTTTGGAAGACGTCTCCGAACGAACTTACCGACTGTTCGTATGAATTGCGGAAGTTGTGTCCGATCGGCCGTAAGCCCGTACCGTCCTGGTTGACGCGCAAGGCGACGCCCCCGACGTAGACCTGTCCATCCCCGCTGGGTAATCCCGATACGCCTCTGGACGAGTAGAAACTGCCTGCATTCAGCTGCCAGCCTTCCTTGTCGGTTACTTTCGAGCCCTTGTTGCCGTGGTTGAAATAGTACTGACCGTTCGGACCGACCGTTACCGAGTGCAGACTATGGTCGTGATTGTTCCCGTCGAATCCGGTCAGCAAAACCTCGCGCTTGTCCACTCCCTCGTCAAAAACGGCATTCCGGTTGACGTCGGTGTACACGATCAAGTCGGGCGGTTGGGAAACGAGTATACGGTTGTCGACTACGGCAATCCCGAGGGGGGAGATGAAAATCTTTTCCTGGACGAAGACGTGGGAACTCTCGGCAACGCCGTCCCCGTCCTTGTCCTCGACCACCACGATCCGGTCACCATCGGCTTGGGTTCTTCTTCCCCGGTAGTTGCGCCCCTCCGCTACCCAGATGCGGCCCTTGTAGTCGATGTCCATATTCGTCGGGTTGTAGAAGAGGGGAGACTTTGCCCAGAGCGTGACCTCCAGCCCTTCTTCCGCCATGACAAGTTGATCGGGCGGGTAATGATCGATGCTCGGGGCAAGCCCGCGTTCCTTGGCCGAGGCCTTGGATATGCTTCCGAGATTCGGTGACTTGTCGAACACCAGAAATTGTACGCTGGTCTTGGTTCCTCCCTGTTGTCTACTCCCGCCATCGTCCAGTCCCCCTCGAGCCAAGAACTTTACGAACTTGTGTCCCTTGGGCAACTCGTAGTGAATTACGCTATTGGCGTGGGTGCCGATCCCGAAGGCAACTGGCTTACCGTTGATTTTCATGGGGGCTCCCCCGATGTTCTTGTTGATCCCTATTCTTCCCCAGCCCGTGCTCGCGGACTTCCACTTGAGTTCGGTCAATTTGGTTTCCTTGCCTTGGGCGTCCACCAAGCGGGGTTCCGCCCAGTCCGCCCAGTCGCAGGAATGAGAATCCCCACCGTCCGCGAGAACAAGGTAAAGATCCTTGGCGCCCTTGACGTTTGCCTTGATCTCCTCGGCGTGTCCCTTGGTCTTGGTGGTGATCACCTTGGTGGCAAAGAGCGCTTCCTTGACGTCGAGCGGTTTGGTCTTTGGACCTGAGGCCGAGCTTTTCCTTGGGCTTAGCCTTTGAGTTGGATTCGGAAGCGATTTTACGCCGCCTTTGGGAACCTCGAGCTTGGCGGTCCAGACAATGGCGTTGAGTACGCAGGTGCGAAAATCATCCTGATCCCAGGACTTGTGGTGATGGGCACCCGTCGTCCCGAATCCCCGTTGTCCGTTCGGTCTCTCCGATGCCCAGGCCACGTGTTGTTTTTCCTTCCGTTCGAGGACCGCCTTTCTGACCGCCGGGTTGTTGCTGTGGGGACCGTCTCCGCGCTTGAGGGTGTCTGCAGGGGGCAATGCGCTTAGGATTGGGGTGACTCCCTTCATTCCCTCTCGAAAGCGCATGTGATAGTACCACTCGTCCTTCAACGTGAAAGGTTTGACGCCGTTGGCGACCGGGTGCTTGGGGATGGATTTGAACTCGGCCGTCCAGTGCGGATTGACCGACCAGAAGGTTTCGAAGTAACCGCCAATCCACTTCATGAGCATGTTCCCCGGGGCGCCCTTGGGCACTTCCACGGCGTAGTGCACGCAGACAAGTCCAACTCCCTTTTCCGCAAGCGCATCGAATTCCTTCAGGTACTTGTTGATCGGATGTCTGCCTCCGCCGTCTGACAGAATGACCACGGTCGCTGCGCCCTTGAAGATAGAGGGATCGGATGGCCATCCTCCCTTGTGAATGGCTGTCTCTATGGCGAGACCGGACTCCTTCGTCAGGGCATCCGACAAGAGGTCGACGCCGTCGCCCCAGTTGTGGGCACTGGTTCCGTGGCTGTCCCGTCCTGCGATGAGGACAACTTTGGTCTTTGCCCACCCGGAAACCGGTAAGGCCATAAGGAGAGCAAGAGTGATGCGTGCCAAGAGGCGATTCGTTCTAGTATCCATTGTTTATCTAAAGGCTTGAATTGAAAGAAACCATGAATCCTATTGAAGGAGTCCGGACAGACAAGCCGAATAGCCTTGTCCGCCGGAATCTGGTTTTTAAGGCTAGGTAACGTAAATTAACCGAGCGACAGGCCCATCTTTTTCAAAAGAAGTTAAATCACTTGTCCAAATCCTCGGCGTACTCTAAATGCCTTTCCCTCAATTCGTTAAATCTTATGCCGACCCCAACCATCATCTACACCAAGACCGACGAGGCTCCCGCTCTCGCCACTTATTCTCTGCTTCCGATTATCGAAGCTTTTTCGAAGATTGCGGGCGTGAACGTCGAGACTCGGGATATTTCGCTCGCCGGACGCATTCTTGCAAACTTTCCGAAAAACCTCACTGACGACCAACGGATCGAGGATGCCCTCGCCGAGCTCGGCGAATTGGCCAAGACCCCCGAGGCGAACATAATAAAGCTTCCCAATATCTCTGCTTCCGTACCCCAATTGAAGGCAGCTATAGCTGAGCTTCAAGCCGCAGGGCACGACGTCCCCAATTACGAGGATGCGGAAGATCGATATGCGAAAATCAAGGGGTCAGCGGTAAACCCCGTACTCAGAGAAGGCAATTCCGACCGCCGGGCTCCAAAGGCGGTAAAGAATTATGCCAAGGCCAACCCGCATAGCATGGGATCATGGTCTTCCGACTCAAAGACTCACGTAGCCAATATGCAATCCGGCGACTTCTTCTCGAACGAGCAATCCGTTACACTTGAGCAGGCAACCGAAGCGAAGATCATGTTTATGGCTTCAGACGGTACTGAAACCGTGCTCAAGGAATCCACGCCTCTTCTTGCCGGAGAAATCCTTGACGCCACGTACATGAGTAAAAA
>CAJQSI010000030.1 GCA_905612515.1 uncultured Opitutales bacterium | reverse complement strand
TCCCTCGCAGAAAGCGACGAAAGGGATCACAATTCAAATAAGAAGCTCGTCCGGTCACCTTGACGAAGGCATAGCCTGTATGGGTGCAGACCTGGTACATTGGCTTTCTTTCTTCGCCCATTTTGCAAAACCAGTCTTCTCGTATTTATGTTGATTCGCTTATGAGCTTACGGAGGACATATGGCAATATACCGCCATGGCGGTAGTATTGCACTTCAATTCCGGTATCCACCCTAACGCGAACTTTTACACTGGATTCAGCGCCATCGGATTTACGAATCACTAAGTCGAATTCTTCCCCGGGGACCAAATCATCTCCAAGTTTAGGAAGAGAAAAGGTTTCGGTTCCGTCAATGCCAAGAGTTTCCGCATCCTCGCCACCTGAAAATTCCAAGGGAAGAACACCCATCCCAATGAGATTACTACGATGAATACGCTCAAAGCTCTTGGCCACGACTGCCTTTACGCCGAGCAAAGCAGTACCTTTTGCGGCCCAATCACGGGAGCTACCCATTCCATAGTCGCTTCCGCCAAATACAATGAGCGATTCGCCTCTTTCCTTGTAGAGCTGCGAAGCATCGTGAATGGGGAGGATCTCGCCATCGGGTTGTAATTTCGTATATCCACCTTCCTTGCCATCTGCCATTAGATTCTTGATGCGGACGTTCGCAAAAGTACCTCGAGTCATAATGCGATCATTGCCTCGCCGAGACCCGAAAGAGTTGAAATCACTCTGGTTCACTCCCTTTTCCTGCAGGAAGTTACTTGCGGGACCGTCTAGGGGGATGGCCCCAGCCGGTGAAATATGGTCGGTGGTTACGGAATCGCCGAGCAAAGCCAGCGTCCTCATATCGGCAAGAGGTTCGATGGGCGAAATATCGAGGCCAAATGCCTCGAAAAAAGGCGGATTCTGAATGTAAGTGCTTTTTTCATCCCACGCAAATAAGGATCCCGCCGGAGCTTTAATTTCGTTCCATTCGGGATTGGCGTCGTCTATGGAACCGTATCTCTCCGTGAACATAGTTGGCTTGAGTCCAACAGAAACACAGGCATCGACTTCCTCTGTGGAGGGCCAAAGATCGCGAAGATATACAGGATTACCGCTCGAATCCGATCCCAAGGAATCTTCATCGAGATTCACGTCCACCGTTCCCGCCAATGCGTAAGCTACAACCAATGGTGGGGACATAAGAAAGTTTGCTTTAATCGCACTGTGGACTCGAGCCTCAAAGTTTCGGTTACCGGAAAGTACACTTGCCGCTACCAGATTGCCTTGATCAATTGCAGCTTTAATTTCGGGTGCGAGGGGACCACTGTTGCCTATACAAGTGGTGCATCCATAACCCACTAGATGAAAACCTAGCTCGTCAAAATATCGCTGTAATCCCGTTTCGACCAAGTAGTCGGTCACCACACGGGATCCCGGAGCCAAACTAGTCTTGACCGAAGACTTTATTTTAAGTCCACGCTCAACGGCCTTCTTCGCGAGCAACCCAGCCGCTATCATTACACTTGGATTACTTGTATTTGTACAACTCGTGATCGCGGCAATCAGAACAGAACCATGACCAATTTCATGCCCCGACCCATTGGCCCCGACCAGAACCGTGTCCTTAAGATTGTCCAAAGGCACGCCGAAACCATCTTCAGCTAGAGGTCCTTTCAAAAGGGAATGAAAGCTGTCTTTAAGCGAATGAAGGTCGATACGGTCTTGAGGCCGTTTAGGACCAGCAACGGCAGGAGAAATCGATGCTAGGTCCAAATCAAGATTTTTAGAATACAAGAGCTCACCCGCTTTGGGTGTGCCAAATAGCCCTTGTGCCTGGAGATAGGATTTCACAAGGTTTATCTCATCCTCCGTACGCCCCGTAATGCGAAGATAATCGAGTGTTGCATCATCGACAGGGAAAAAACCCATCGTAGCCCCATACTCGGGTGCCATGTTCGCAATGGTTGCACGATCTGCAAGCGAAAGCGCTTCAGCTCCGTTGCCGTAGAATTCGACAAATTTCCCGACTACTTTCTCCGCCCGAAGCATTTGAGTAATACGTAAAGTCAAATCGGTTGCGGTAACTCCATCACGCAACGATCCTTCGAGATTTACGCCTATCACCTCGGGTGTCTGAAAATAAACGGGTTGACCCAGCATTCCCGCTTCCGCCTCAATGCCTCCGACGCCCCATCCGACAACCCCGAGACCATTTATCATTGTGGTGTGGGAATCTGTCCCGACCAAGGAATCAGGATACAGCAGACGTTGACCATCCACCTGTTTATCAAAGACAACCTTGGCCAGATATTCGAGATTTACTTGGTGAACAATACCTATGGCAGGTGGAACTACGGTGAAGGTTTCAAAGGCTTGCCGGCCCCACTTGAGAAATTCATACCGCTCGCGATTTCGTTGGAATTCCAGCTGAATATTACGACTAAAAGAATCGGCAGTTCCCGATTTATCAACCTGAACCGAATGATCGACAACCAGATCAACGGGAACCAATGGTTCTATCAGTGAAGGATCAGAACCAAGTTTTGCCACGGCATCTCTCATTGCGGCAAGATCGACAAGAAGAGGAACTCCCGTAAAATCCTGAAGCAAGATACGCGATACTACAAAGGGAATTTCACGATCGGATGGTTCCGAAGCGTTCCAGTTTGCCAAAGCTCGAACATCTTCTTGGGTAACAGTCTCGCCATCGCAATTCCTCAGTAGGGATTCCAACACCACCCGAATGCTAACAGGAAGTCGGCTCACGACTCCCACGCCGAGTTCCTCTAAAGCTGGAAGTGAATAGTAACTACCTAAATCTTCCTGCAGACTGAGTGTTCTCAATATTCCAAAGGCATCTTGAATCATATGTTTTGAAAGTAACGATTATTGAGAAAGTTATGATGCTGAATGATTCAGCCAAGCTGTGACAAGCAATCTTTAATAGATTGAAATTCAGGCAGTTGCTTAGGGTCATCGGATGACCACGAATAAGCGATCTCGCCACTCGTGTTAACTATAAATGCAGAACGCTTGGAAACGCCTTTGAAGCCGATGAAGTCTTCATAAAGGACATCGTAAGCCTTCGAAACTTCCTTGTTGAAGTCACTCAACAATGGGAAATTAAGGCCTTCTTTATTAGCCATCGCCTCTTGGGCGAAAGGGCTATCGACACTTATTCCATAAACGGATGCGTTAAGTTCACTAAAAGCAGACAAATCGTCCCGCACCGAACAAGCCTCCTCCATGCAAACACCAGTGAAAGCGAATGGAAAAAACAAAAGTACCGAATTTTTGTCACCATAATTACCACTCAAAGTCACATCCAAGAGACCGTCAGAAGTTTTCGATTTAAGAATGAAATCCGGAGCCGTTGAACCAACGCTTAAAGGCATAATAATAGTGGTTAGATATGAGAAAATATTTTGTTAGACAAAATTAGGGCAAAAAGACTAGGTAGCAATCGAGGCATGGAAGGCAAGCGCAATGAGACTCAAGATTATAGCTTTTCGTTTTTCTTTTGCACATCAGGGTATCGAAGTACATTTAAAGACGAGTTTCCTAATAAAATGAACGCTATTGAAACATTACTAACCAACGCAGAAGTAATCATTGGCCAAGAGGAACTTGAGAAACGAATTTCGGCCGGCAAGAGACTCAAGGTCAAGTTTGGCGTAGACCCAACCCGACCAGATCTAACGCTCGGACACATGGTAGTCTTTGAAAAACTTCGGCAATTTCAAGAGATGGGGCACGAGGCAATTTTATTGATCGGGGATTACACCGCCCAAATCGGTGACCCCAGCGGACGGTCGGCTCTTCGACCAGTTCTTACCGCCAACGAAGTAGAAACAAACGCAAAGACTTATTTGCAGCAAGCATTTCGCATCCTTGACGAATCCAATACCACCATTCGCCGAAACAGTGAATGGTTCAATAAAATGAGCTTCGGAGATTGCCTGAATTTAGCGCGAAATATGACTGTCGCTCAAATGCTAGAAAGAGATGATTTTGCTAAAAGGCATACCAACCAGACACCTATTTCAATAGTGGAATTTTTGTACCCACTAGTGCAAGGATATGACTCGGTAGTGCTACAGGCAGATATTGAACTGGGAGGTAGCGATCAACTTTTCAACATGCTCGTGGGGCGGTCTCTACAAAAAGACGCGGGGAAACCCGAGCAGGCTGTTTTGACCATGCCTCTTTTGATAGGTCTCGACGGTTCGCGCAAGATGTCAAAAAGCTATGACAACTACATAGCGTTCAACGACAACTCGAAAGACATGTTTGGAAAAGTCATGTCCATTCCCGATGATGCGATGTGGGACTATTATCGCCTTCTTCTGCTGACTCAAGATTGCGATAGAGAGAAACTTAGATCCGAGCATCCTATGGAAGTGAAAAAAAACCTCGCAAAACAAATCACCGCGAAATTTCACGGCAAAGAAGAAGCAGATAAAGAACTAGCTCAGTTCGAAAAAGTATTCTCAAAAGGAGAAACACCAGACGAAATGCCCATTTTCAATTGGACAACACTCTCGCCAGATTCTGAAGAGTGTACCTTGGTTGACATAATTGCGGCCACTAACTTGTTCGAATCTAAAGGTGGAATTCGGCGACTAATTAAACAAGGCGCAGTAAAAATAAACGACCAGACACACACAGATGCCCAACAAATTCTACAAAAGCCTGATTCTGCTATAATTATGCGAGCTGGAAAAAGAAAGTATTTTCAAGTTTCTCCATAGCCAAAAAGAAATGAAATTTGGCTTGAGAGTAAAATTGTAAATTAGATAATGATAAAACCAATGCTAATTAGTTTCCAACATTCAATTTATTCTTTTTCGGTGATATTGATTGAATATCAAATGATTTGTGACTATTTAAATCCAGACAATCCTTAAGTAAAACCTCAACGGCTTTTGATAGTTGTTGGTCTATTTTATTAGGGATTTCGGCTGGCAGAGGCCAAATCTGAATATCGGGGACAGCACCATTACCTTCCATATCTCGACCGTCATCTAAATTATACCATCCTCGGAAAGGTATGGACATTTTCCCAATATCCAAGAACTTTTCATCCGTGTAAATCGAGATAACACTTCCAGACGTACGAACTCCAATTAGTTTGCCTCTTTTAGTAGCTTTAATCGCGTGACAGAATATCTCACCATTACTAGCTGTGTTTTGGTTGCAAAGAACAACGATCGGTTTGTCCCAGTAAAAGTGATCAAGATAGCCTAGCGGATAACTTCTCTTTCCACCTCTTGGTATTGTAATTGCATGCAAAGGACGGGAAAGCATTTTCAACATTCGGTCAGCAGTAAAACCTCCCGTATTGTTTCTGACATCGATAACCAATCCTTCCTTCCGATAACCAAGAGAAAACAATTCCTCTTCAAATTGGAATAAATCATCCCAGTTCATTCGGTTTACATGTACATAGCCAAGTTTGCCATTACTCTCTTCGTGTACGATACGTTGGTTATCAGAAATCCACGATTCCTTTAACAGTTCTCTCGCTTTTGTAAAAGAAATCGGTTCCAAATGCACAATCCTCTCATTACCTAAAGGGTCCTTCACTTTAAGGTCGGTCACTTCATTTAACCGTCGATTAAAGGCATGTCGTGTTGCAAGTGGTGAATCAAAATTTAATCCATCAATCGAAAGAATAACTTCATCCTCATAAATCATAGAGTCAGGTTTACGTGCGGGTCCGTCATGTAAGACTGTTTTAACCTTCAGTCCCGAACCTTCAAATGAATTATCAAAAGTCACTCCCAAATGAACGGTCTGCCAGCGCCAACCATGGTCGGGTTTCCATTGTGGCCAAATTTTGTCGTTAAGCTCAAAAAACAAATGGGAAGCATTTAGTTCTCCTATTAGCAGGTTTACCAAACGACCAAAACCATCTCGATCAATGCTAGCGGTAATATGACTCTCGTACTTTTTTAGCAGTTTGTCCCAATCTTTGCCATTCATTTTTTTATCATAGAAAAAGTCCCGGAGGTTGCGCCAGATCATGCGATAACCTAAACGAAGGTATTCTTCTCTATCCGTATCTTGATATGCCTTGAAAGTGTATTTCGTCAGAACAGAACCTTTAGTCTTTGACGGGAGATTATCGACTAACCAGTGAATTTCATTGCTTTCCCAATAGGGGTCCAAACCGATCGTCTTCGTTAACAGTTTTGGAGAATTCAGTTCATTGGGGAATTTGATCGTGTAAATTCCTCGTACACCTCCAATGTCACTAGTAAAAGCTAATTTACTTGAATCACGATGCCAAAAAGGGTTGCTCTCCTTTGAACCAGATAAGTCAACTCGACGAATGCGCTCATGTAAATCCTCGAAGTCAATTACTACTCGAGGAAGAACTTTAGGTTTTGACGCTATAACAATTGGAGGCAAGGGAAAGTCATCGTCCTTTTTGTCTTTTATGAATGTCGAAGGGGTGCTACGGGAGGAAAGAAGTTTTCTCTTAGCTTCCTCCAACTTAGAGAGGCGTTCGCTTTTCCCCTCATCGTCGGGAATAAGGTAAACATAATGCAAATCGAAATCGTCATTTCGACCTCGTTTTCCGACAAAAGATATCAGGCGACCATCAGCAGACCACCTCGGTGATCCGTCCCACTTCGGATGTCGAGATAGATTGAACGGGGGTTCTTCCCCCTTAACGGAAACAATCCAAACATCCCAGTTGTCTTCGCTGTCTTTAGACTGTACAACCAACCAACGACCGTCAGGAGACCAATCATAACCGGGAAAAACGGTAGATGGCAGAAGTAATCGAGGAGAATATTTGTCAGTACCAGTTACAATCAAGTCGCCTGTATCTCGACAAAATGCTAAAGTTTTCCCATCAGGACTTAAAGATAATCGGTTTTTATTCGTTCGGTCTTTGGGTGAAGAAAATTTACTTAGTGTAAATTTATCATTCTCAAACCAAAATGCATCTTGATTTCTCCTTACGGCTTTCCAAATCTCAGTACGATCTCCAAAGTCACGAAGGAACCAAATTTCATCATTTTCAGGGCCGAACACTACTTCGGTTTCGTGTGATCTTGTTTCTCCACAGACTAGTCTGGGTTCCCGCAACACAGTATCCATGACCCATAGATCTCCGCCGGCAGTAAAGGCGACTTCTAAAAAATCATCAGTCCAGCCAAGACCTTGGCGAGCATCGTTATTCCATGCGGCATCGTACCATCTACGCCTTGAAGGATCAAGTAATCCGTCCTGCCTTCGCCATAAATTAATTTTTAATGGTTCTTTTCCGCTATTGGGATAGTACTTGTAGAAGTCGAACCCTTTTCTAAATATAATCGTCCCGCCATCTCTAGAAATAGACGGCATAATAACTGAGTCGTTTTTGAAAAATGTTAGTTGATTTGTACTTGATGTCGAAAAATCTTTTTCCCACAGATTAAAAGTACCATTTTTATCACAAACAAAATAAAATCCTAATCCATCAGGTTTCCAAAGTGGAGATCTACAACCGTAATTTTCAAAACAAATTTGTTTAAATTCTTTCGTATCGCTATCATGAAGCCATATCTGCGAAGATCTAGATCCTCGATATCCCTTTCGATAGAGCATGTTTCCGCCCTCACGAATAAAAAGCGTTTTTGTCGAATCCGGCGACATAGTGCCATGTCGGGCATAGGCATCAAAAAGAATTTCTTCATCGGCTGAGCCGTTAATATCAACACGTAGCAAACGAGTGGAATCAAAACCTAAATAATCCCTACGGACTTTAGTTAGAATGCCAGTACCATCAGGATACCATTCTAGTGGCGTATACCCTTCACTGTGCTCAGTGAGTTTAGTAGGAACGCCACCTGTCATTGGAATTATATAAATGTTCCAGTACCCATCACGCTTACTGGTAAAAGCTATTTGCTTTCCGTTTGGAGACCAACAAGGCCAATGATCTTCAGCGGGATGAGAAGTCAGTTGTCTCGCATTACCTCCTTTGACAGGAGCAATCCAGATATCGCCGTGCCATACGAACCCAAACTGCTTACCATCTGGCGAAACAGTGGGAACCGCTGCCAATTCAATCCTCTCTCTTGGCATTACTTTAGCAGATCCGCACAATACTACAAAAATTGTACTAATGAATAAACAGACTCTCATTATTTTAATTATTCAGGATGGGCTTAAGGTATGGAGCGGTGGGACTTCCTTTAACCTTAACGATTTCTTCGGGTTTTCCAGAAAACAATATTTTGCCACCATCATCTCCCCCTTTTGGGCCAATTTCAACAAGGTAATCGGCGTTAGCGAGTAAATCCAAGTTATGTTCTATTACTATTACCGTATGACCATCGTCCACAAGTCGATGAAGCAAGTGCATTAATTTAACACAGTCTGTAGAATGCAAACCGATGCTAGGCTCTTCTAAGATATAGAGGTTCCCTACATTCAGAGCATTTTGATTGATATTTTTTCGAGTGAGAATGCCTTTAGACATTTCACTTACAAGTTTGACACGCTGTGCTTCACCTCCTGAAAGCGTTGGCGAACTCTGGCCCAAAGACAAGTATCCTAATCCCGTTTCTACCATGAGGCCCATCATTGCCTTAAGCTTAA
>CAJQSI010000029.1 GCA_905612515.1 uncultured Opitutales bacterium | reverse complement strand
CCTGTAGAACGTCCCAAGGGAGCATGTCTCGGGTGATGCTAACGATCTGGCCGGTGTTGTTTTGTTCGCTAACGACTGCGGTGGCGTTGAGATCGGCAAGGACTTCTGCGGCGAGCATGCTTTTGGTGATGGCTCCGGGCAGGACGGCTTTGGCGAGGTTCGCCAGATTCGCCACCTCGGCGGCGAGGGCGTGGGGGGCGGAGGTGATACGCTGGTCGGGTAACATATGTAGCCACTCCTGCGTGTCGGCTCGATAGAACTTCACCACAAGATAAAGCTCGGAATGGTCGAGAAAAAGATTGCTCGGCAAAGCGTTCATGCCCTGCCCGCCAAGGAGAACTACGTAGTGACCGCGGTCAACGGGTACGTTGATACTGGCGTTGGCGTCGGCCCCATTTCGCCAATGGACGGTGCCGTTGGCGTCGCGCAGGGCAAAGGTGAACTGGGCGTCGCCCTGGAAGTTGAGGCCGTTGATGGCGACCTTGCCCGAATAAGGGACGGGAGCGGCGGACAAGGACCAAGGGAGCAGAAAGAGGAAGAGAAGGAGGAGGCGAACGTTTTTCATAACTTGATAGGTAATAATATGATGGTAGAGTGAAGTTGCACCCTTGCAAGGGGAATGTCACCAATACGGGGGGTTGCCCTACGCGACCGCTGGATTGCCGCGTCAGGCTGACGCCCTCCTCGCAATGACAGGGCGTGGAGTGGTGGGAGGGTGGTTCGTCACGGTTTAGGGATTCCTTAACTCCACGCTGTCATTGCGAGCCTGTAAGGGCACGGCAATCCAGTCTGATGCGTTGCGAGGGATGCCCGGACGATGCGGGGGTTGCCGATGGTTCCGCTGGATTGCCGCGTCAGGCTGACGCCTTCCTCGCAATGACAACGCAAAAACATGGCGAATGACAGGGTGTGGAGTGGCGGGCGTTGTGGTTCGCCGCCGCCGGATTGCCACGTATCTGCGCTCCTAGCAAGGGCAAGGCATCAACCTCAGCGATTTGCAAAGGTCCCCGAACGGACGTATAGTGAAGCAACAGCGAACGACTGAGCATGAGAGACTCAGAAGGATGCGAAAATGATAATGAGAAAGAACGAGATTGTCGCCGAGACTCCACTCCCCGCAGAACGGGCAACGAGTTACGGGGACAGCTCGGATACTCGCTTCCGTTCGCCCTTTCGAACAGTTCCCAACGAGCTCTCGGGGAAGCGGATCGGGCTCGCCTTATCCTGTGGCGGAGCCAAGGGGTTGGCCCACGTGGGAGTGATCCAAACCTTGGAGGAACTGGGAATAAGACCCGACCTGATCGCCGGTTCCAGCATGGGCGCCTACGTCGCGGCCCTTTGGGCCAAGGGGAACGACGCCGAAAGCATGGAAGCGATGGCTCTGGAGCACAGTGGCTTGTGTGGTGCTTTCAAATTAGTTGACCCTTCACCGTGGCCGATTCGGGGACTGTTGCGAGGCAAACGCATGGAAAGGGGTCTTCGCAAACGGCTCGGGGGAATCACTTTCGATGAACTGGAAATTCCGATCGTCGTTTCGGGCACGCACATGGACAGCCTTGAGGCGAATTGGTTCGACTCGGGAGATGTGGCCTCGGCGGTACGGGCGAGCTGCAGCCTGCCCGGCATATTCACACCGGCCAAGCGGGACGGCGAACGCTACGTGGACGGAGGCATTGCGGTGCCTCTTCCCGTGGAAAAGTTGAAGGAGATGGGAGCGGAGGTTGTAATCGCCTCGAACGTGCTGGTGCCACCTCACCGAAGGAGCGAACTGGCCGAACGGCAAAAGCTGCTCCGAGCGCGTTTCGCCAAGCGGCACCCAATCCTGAGCTTTCTCAACCGGACTTGCAACCCCTTCGCCTTCGGGAACGCGCCGCACGTACTGGACCGTTGCGTACAGGTGGGACAAGCCCGCGAACTCGCCCGCAACCTAGAGAGAGCGGATGTCGTGATCGACGCCTACTCCTTCCGTTCACGCTGGTATGAGTTCCACAAGCCCGAGCGGTTCGTGGCTCTGGGCCGCAAGGCGGCGCTCAAACGGACCCCCGCCCTGCTGGCGGCGACGGAAACCAACGCCAAAACCATCCGAAAATCATGAGCAAACCATTCAAAAAAGTACCGTGGGGAAAGTTGTCGGCCGACGAGGCGCGATCCCGCCAAGATCGAGCCTTGAGAAATTTCATCCGCAAGAAGGTGATCCCGCACTGCGCGCATTATCGAAAAGTGTTCCGTGAGACGGGCATCGAGGCGGGCGACGTTCGCGGAGTAGACGACTTGGCCAAGCTTCCCTTTACCGAAAAGGCCGATCTCGCCTCGGCCGTGGTCGATGAGCGGATACGAGACTTTCTCATACTGCCCGACCCCAAGGCCTTGAAACGCGAACCCGCCAATATAATGAGAGCCCTGCTAACGGGACCCGCGAGAACGCGCCTCGCCCTGGACAGTGAATACCGACCGATCCTGCTTACCTCCACCACGGGGCGTTCCGCCGACCCCGTGCCCTTTCTATACACAGCCCGCGACGTGGATCACCTGCGAATGCTGGGGCTACGAATAATGGAAGCGGGCGAAGCCACCCGTGAGGATCGCGTGATGAACGTGTTTCCCTACGCCCCTCACCTCGCCTACTGGCTCACCTATCACGCAGCCGAGGCGGAAGGCGCCTTTCACTTGGGCACGGGAGGCGGCAAGACGTTGGGCACCGACGGGAACGTTCGCCTACTTGGGAAGATTCGCCCCACGGTACTTGTGGGGATGCCCACCTTCGTCTACCACATGCTACGGCGGGCCCTCGAACTAGGCGTTAAGGTGGACTCCCTGAAGGTAATCGCGCTGGGCGGAGAAAAAGCGCCCGACGGGCTACGTCGCAAACTAGCGGGCCTCGCGGGCGAACTGGGCTCGGACGACGTAAGAACCCTCGCCACCTACGGATTTACGGAAGCCAAGGCGGCATGGCCCGAATGCGCCACCTCGCCCTTCGCTGAATCGAGCGGCTATCATCTTTCCCCGGAACTCGGCCTATTGGAAATCGTAAACCCCGAAACGGGCGACCCCGTCGAGGACGGACAACCCGGAGAGGTTGTCTATACCCCACTCGACGCCCGCGGGACCATCGTCATGCGCTACCGCACGGGCGACCTCGTGGAAGGAGGGATGACTTGGGAACCGTGTCCGGCCTGTGGGAGAACGGTCCCGCGCCTGATCGGTCGCATCTCTCGGGTTTCCGAAAAACGCAGGATGCAACTCGACAAGCTGAAGGGAGCATTGGTCGACTTCAACGAACTGGAAGTAATCCTCGACGACGTAAAGGGCGTCGGAGCTTGGCAATTGGAACTACGGAAAGTGAATGACGATCCGCTGGATCTGGACGAGCTTCACCTGCGACTCTGTCTGGAGCCGAACGTTTCGCGGGATGAGTTGGAACGTCAGGTGCATCGACGTTTCCGAGAGGTCACCGAAGTGACGCCGAACAGCATAAGCTATCACGACTCGGAAGAGATGCGACGTCTACACGGCGTAGGCAAAGCCTTGAAAGAGGAAAAAATCGTAGACCGCCGCAAAGAAGCGGGCGGAAGAAAAGGAAAAAACAAGCCTACCCGACGACGTAGAAGGAAGGCGAAAAGGAGGCAACCCGCATGAGCGAAAAAACTCTTCAAATCGTGGATGGAGTCAGGCTACCCTTCGCCAAGGCGGGCGGAAAACTGTCGCACCTGTCGGCGGGCGACCTCGGAACCGCCGCAACCAAGGCCCTGCTGGCCAAGACGGGCATCGACCCGGAGGTGATCGATGAGGTGATCTTCGGCTGCGTGTGCCAACCAGCCGGAGAATCCAACGTGGCCCGCGTGATCGCTCTGCGCTCGGGTATTCCCGAACGGGTACCCGCCCGAACGGTTCACCGGAACTGCGCTTCGGGCTTCGAGGCGATCACGGAGGCGGCGGAAAAGGTGGCGGCAGGCCGAGGCGAAGTCTTTCTCGTCGGCGGCGTGGAAAGTATGTCGAGGGCGCCCTTGCTTTTCGACAATGGGGCCGCCCGCAAATTCGGCCGACTGGCCAAGGCTCGATCGACTAGAGCCAAGCTGGGCGCCCTGATGAAGTTCCGCCCAAGCGACTTTAGACCACGCCCTGCCCTACTGAAGGGATTGACCGACCCCACCTGCGGCATCGGGATGGGCGAGACGGCGGAAATCCTCGCACGGGAATTCTCCATTTCCCGCGAGAGGCAAGATGCCTTCGCCCTTCACTCGCACCGTAAAGCCGTGATAGCGCGATCGAGGTTAAACGAGGAAATCGTTCCCGCATACGGACACCGGTTTCGCCCAATGCTTCTAGACGACGGTCCACGCGAGGACACCTCCTCCCATGCTCTCGGGCGGCTTCGCCCAATCTTCGTCCGCAAGCGTGGAACGGTGACGGCGGGGAACGCGTCGCAAGTGACGGACGGGGCAGTCGCCCTTTTGGTGGCGAGCGAGGCGGCATGCAAAGCTCACGGCTTCGAACCGTTGGGACGACTGGTCGCCCATGCCTATGCGGGATGTGATCCGCGAAGAATGGGGCTGGGACCAATTCACGCCATGGCAAAGGCAAGGCACATGGGTGCTCCTCGACTGGAGGAGGCGGAAGTAGTGGAACTCAACGAGGCCTTCGCGGCTCAAGCCCTAGCAGTAACAGACGCCTGCGCCTCCAAGCGATTCTGCAATGAAGAGCTGAAGCTAAACGAGGCACTGGGTGAAATCCCCGACGAGATTTTGAACGTAAACGGCGGAGCGATCGCTCTGGGTCATCCCGTGGGAGCCACCGGAGCTAGGCTCGTGCTGACCTCCCTTATCGAACTCAAGCGCCGCAAGGGGAAGCTGGCCCTGGCCACGCTCTGTGTCGGCGGGGGCCAAGGAGGAGCCTTGTGGCTCGAACGGAATTAACACCGAAAGGAATAACCATGAATCAAAGAATCCTAAGACAATGCGGAAACGATGGCCTTCGAGTCTGGACCTTGGCCAGAGTCGACGGAAAACCGAACCTCATCGACGAGACTTTTCTGGAGGAACTGGAAGACGCCTTGGCGTCCATCGGGAAAGATCCGGTTGCCAAGGGTCTTCTTATTCGCTCGTCGCACCCGAGCGTCTTTCTTGCAGGGGCCGATCTGTCGCAATTGTCTAGAAAGTCGAGCAGCGATCTCGATGGTCTCCTATCTCGCGGACAGGATGCGTTTGCCCATCTTGCCAAACTTTCGATTCCGACCGCATGCGCCATCGAAGGGGCCTGTCTAGGCGGCGGCTATGAAATGGCCTTGGCGTGTGATTATCGAGTGCTGTCCGATTCGGCAAAGGCAGTGATCGGGTTGCCCGAAACAAGCTTGGGCCTATTGCCGGGATGGGGTGGATGCTTTCGGTTGCCGAGGTTGGTCGGGCTTTTCCGGGCATTGACCATAGTGGTCTCGGGAAAACCTTTTCGACCGGCAAAAGCTCGGAAACTGGGGATGGTGGACGAGATCGTCCCCGGGGAATTGGTCGAACCTGCGGCGAAGGAGTGGTTGGCCAGAGGCAAGCGCTCCCCGGGTGAATTCTTTTTCACCAACCTGTGGCCCGTAGCCCGTTTCGTATCTTGGCGAGCAAGCAGGGAGGTTCTCGCTCGAACCCGTGGCAACTATCCGGCGCCGTTGGCAGCAATCAAGGTTTTGCGAAAGGCCACTTTCGCGCATTTTGACGAAGCCATGTCTCTCGAACGACGTGCCTTCGCGGGTTTGGCCAAGACGGCGGCAGCGCGAAACCTCGTAAGCTATTTTTTCCTTAGAGAACGAGCCAAGAAGGTAGATTATTCCTTCAAGTCCAAACGCTTGCCCGAGATTCGGCGTGTGCACGTAATCGGCGCCGGCGTCATGGGCGGTGGAATCGCTCAATGGGTGGCTTCGCGCGGAATCGACGTCGTGCTGTCCGACCTCTCTCCCGATGCCCTGTCGGATGGATTGCGAACAGTGGACCGACTTCTGGGCAAGGCCCGTGCCCGAGGTATCCTCTCGGCGGTCGATGCTCGGGCCGCCATGGACAGGATCACCCCGGTCTCCAAAGCGGTTCCGTTGCGTGAAGGCGATCTAGTAATCGAAGCCATCGTAGAACGCATCGGAGCCAAGCGTTCCCTCTTTGCCGATCTGGAGAAAAGAAGTGAGTACGACATGCCCTTCGCCAGCAACACGTCGGCTCTTTCGATCGACTCGATGAGCGTGGCCATGACTGACCGAGGTCGACTAGGCGGCTTGCATTTCTTCAACCCCGTCCACCGAATGGAACTGGTGGAGGTTATTCGAGGCCCACACACCGACCCCGCAGTCGTAGAATCCCTTCTTGGATTCGTCCGACGCATCGGCAAGCGAGCCATCCTCTGCAAGGATTCTCCGGGTTTCCTAGTAAACCGCATTCTCGTGCCCTATCTGGTGGAGGCCGCCGAGTTATGGGCGGAAGGTTGGTCGGCCGACAAGATCGACGAAGCCATGCTGGACTTCGGGATGCCCATGGGACCGATGAGACTTATCGACGAAATCGGCTTGGACGTGGCAGCCCACGTAGCCAACGAACTGAAGTTTCGCCTGTCGCATCTTGGTTCGCCGCCCGACTTGCTCGAACGGATGGTCGGCCAAGGTCTTTTGGGTCGAAAGTCAGGCAACGGTTTCTACTTCTACAAAGGGAAGAATAGACACAATCCCGTGCTTAATCATGAGCTAAATAGCCTTCGACACAAAACCAAGACATCATCCAAAAAGGAAAAGAAAGGAAAAGAGGAAATCATCGATCGAATGATTCTAGTGATGGCGAATGAAGCGGCTAGATGCCTAGAGGAAGGCGTTGTGGATACTCCCGAGGACGTGGATTTCGGGATGATTGCGGGAGCAGGCTGGGCTCCGTTCCGAGGTGGTCCGCTTCGCCATGCTGACTCGCAAGGTCTTTCACAAATCGTAACCCGGATGGAAAGGCTGAGCCGAAAAGACGGCAACCGATTCCGACCTTGCGGATTGCTTCTCGACCTCGCCCGCCACGGAGAATGCTTCTACCCGAACCGAGGGGTGGTTTCAAAAAGCCATCCCGCAACAACGGAAAGGACTAAATAATGAAGACCATGAAGGAACCGAAAATCGATGGAGTTCTCGACCTCTCCCGATACTCGAAGGAAAAGCGGCAAGCCCTGGAGGTAACCGAAGAGGCTCGCGGGAAGAGGATTACCAACGGCTTTGCCACGGGCTTGTTTTTAGGGAGTCCGAAGTTCAAACCTCTCGTAAAAACTGCAGCGGCCAAGTCCCGCGACGGCGAAGCAGGCGAGCATTTCCTCAAACTCTTGAAGCATGTTCTGGATCATCATGCCGATCCGGATGAGATCGACCGTTCGGGCGAAATCCCAGATCACCTTATTGAAAAGCTGGCCGGAATTGGCGCCTTCGGCATTAAAATTCCTCGCGAGTACGGAGGATTGGGACTGAGCCAAGCCACCTATTCTCGTGCAGCCATGGAATTGGGAGCGCGCTGCGGCAACCTGACCGCCCTGCTATCGGCCCACCAGTCGATTGGCCTGCCGCAACCCATGCTCCAGTACGGCACGGACGAGCAAAAGAAACGCTTTCTGCCCAAAGTGGCGCGAGGAGCCATAACCGCCTTCGCCTTGACCGAAGATGAAGTCGGTTCCGATCCTTCCAAGCTGCAAACCATGGCCAAGCCCATCGAGGGAGGAACCCGTTACTTGCTCAACGGAGAAAAACTCTGGTGCACAAACGGCACCATAGCGCGTTATTTGGTCGTCATGGCTCGTACGCCTACAGTGAAGAAGATAGGCGGTAAAAAGCGCCGGGCAATAACTGCCTTCGTCGTGGATACCCGCTGGCCCGGGGTCGAGATCGTGCGTCGTTGCCGATTCATGGGACTGCGAGCCCTCTACAACGGAGTAATTCGCTTCAACAATGTGCGAGTACCCGCCGAAAACGTAATCCTCGCACCGGGCAAAGGCATGAGAGTAGCGCTGAACGCTCTTAGCGTGGGTCGCCTCACCTTGCCCGCAGCCTGCGCGGGTCTCGTTCGCGAAAGCCTGCGCATAACCCGCGAATGGGTTTCCAAGCGACGCCAATGGGGTTGCGAAATCGGCAAGCACGAGGCAATTGCAGCCAAAGTAGCCGATATGGCCGCCGATGCATTCGCCCTAGAATCGATGGTCAACCTGACCTCGACTCTAGTTGACGAAAAGGTCGATTATCGACTGGAGTCGGCTCTCTGCAAGCTGTGGGGAACCGAAACCGCTTGGCGAGTGGTGGACGACCTCATGCAAATCCGTGGGGGACGCGGTTACGAAACCGCTCAATCTCTGGCCGCACGTGGTGAAAACCCGGAACCCGTGGAACGATTCATGCGCGATTCCCGCATCAACCGCATCTTCGAGGGTTCGAGCGAAATCATGCGCCTGTATCTGGCCCGGGAAGCTCTGGATCCGCACCTTCGGCTTGCCGGACCCGCCATGGATTCGCGCCTTTCCGCAGGCAAGCGACTACTAGCGGTAGCCAAGGCGGGTCTCCACTACGCCGGATGGTACCCGAGCCGATACCTCCCCCACCCGTTCGCCGTACCATCGGGAATCCGGACGGGATCGAGATCCTCTCTCTCATACGTCGAGAGAACCTCGCGGAAGCTTGCCCGAACACTCTTCCATGCCATGGCCCGACACGGTCCCGCACTGGAACAACGCCAATTGCTGCTTGGTCGGCTCGTGGACGTAGCCGCCGAACTCTACATGCTCACCGCAGTCCACCTTCAGGCGGGGGTCATCCTTCGGCACGAAGCCGAAAGCGACTCCACGGATCGAAGTGAAATCCCTGCCGTCCTCTCCTTCCTAGACAAGAGAACCAAATGCCGGGTGAACCGGCTCTTTCGGGAATTGCATGAAAACCCAGATGCCAAGGCGAGAACTCTATCTCGAAAGATTCTTGATTTCCCAAACTAAAGGAACGGTAAGAAAAAACGGACAATGGAAGCCGTTTACGATTGAGGAACCTGTGCGGTTCCCGACTTCGCCGAAGGTAGGTAGCGGTAATAGACCTCGAGGGAGAGGGTCGCAATGGCAGTGGTGATGACGCGCCCCATCTGCTTGGAATGGTTTCCATGCTTGTAGTCCCAGCTACCTTCGTCTCGGCCTCCTTTAACTTGACGATCGATAAGGATTTCACGCATCACGGGATTCCACTTCTCCCAGACTTCCCCCTTGTTCATGTAGGAACTGAGAGTACCGTAATACCAGTAGTAATAGTCGGCCTGCTTACCCTTGTTTTTCGGGAGATGTTGCAGCATGTGATCGGCTGATTCCTTCATTCGCGGGTGACTCGCATCCATTGTTCCGAGAATTTGCTGGGAGAACATTCCCTCAGCGACCATGGCGGAAGTCTTGAACCCTGCTCGGTCATAACCGTAGATGCCTTTTTTGCTACCGGCTGAGACTCGGTCCAGCCATACGCCCGCAAGCCTGAGCGAGTCGGCGGGTATGTCGATTCCTGCTAAATCCGCGCTTTTAAGCGCCATCAATTGCCAGCCCGAAACCGAGGTATCCATACGTTTGGACTTCGGACGATAGTCCCAAGCACCATGGCTCTTATTCTGGGCGGCAACAACGAAATCCACCGCTTGCTGCAAAGGTTCGCGAAGGGACGGATCCTTGGTCAGACCATAAGCTTCGGCAAGGGCGAGAGTGGCCACGCCTTGATCGTACATTCCATTGTGTTGGCCGTTGGTGAAGTCACCTTCCTTCACTTGAGCCATCAACCATTCAACGGCTTTCTCCACAGTCTCACGATAAGGACCATCCTTGTTGTGCTTTGCTCCCCAACCAAAATAACAAAGCAGAGCAAAGGAAGTGGACGCTATGTCGTGGTTTTTCTGCCCGCCATACTTGTGTATCGACCAACGACCGTCCTTCTCCTGATGGCGACTAAACCAGTCTAGGGCACGTGAAACAGCCTCTTCACTTTCCTGAGTGCCCCCCAATCTCTCAAGAACCCGGGCACGTTGCTTGGGATCGCGGAGAATGTAAGGTTGATCGGTAGATGGCTTGCTCTCGAGAGCCAGTTGGGGGGAAGTGCCCGAGAGAGGCAACCGAAGGCTTATGGGATTGGAAAGCTTAGGACCAGTGACTGTAGGCAAAGAAGCCGCCAAACGAAATTTAGGCAGCTTGAGCACAGCCGAGTTGGTGAGCTTCAATCCGGTAAGCATCGCAAGCCCGGATGGAGCGGCAAGGGGCTTGGAGGTAAGGGCTGACAAGGCAGCAATCTTGTCCACCCCGGAATCGGCGGCTACATCGGCAATTTGAGCTTCGGCGGGACCGCCCGAAATATCTCGTGCGTTCTCCAAAGTAATCGGGGTAGCCATTTGGCTCACCTTGGGGCCACCGGCTAGTGGTGCCGGCTTGTTGCGAAAAGCGGCGAGGGAATCCGAAACGGGTGTCTCCGAAGGAGTAAGGGATACCTTTTGATTGGCGGCGGAAACCTTGCTGATAGTGCCGTCGGGGATCAAGGTGGCGGCCACGGCGGTAGGATCGGGACCGTCGGAGGCATTGGGAGAACCAGTCAAGGCCGCAGCCTTGGCGACGGAAGAATCGGCGGATGGCACGACAACATCAGGTGCATCTTCTCCTTGTTCCACTTCGGAGCGCCCCTCGAGACTAACAGTCAAGGATGATTGTGAATTCGCTTTATTTTCGGTCAGAGGAATGCCGGAAAGATTTTCCAACTTATCTGATTCCTCGCGGGTGCTCGTCGGGGTAACGACAGATTCCAAGGCTGACTCAGCCTTAGCCAACTCACCTCCACTGATCTCCGTCGAGACTTTCTCGGGGACGGCATCGGATTCGGTGTTTGGAGAAAATACGGCGGCCTTGGCGACGGCGGAGTCGGCAGAGGGAGTCGCAACGTCGGGGGCATCATCGCCCTTTTCCAATTGGGTGCGCCCTTCGAGCTTGAGAGCGAGGGAGGACTGAGATGTGCTGTTGTTCTCGGACAACGGGAGTTGAGAAAGGTTTTCCAGCTTATCGGATTCTTCACTGACGTTCTTGGGGGCTTCCACGCTCTTGAGGGCGGACTCTGCCATGGCCAGCTCCCCGCCACGTATCTCGGCCTCGGCTCGCTCGGGCGAATCGTTTGCCTCGGCATTGGGCGAAAGACCGGCGGCCTTGGCGACAGGCTCATCCGAGGTGGGGGCCTGTACTTGAGGAACGTTTTCAGCCTTTTCAATTTGTCGATTACTCTCGAGGGTAACCTCGACTCGGGCCGAAGTCTCGGCAGGCTTCAATTCGAGGTCGGTGACCTTGGCCAATTCCTCGGGTGTGGGCCGAGATGAAGATTCGGGAGCTTCAACTGGTTCAATGGCCGAGATTTCCGTTAGCTCGACCGGTTCTTGAATCTTGAGGGCGGGAGCTTTCTCGGCAATGTCCTCAAGTTGCTCGATGGGGGTATTGGAGCGCGTGGATTGAGCAATGTCGCTGAACTCGACGAATTTGGGTTCCGCCTGAGCCTCCACGGGTTCGGCCTGTTCGAGACGAAAGGTTGGGAGAGTAAAGGCAAGCGCTTTGAGAGGTTGCGTCTCGGGCTTCGAAAGAGTCTCGGCAGGAAGCTCGACCGGGTTGGGAGGAGGCGGAACCTCCATTCGTACGGCAGGTTGGGTCTCCACGACAAAGGAGTCCTCTATCGGTTGAGTGGATGGAGCTTCAGCCGCTTCGGTAGGAACTTCGACGGGTTCGACGTACTGACGAACAATTTCGACCTCCTGTGATTCTTGGACTTCGGGCAGTTCCGTCGTCTCCTCTCGGATATCGAGAGCTTCCTTCTCCATGGCGAGGGCATCGACGTCGAGATTCGCCTCCATAATTGTAGCCTCCTTCATCTCAATGACTTCCTGAACCAACTCCTTGAGGCTAAACAGAAGAGCAAGTACCACGTGAAAGATTACGGAGCCGATCATGCATCGGGCTCGAAGACCGACCTCTCCCATCTCCTTGGCTTTGGCCCATTTGCGGAGGAGATAATAAAGAGCGGCTACACTGGCTAGAAGGAGAAGGAACCACCACTTCATGCTATCGAGAAAATGCCAAAATCCACCTGCGGAATCCTCATCCAACCGCATGGGGGCTACTTCACGAGCGACCGTACGGAAAATACCGAAATGACGGACACCCGAAGGGCGAGTAAGGTTCGACATTCGATCGGAGCTAAAAAGTAATCGGTGCCCCTCCATGGTAAGGGCGGGATCCATGTCGTCGAAGGCACTATTTACAGGGATTCCCAGATTTTCCGGAGGAAGAATTTCACCCTCGTATACTCGACTACGGTAAATATCGTAGCCCCCTTCCCCACCCTTGCGGTCGGAACTGAAGTAGAGAAAGTCGCCACGAGCGCTGAGTGAAGTCTGACCTTCGTTGGATTCAGTGTTGAGAGCATGAACTCGCTCAGCAGGATCGAAATCGGGTGTAGTGGAAACTTCTTCTCCCGCAGCCGCAAAGCGAGCGGAAAAGAGATCGTAATCCTCTTCGAAGCGAAGTTCGCGAAGGGTACCCTTCCATCCGTCTTTCTCCTTTTCGGTCAAGGCACGATCGGATCTGTTGGAGGAATAATAAAGTTGGCCCGAAAAATCATGAAAGGCGGGATCATATTCGTGAAAGGCAGAATTAATGTTTTCGCCTAGGTTTACGGGATCGCCCCAAGCTCCATCAGTTCCCCGAGGAGCAACCCAAATGTCGAAGCCACCAAGACCTCCCTCGCGATCGGAGACGAAGTAAAGAAGTTTCCCATCGGGAGTGAGAGCAGGACCGATTTCAGAGGTTTCGGTGTTCAGCTCATCGACGGGACGCGGATTCGTCCATGCCGTACCGTTCCAGTCCATGGTCCAGAGGTCGGCCCCTTCGCTGGGGCGACCCTTTACGAAAACTAGAGAAAGGTTGTCCGCCGTGACCGTAGGATCGTAAAAATCCTCCGATTTGTTGAGATCGGGAGAAATCGGCGAGGGAGTTTCCCAGACTATATCGCGCAATTGCACCCAATCGGCATCCTGACGCACCGCCACGCCATCAACGTAGACGTTTGGCCTAACGAGTCCCCAGACAAGCAGAGCGATAAGCGCGATTGCGATGCTTCCGGCAATCCACAGGCGCTTCTTGTCGCTGGCGAAAGAACGCAAAGCGGTCAAGGATTGCTCCCTCCAATCGGGAGCCCGCTCCGACTGTTGCGGTTCTTCGCTCATGAACTAAGATTCAATTGGCGACGGAAAGCTTGTACTGGTAACCGATATTGGCGTCGTTAAAACCCACTTCCTTACAGCAAGCCATAGCCATCGCGACTGCTTCGTGATAGGCCTTTCGATCACCACGTAGAAGCACTTTCTGCCCCGCGTTGGATTCGAGAGCACGGGTAAGTTCATCCCGCATGGCGCCCAAGTCCATCGTTTCATGGCGTTGCGTCACCGGGTTGTTCACCAAGTAGGAACCGTCGGCATGCACGTTGATGGTAATAGTCTTTGGTTTGGCGCTCAGACTGGAAGGCGTCACCGAACTATCCGGCAGGTTTACCGACTGATCGGTCTCCTCTTCCGTAAAGGTAGCCGTGGCGAGGAAAAATATGATCAGGATGAACATAACGTCCAACAGGGAAGAGATGTTGATGACGTTATCATCCGAAGATTCATCTCGGTCGATTCTCATGGTTTTCTAGGGTTGGGAATTGAAAAGGGTCGGTAGTTTAAGCGGCGGCCACGGCAGGTTTGGCTGATGCGGACTTAGACTTTGCTCTTGGTTTCCTCGCAGAAGACTTTTTGTCGCCGTCGCCGTTTCCTCCAACGTGTTCGAGGAAATCCACGGCGACGTCGTCGACCTCGTCCACGAGAGAATCGATTTTCCCAGTCAGGATTTGGTGACATATCAAAACCGGAATGGCCAAAGTAAGACCAGCGGCAGTGGTCACAAGCGCTTCATAAATCCCGGTGGCAAGGGTATCTGCCTTGCCTGCTCCTGCGGCGCTTGCCGCCTGAAAGGCACCGATCATACCATAAACCGTACCGAGCAAACCGAGTAAAGGGGATATGGTTGCGACAGCGGAAAGCGGACGCACTTGTCGTTTCATTTTGCCAACTTCACGAGCTCCCGCATCCTCGATCGCTTTCTCGATAACTTCATCCCCTTTTCCTATTTTAGGAATGCCGGCCTGAAATATTCGGGAAACAGGACCTCCGACTTGCTTGCAATAAGCCAAACCGCTATCCACGTCGTCACCTTTTGTTCCGAGACTTTCTCGCAACTTGGAACGAAATCCGGATGGAATCAATTGATCCCGCCTAAGGGCAAGAAACTGCCAGATGGCAACATAAACGGCCACCACTGAACAAAGGCCGATGGGGATCATGAGCATACCGCCTTTTGCGATGAGATCGAGAAGGGTTTGAGATTCGGGCGGAGTTTCACCTGCGTTGGCAGCTTCGGCTGCTACGACACCTTGAGCGAGAAGATCGGTCCCAAAGGGGATTGCCGCAAAAGACAAGGCGCAAGCTAGGATAAAAAGGGGAAGCCGGTAATTATTCATGGTATGAGTTCTTCGAATTATTTCAGATAAAAGAGAAATTTTCATGACCCTATCTTGCCAATCAGGTTCTTGGCGGCGGTGGCAGCCGTTGTCTCCGGGTATTTCTTAACGATTTGCTCGTAATTGGCCTTGGCTTTTTGAGGTTCGCCCTTGGCTTCTAGAGCTTTCCCCATCTCGAGGAGTGCTCGGGAAGCCCATTTCGGGTAGGCGTAATTCACTTCTACCTTAACAAACGCCTTGATGGCGTCGTCGTATGCCTTGGATACAAATCGGCATTCACCTATATGGAATTGGGCCCGGGCCGATGTTTCGTCTCGATCACCGGTAGCGAGAACTTCTTGGTATCGCTTAATCGCGTCGGGATAACGGTTTTGGTTTTCCAATGCCCATCCAATTCCAAAACGAGCTCTCTGAACAAATTCACTGGTGCCGTAGGTACGAAGAAACTCCTCGTAGCATCGTTGAGAGTCCGGCCAACGATTGGTAAAGCCCTCGGTTTCACCTTGGCGGAGGAGAGCCTGCTCATGTAGACCCTCATTTGTCTTGCCGGCTTTGACCACTCGGATAAAATGCTGCCTAGCAGGTTCGTAATCCTTCATACGCAAACGAGCTTCGCCTGCCTGATAGGAGGCCATAACCAGTTTCTCGGATTTTGGGTTGAGGGCGATCATATCCTCGAAGGCTTTGGCGGCGGCTTGATCTTCACCTAGGTTGAAACGATTCCAACCCACTCGATAGAGCACACGTTCCTTAAGATCGGAGCGGGCA
The DNA here is from genome assembly GCA_905612515.1 of uncultured Opitutales bacterium. Taxonomy (GTDB): domain Bacteria; phylum Verrucomicrobiota; class Verrucomicrobiia; order Opitutales; family Seribacteraceae. The sequence continues at coordinate 15,762 of CAJQSI010000029.1, read as the reverse complement.
GCTTGCGGCAAAAGTTTCTGTAGACGAGCAACAGAGGCGGCATACTCCTTGGCCTCGAATTCCAGCTCTGCCAACTCGAAGGATACATCGAGAATGAGATCGCCCTGAGGAAACTCTGAGACCAGTGAATCGTAATGCTTGCGTGCGTTTTGAGGTCTTTCAAGGCCTTTTTCACACCACGCGGACTCGTAATAAGCACGTTCGCGCAAGGGTGATGCCTTGTTGCCGGCAAGAACGGCTTGAAAACGCTTCAACGCATCAGCCCATCCATTCTCACGAGCCAACGAGACTCCCAAGTAAAAGTGAGCCTGCCCTGCTTTGGCATGGGTCGGAAACTTCTTAAGGAATCCGTCGAGCACGGGTTTGGCCTTGGCGAATTCCTCTTCGAGGGCAAGTAGTTTGCCGTATTGAAGCGTAGCGTCCGAAGCCAACTCGTGCCCGGAGTGCCGTGTAGAGAGGGTTTGAAAGCGGACAAGCGCATCCGCTCGGTTGTCCTCGGATAGGGCAACGTAACCGAGGAAGTAAATGGCATGCGGGGCGAACTTGGATTTCTCCGCCGGCAAGAGAATCTTCTTTGCCTCGGCAAATTGCTTGGCTTCGTAAAGGAGTCGACCAAGTTCAACGGAAGCATGGGCGGCATGCTCTCCCTGACCGTGTTTGGCAAGCATCTGGCGCAATGTCTGTATCGCTCCATTAGCATCACCATCATTTTCTCGGGATTTCCCTAGCTTGAAGAGAGCAAGGCCTACATTGGGATCCTTCGATTGGGACTGGGCGAAGTGTTGAAACTGAGTGATGGCTTTCTTCCAATCCCCTTGATTGAAGTAACAGTCTCCAGCGACATAGCGGAGTTGCGCGAATGCAAGACCTTTTGGATTTTTACTCAGCAAAGGTTCCAACATAGAAAGAGACTCGGACCACTTCTTTTCTTGATAGCGAATTTGGCCGATGCGAAATCGGACCACGGCTTGTCGATCGGTAAGTATTCCTTTAACTTCCAGCAGGCTTTCATACGATACGACCGCCTCGCCGAACCGTTCCAACAAGAAGAGATTTTCAGCACGAATAAAAAGAACTTCGGGAGCATTCCCATCGTCTTTATGACTGGAAAGGAAGACTTCGCAACGCGTTAAACTTAACGCGTAACTCTTGGTTTGATGAAGAGAATATGACTCCATCCAAAGAGAATTGGCGGCAAGCGGGCCCTTCTTGTCCACCTTGGCGAAGATTGGAGCAGCCTCGGCAAACTTGTCGCCTTGCATGAGCGCAGTAGCATAATCGTAGCGAAGGTCATCACCAAGATCGCCTGCCCCAAAACGATCAACAATGGGCTTCAAGGATTGCTCGGCTTTCACGAAATCCTTGTTTCGCAAGTGCGCCCTACCCAACCAAAGCCCTGCCTCGGCACCGATTTCGGAATCTCCGACAAGTCCCCCTATAGCCTTGACGGCATTGTTAAGGTCTTTTTTCTCAAGATACGATCGACCAAGGTAAAGATTTGCACGAGTAACAAGCTCGGAACCTTTGTTTGTCTTAACGAAATCGCCTAATTCACGGATGGACTGATCGTAATTTCCATCGAGAAAGTATACGTAACCGAGTCTGTAATTGGCTTCAAGGGTACGAGCTCCGTCTTGCTTGCGAGCTTGATCATAGTATTTGACGGCATTCTTGTAGTCCTTCTCCTGCCGAAAGCATTCGGCCAGCAGGAAGGAAACATCTTGGGCGAAATCAGCAGGAGTGTCCTTATCCTTCGCCAGTCGATCTAGAATAGTCTTGGCACCGGCAAAATTCTTCAGTTCGAAACGGGCCAGAGCTCCCTGCAAGGAACAACGGTGAGCAACCGGGGATTTCGGTGCCCTACGATAAGCCTCATCAGTCGCCTTCACGACTTGCTCCCACTTACCCTGATTGTAGAGAGCCTCGGCATAACCTGCATAGGCATCGGCCAAGTGGGCAGGATTTTCATCTGCAGCAATAGTCGCGGAAAAAGCCTTTTCCGCATCGGCATGCTTCCCGAGACTTAGCAGACAATTCCCTCGCAAGTTGTGAACCGGAGCAAGGGCAAGAATTTCACGATTATTTGCAATTCGCGCAAATACGGGTTCAGCCTCCGCAGGTTTCCCCGACTGGAAGAGACACAAACCTAATCCCAAATTGGCAAAGGGAGCCTTTGGATGCTTGCCATGCTTACCAATAAAAGACCGGAACTCATCCACCGCCAACTCGTAAAGGCCCCGATTATAAAGGGCGTTAGCACTAAAATAAAGGTCAAGGGCAGGATCCTTTTTTGCTTTGTTTTGCCCAACAAGCGAAAATGCAGAAAAAACAAAAGAACTTAAAGGAAAAATCCAAAAAACAAAGAAAGAAAGACGGAACTTAATCAGCGAGCGGTACATGAGTTCAAGTTAAAGTAAGAAATCTTCACGAAAGCGTGAAACTAAAGTTAACTTGAAAAGATGAGTGCTCGTCTTTTACAAACTAAAACTGTCGAGAATTAAAAAATAATCCCAGAACTGGTAAACCAAATCGGTTGCGCGAGTTCGCTAAGCAGAAAATTAATTTCCTGCGGTCGAAGCGGGCTGTGGGGGAGAATTCTTTTGACGGCCAGCTTGTTCTGCTTTTTTAGCTTTTAGCTGAGCCATGAGTTGCTTAGCCGAGCTAGCGACCAAGGAACCCTTAGCTGGCATCGCAGCCGCAGCCGCAGCTTTGTTCGATGATTGCATTTCCTCAAGAATCTCTTTTCGAAGAATAGCTATTGAACGAGGAGCGGATATTCCAACTTTAACGGAATCACCCTCGATCTTGGTGATGGATATCTCGATGTTCTCGCCAATAATGATGGCTTGATCGATTTTTCTAGAAAGAATTAGCATATCGTCAATTCCGCTACCAGAAACGAAGGCTATAACTCGGTATCGCCCACATCGATCATGTGGCGAGCCGAGAATTCCTCGTGGTTATTGATGATGCATTGCTTTGCCTCGAGGGTATTGCGGTTGACGATAATAGGACCTACTAAATTCAAGGAAATCTTTCCAGGATGTTCGGATGAAATCGTAACGATATTGAGGATCATAGTGTCCTCGGCACCTGTAATACCGAGAATTTGAATATCGGTATCGGATATTTCTACGGAATAATTCTGGACGATCCCACTAGGTTCGAGAACAACGAAAGCCAAACCATCTTGAACTTGTTCGCGCAACCACATGAAGGGAAGCTCTTCCTTGTCAAAAACGAGTTCCATGGAGCGAATGTCGGAGAAGCCAAACAAGCCCTGAGGCAAAGAGACCTCGTTACGTGTAACGAGATCTACCTTCTCGGCATCTGGACTATCTTCTTGAAGATTAAGTTTCACGGGATCAAGGGTATCATATCGTTGAAGTAAGCCGAAAATCGAGAATAAAAATATTAGATCAAATATAATTAAGTAAAGAGGTGTTCATTAACTGGGCACCAACTTGCAAAGAAGCCTGATATGCCGTGGAAGCTCTCATCATCCGAATGATCGCCTCGGACAGATCTACATCCAAGTCCCGAGACAAACGTGAATTCAACTCCAGAAAGTAGTCTTCATCGTGTGCCTTAACGACATCCATACGTACCATTTTTGATGAAAGCTCTCCCATCTTGTCCACAACTCTCCCTTCGAGAGAAATCAACTTCTGGCTAGCCATTTCGACCTCCTCAGCATAGCCACTTGGCGCAGCGTTGCGAAAAGCCTCCCGAAGATCAACGAGAGCCGACACAACGTCTCCGAGTTCCTCGGTTCCATTGTTCTTGGCATCAAGAGTAGAAGAAATTTTAGTATTGTGCCCAATATAGAATTCAGCGTTTTTATCGGAACCATTGTAAGCCACATCAATAATGGAACCATCGTCACTCCGATGCTCTAAAAAAGTTTTCGTGCCTGTGGCGAAAGAATAAGAATCACCTTGTTGCGCACTGGTCTGAGCTCCAGAAATCATTTCTTTTCCCTCAAAATCAAACCCGGCGACCTTAAATGGTCCTGTAGCATCTTGAGTCCAAAGAATCTTTACATCCATTTCCTCCCCACCGGGAATAACTACTTTGGCGTATTCAAAGCTTGGCGGGACGGCTTCGCCAGTACTCGAAGTACCAAAGAAATAACGTCCTGAATCGACCACACGCACTCCGGCCACATAACCATCGGCGTCCACAACGACTTCAGCTTTGGCAGAATTCCCTCCTTCAGCTCCAGAGGCAGGAAAACTAACCACCGGAGTCTCCTCGTGAACTACGGAGAATTTCAAAACATGCTCAAGGGGTTTTGCCACCGGCAACCACGCGGAGTTTGAAACCAAAATGCCATCATCGTGAAAGTTCTCATCCGAGGGAAATACGACATACTCGTTATTTGTCTGAGCCTGAGGATCAGTAGACAGATTGTTCCAGCCATCTCGCAAACTTTGAAAATATTGTCCGTTATATTGTACGATTTGACCTTTGTCATACCTCTTGGAAAAAGACCAGTCCGCTCCTTGCTCTAATGAATAACTGGGCACCTTTTCCAAACCTAACCCAAGAAGATCCTTTGGTTTAACAACAGCTCCCGAAGCATCTTTTTCACCAAGGGTTATGTTCTTGGTGGCAACATAGAAAAAACCATCATTTTCACCATAAGCATCGTCCAGGTCATCGTCGCGGTTTGGGTCGCCCTTATCATTAGCAACATAAACGTATTCCCCCATCTTTAGTGAAAGAGGACGCCCCTCCACGTAAATGGGTTCTTCCCCGTCAACGGGCAACTGTCCCAACAAGAATGCGTTGGAAGAACCGTCTCTTCTGAAGGTAACGGATTGCAAATCAGAATTCGAGGCAAGACTTGCAACCGTGGGTTCGGGAGGTAACGTAACATCCTTATTGGCAATGTAGTACTGTTGACTCACAGGCTCATACACATGCCGACCTTTGGCAATTGTCACGGAATCCTCAGCAGTAGGATCGAATGTCACCGTATCGGTTGGCGGGGAGGTCTCGGTTAAGTCTTTCCAGCCCGAAATATCTACGTTTTTACCGACATTGCCCAAGGCCAAGTAGAAGAGTCCTTCGCGCAAGACGAGATCGCCTTGTTGATGGGAAGAAGTCGTACTTACTATGCCATCCATTGCAGGAGCATTTTCACGATCGTAAGACCCCTTGAAAAAAGATCCCGAGACGATGTCTCCGTCTTTTCCCGGAGTCGACAAGTAATACTCCTGCGTCTGGGAATCGAAGGAAACAAGACCTTGGTTACTTTCGGAACCTTCGACTGAAAATTGAGGGACTGAAATGGTCACCCTCTTGACCCACTTGTCGAGTTCCGCCTCAAAGGCAGCAAGCCGGGCTTCCGCGTCCCCATCGTTAGCATTTGGTAAACTTCCTTCACTTATTCCCAGAATTTGCAGGGCATGCCTTCTGGCCAGATGCTTGGGAGGAACTCGACTCGATTTATCAGAAAAAGGGGCGAGTTCCAAATCCAAGAGATCCTCATCCACCCCACCGGCATCAAAAAGCTTGCCATCGGGAGTCATCCAAAATTCGCGTTTGTCGGAATCGGTTACGGTGAGTTTCCAGTCCTCGCGATCAACCGAATAATCGCCGGGAACTTCTTCCCAGTTCGTCACGTCAGTCTCACCGGGTTTGTGGTTCCAATTCCCATCAAGATTGCGAGAACGCCAAGTCTTGCCATTGTGATTTACAAGATCACCATACTCGTATCTGGAAAGACGTTTCCATTCCATCGGATGCTCGATGGAAATATTAGAGGATCCGGAAACGGCACTTACCTTAATGCCTAGATCACGCTCCCAGTTCGGAGGAAGAACCCTAACCTTTTCTTCAACTTGAGCCCTTTGGACAGATTGTAAGTCAGCGTAGTCCGTGTCGGGAAAAAGATTCTGAGCCTCCTCTTTCAGTTTCGCGTCAAGAACGGCATCATCGACATCTTTCCTTTCAGCACTAGTCAGAGCGTCGTATGTCTTGCCATCAAAGAGAGTCCCGGCCTTTTGATCCTTCTCGCCCCGAAGAACTATGTCGTCGACTTGAAGCTGCTGGGCAGTGTTCAATTCCTCGTACGATCGTGGAAAAATCTCGGCAGCTTTCTTGTCTAGGAGGTCTTTCTGTTGGAGGTCGACCACTTGACGTTGGGCATCGTCCAGTTGTTCGTAAGTTTTGCCATCAAAGAGGGCGACCGATTCTGCATTCTTGTCAAATAAAACAACAGCGGCACTAATTTGTGCCTGCTGGGCATTGGTCAATTCATCGTAAGTTTTGGGAAACCGCTTAGCGGTGGCATCCTCCCACTGCTGGGCATTCTCACCATCAAACTTTGATCCTAGACCCACTAGGGCAGTTACACGAGCCTGTTGGGAACTCTCCAGTTTATCGTAAGTCTTCCCCCCATATTGCTTGGCAGCCTCCTCGTTCAGCTTAGCCTGCGTTACCTCGTTCAGGTAGAAACTGCTATCGTAGGAAGTTCGATATTGAGCCGAAAGAGTGAAATCGCTGTTCACTCCTCCTACAAGAACAAGATCTCCGTTGGCATTTACGTTGGCAGTGACTTTGGGACCGCCATCGTCTTTAAAATCACCAAAAGCTTCGATATTGTAATCGTCGGTCAGGATGGGTGCAAAATCTATTGCCTTCTTGTTGATTGCATCAGCAAGTCCTTTTGCCGCTTCCTCCGTTGTCAGATCAGACCTGATGGAGGTAAATTCGAAAAGGCGACCTTTGACGGTAACGGCAAGTTTGTCGTCCTTGGCCATATTGAACATCCCATCAGGATCATTTGGTCTATAATCGCCGGAGGGAGAGTAGTGACCAACGTAATTGTTTTTCAGTGAAATGGTCTTTTGAAACTGTTCTCCCAACTTAACCTTTGTACTGGCAAACTTAGGGGTAGTCCCAGTCCCGGCAAAAAGTGAACGATTACGGTGAGAGGAGTTCACTCGATTGAGGGCTTCCTCGAGAAGCTGCTCTACTTCGAATCCATAAGTCTCCATCGCGGATTCCGTAAGCCCTGAGCCGGCTACGCGAGCAATTTCCTGAGCCCGTACTGAAACTTCCCTCAACTTGTCGAGATTCAGATGACCTGCGTTGAGGAACTCGGTAGCGTAGGAAGCGTTTCGTTGATATTGAGATAAGCTGTTTTTTTCAGTATCAAGCTTAATCACACGCCCCATCCGCATACCGTCGTCTTCCGGCAAGGTGATCTTTTGCCCATTGGAAATCTGCTGTTCCAATTCCAACCGTTGTCGATCCAATCGCCGAATGGTTTCGGTAATGTTTTCCGAGACGCTGAGGTTTGGGATTCTCATCTAAGTGCAGGTAATTGGAAAATGATCATTATCGAATCAATCCCGTCACGATCAGTTCAAGCATCTTATCGAGGGTCGTCAAAACCTTGGCGGAAGCTTGATAGGAACGCTGGTAACGCATAAGGTCAGCGACCTCCTCATCGATAGAAACGGAACTGATTGCCTGACGCTCGTCCAAGAGCAGACGTTCCACGGCTTTCTGGTGATCCAGATTATCTCCAACATCGGACAGTACGTTGCCGATGGTGGTGTTCATGTTGGATACTTGATCGGTAAAGGCGCCATTGCCCAGCTCGGCGATAGCCAAGGCGATTTCGTTGGCGCCGTCCTCACTTTCCGCAGTCGACTTTATTGATTCAACCGTAAAGTCCTTGTCCACGCGCATGCTCTTTGCAATGTTCCATGCATTCGCCGGCACGGCGTCGAAGTGAAAATTATCACCCAAGACAAATGCCTTGTCTCCCTGCTCCCATCGGTAAGGTATATCCTCATAGCCGATCAAGATACTGCGACCATCATCATCGGTATTGGGGATACCGTCTTCACCACGGAAATCAAAATCGTTTTCCACCGTAACATGCTTCATACGGCGTGCACCGGCATAGGCATGAACGGGTGGAAGTTGACCTCCACTTTCTCTAGTAACGTATTGTTCGGGTGGAAACAACGGATTGTCTGGAAAAATTTGATCGGAGACGACCATGGTAAAGGTTTCGTTTTCGGGATAAGGAACTGTCATTTCCACTTCATCCCTATAGAGAGTGAATCTACCATCGCCCTCTTCACCAACAACTCCGAGGTCTTCCATCATTTCGTTGGAACCTTGTGCGGGACGACCGAGATAAGCCTCGAAACTGAACAGGTATCCACCGGGCTCGTCCTCTTGGTTGTAGACTTGATTAACCTTGGTAACGAAATCTCCGGCCAAACCATTAAGATGCTGACGAAAAGACTCCATCTCCTCCTGATGCACCCGTTGGTATCCATGGATTGAACCAGACTCCAAGCTCAGCTCCACCCCGTCTAAAAAAAGTGCGTTGGTGGAAGGATAACCTTTTCCCCCGTCCAAAATATTGAAACCGACGATTTCCCCTTTACTCACTACGGCCTCGGCAAGACCGAGATTGAGTTCGACCGCCTGTCCATGCTTGGGATCAAAGTTTATGGGACTTGCCCGGCGAACAACGGCAGTAGAGTCATTCCCCGCCAACTTGGGGTCAAACTTTCTCAAATAGATATCCCAACGAGAATCGGAAGGATTGAACCCGGGTAATTGTTCGACAGACAGATCGAAGCTTCTCGTGACGTAATAGTGGGGCTTCACAGCTTCCTTGGAAGAGTCATCAAATATTATTTCTCCTTCCTTATAAGATGACTTATTGGCAGCCTTAACACTTGATGCGTTGCTCAGGAAAGTCGTCACCTCCACGACCGCCGGGCTCATGGTGACCGGATTCTTATCAGCGGGATCAAAGTCTGCTGTCGTCAAATAGTACTTGTTGACGTCTTGGTCATACAAATAAGTACCTTTATCTAGCGTTTCATTTACAATCTGAAGATTCAGGATTTCCTTTACTTGTGCTCCTGACTGGGCGCCTGATGCCTTGTTGAGGTCTCGACGAGGCAACTCCTCACCAAGAACCAGAATCCTTTTCCCAAATTGAGTGTCACCCTTTACTTTGCCCAAATCCCCCAGTACAATTTCACCCTTCGCGAAATAGGATATTTCCTTGGGATTGAACGACTGTTCAGGGCGAACAAGATAGTAAACGTCATTATATCGGAAAACATCCCCCTCTACGTAAGCTTGGGAAGAAACCACCTTGCCATCCGCATCCTTGTTTTCACCCTTTTCTTCCACCACGGGCGATATTCCTCCCAAGGCTTGGTACAGTTTACCTTCATCGTAGAACTGAGTGCCTTGGTCGTAAGACTCAACCGCGGCAAACCTTTTGGCAAAATCACGTACGGACTCTCCTTGAGGAATGGAGCTGAGTTTAAGAAATTTTTCCGGATCGGCCAGGCTATCGCCCTTGAACGTATCAACGAGAGCTTGGTAGTAGTCTTCACCGTAATAATGAAAGACCTCGCCCGCGTCATAGCCAAAAGGCGCAGGAGGACCTGAAACCACTTCGCCGAGAGGCGCGACTACGGTAAAGACAGGTGTCTTACCTGTAGTTCCCTCAATCTTGAGTGCAAGAGGCGTTGGACCTACCTCCAGAGTAAGAGGTCCCGTACCTGTAACTTTACCTGAAAAAGCAATATCTACCCTACCGTCTTTATTGACAGTAGCAATTCCCGAGAGAGTCCCCTTGTCGTCACCATTAAAGAATACCCTAGGATTCGATCCTTGAACAAAGTCACCCCCTTGACCGGTAAGATCAGCTGGATTTCTAACAACGACACCAGGGTTCACTTCTACGGTAAGGGCTCCAGTCCCAGAGGGAATACCGGAAAAAGCGATGTCCAAGGTACCGTTTTCGTTAACCTTGGCAGTCCCCTCCACCGTCCCCTTGTCGTCGCCGGTGATGGTGACTGCGGGCACATCGCTCGAGGCATAACCGGAACCGACGCCAAAAACATCATCGGGACGGTTCGGTGGGACTAAAATGTCAGCTACAGTACCCGGAGCATTACTGAGTGGAGGACCTCTATCAACAACGACTTGACCAGATTGAAGAGTGGCGTCAACAATCACTCCTCCATCTGCAAGCGCGGTTTGCGCTTGATCACCACCAACGGTAGCGACTTCCACATGTTTAGGTGGAGCGAAAGCTACGAGAATGGGGCCATTCTTGTCCGAATACTGAGAACCGCCGTCAAGAACCTCAACACGTCCAAGTTTACCGTCGGCGCCCACCTTTGCCCGCACCCGAGCCGCAGTCCCACCAGTCTCGGCAGGAACGGACAACGCCAATTCCTGTCCCCAATCCATACTAAGAGTTTTAGCGCCCTTAGGCCCGAGCAGCTTGATCTTCTCGCCCTTTGCTCCAGTCGTAAAAAGGTTGATGAATCCGGAAGCTTTCTTTTTCTGGGTAAGGGGATCCACCTCAATGTCATCCTCGAGCTTCACGTCCATAAACTTGGAAAGGTTCTCGAGGAGTTGCTGTCGGCGATCTCTGTAGGTAGCCGCCTTACCCTTGCCTTGAAGCTCGAAACGGCGAATCTGCTTGTTCACTTCGTGCAGTTTCTCGAGAATAGAATTAACCTGAGTCACGGCAGTGCTTGCGGTGACAGAAAGTTCGGCCTCAATCTCCTCGAACCTTTCACCCGCTTCATTGAAACGTTTGTTCAAGGTGTGCACCTTGTGATAAAGTTGCTGGCGGATGGCAATTTCGTCAGGGGATGCGGAAAGTTCCTCGAAAGTGTTGAAGAAATCATTGATGGCTCGAGTGAGGCTACCCGGAGCAAGATCGCTCTCGGACTGATCATCCAAAGCAGCATTTACGCCTTGACGGGTAACTCGCTCACCAAGGGCCGCTTGCAGCAAATCAAGAATTTCTTTGCGGGCTTCCAATGAGGCACTTTCCCCCACTTCAGTAATAACACGCCGATCGAGCATTTCGCTACGCGCGTGATCAAGACCGCCCATCTCGAGTGCAGAAGTCGAGAGTGAACCAGTCTCTCGGTACATGGAACCATCACGAGAAACAACGCGCTGACGAGCATAGTTCTCATCATTAATATGAGTAAGATTTTTGCCCGCGATCTGAGCACTCTTCGCATGGTACTGAAGAGCCTGGGTAGTTTTAACGATTTCTCCTAAAAGCGCCACGGATCAAATAAAGTTTCTGAATTCCAAGATCAAGCAGACTCCTCGAGAGTGGGTCTGTAGGCAGCTGAGAAACGAGCGAGATCGCCTCGTTTATCATAAGTTTTCGAGTGCGAACGAGGGTCGGCTACGGCAAGTATCTGATCCGTCACCTCGCCGAGGCGAGAAATGAGACGTCGATTTTGATCTAGCTTTCGACGAATCCTAGATATCAAGTTGTTGATTTCCTCCACAATGCTTTCGAACATCGGTTGAGTTACTACGGGGAAACAGGACAGCAACTCGGACAAACTGGAGTCTTCGGGCTTGCCATAGCCGGTTGCCAAGGAGCGAACGTACCCCTGCCGGCGTTGCTGCAAGGTATTGCTCGCCTCCATTTGAGAGCGAACAGACTTGTTGATTTCGAGCAAATTCTCGGGTTCACGATTAAGGATACTAGCCTGCTGAGAGCTGAGCAAGCCCATGAGACCACCATATTCCCCCAATTCGTCGCGAAGAAGGTTCAAAAGGTCTTCCCATGAAAAATCGACTTTGGGAGAGCCCGTTTGCGTAAGATTAACCATCTGTTTTTTCGGTAAAGGATGAGGACGAATCGGTTGACTCATTCTCGATTTCGGACTCGTTTTCATTTTCCATTAATTCGGCGCCTGCGGCATCGACTTTTTTGTTCAAGTGCATCTGGAGCATCGAGGAGATCCCAAAGCCTCCTCCCTGAGCTATGCTTTCAGCCATGGCATCAGTAAACATGTGCCTGTACATTCCGGAGGCTCCGCCATTCTCGTTGAAAATCCCCTTGAACATGGGCTTAAGAGCCTGCTTGAGGTACTGCTTGACGAAAAGAGATTCAAATTGACCGGAAACAGCCGCAGCCTTTTGCTTTTCGCTCGCATGTCGGGAATGCGCCATCTCCATGAGCATGGAGGTATCCATCCCCACATACTGGCTGCTAGATAATTCTGGAGTTGCGGTCATCCTACCTGGAATCAGTTGATGATCAACTCGGCCTGAAGAGCACCGGCCGCCTTGATGGATTGAAGTATGGAAGTCATTTCTCGAGTCGTAAGACCTAACTGGTTAAGTGCGGTAGCAAGGTTGTTGACCGTAGTAGCGCCTTGAGGGTCCAACTCGTTCAAAGTCTCAAATCGCCCGATTTCCTCAACCAAGTCGGCATCGGCTCCCTGTAGGACTTGGGTCGCTCCAGAGCTAAAAGGCAAAGGTTGGCTAATGCCCGTAGTCGGATTGATGAAAATCGTTACGTTGCTGTTGCTTACGGCTACGGGGGATACCCGAACGCTCTCGGTTGCCACAATGGTACCCGTGCGTTCGTTAATGATCACCCTGGCCGCAATGTTAGGCCGTGCGTCAATTTCGCCGACCGCAGCGATGAAATTGGTCGTTTGGCCCCGAAACGTCGCGGGAATCTTTATGTTCACGGACCCTGCGTCAACGGCAAGGGCGGTGCCGGGATAATATTTATTTACGGCTCCCGCGATTTTCACGGCGGTCATGGCATCGGGAGAACGCAAAATCAATTCTATGGAGTTTCCATTCCCGATTACGTTACTTTCGATCTCTTGCTCGACAAGAGCTCCGCTGGTCACAAGTCCAACAGTGGGATGATTAACTTGCACGTTTGCCCCTCCTCCTCCTCCTGCGGAAAGACCACCAATGGAAACCGCTCCTTGGGCAACGGCGTAAACTTCACCATCTGCACCGAATAGAGGAGTCTGCAAAAGGATGCCACCTTGTAAGGAGTCGGCATTACCAATCGAAGCCACGGTAACGTCGATCTTCGAACCTTCCTTGGCAAAAGGACCGATATCGGCAGTCACCATCACCGCCGCAATGTTGCGAGACTTATCTGCCTTGTCGGCTCGAATCCCCAACCGTTCAAGAGCATTTAAGATGCCCAGTTCCGTGTACTCGATCCGAGAGTCACCCTGCCCCGCCAACCCCGTGACCACTCCGTAACCGAATAGTTGGTTGGAACGAGCGCCCTTGATCTGAGTCAAATCCTGAATTCGGGCACCATTAAGGCACGCACCCGCACACGTAAGAACAAGAATCGTAAACAAAGATAAGTTGAAACGGCTCATGCTATATCAGCTCAGAAGGGATTGAGAATACCTGAAAGACGCTGGTACCAAGATTCCTTCTGGGCATCATTCAAACTACCTTTGGCCACAAATTCAATCTGAGCCTCCGCTACGTATTGAGAAGAAACAATATTGCGGTATCGCAATCCTTCTCGAAAACCGAATCCGATGTCTTCCTTCCGGACCAATCCCTTCAATACGGCATAGTAGCTCTCACCGGAAAAAGTTACCATCCTAGCCCCTTCCACGACCAGAACTCCGTTCGGTAGCATGTCGATCACCACAACACTGACCTTTCCCTGCAGGTTCTGCGTGTTCGCAATTGAACCACCACCCTTGGAACTGTTTTTAGTTTCGACCTCGGTGCCAGGCAAACCACCGTTGTGCGTACCCATTTTGCTTTGAGCGAAAAGGAACTGCTTTACTGCGTTTTCGACCTGAGCTTGGCGGTTTCGAGTAGTGTTTTGAGAAGCAGCGAGGGATGCGCTTTCACTTACGTCTATAGTAAGTAAATCGCCTACTGCAAGCGCCCTTTTGTCCACATACAAACCTTTGCCACTATTGGTACTCTTCAGCCAAAGCGAAGCGGCGCATAAATCTACTAGGGGCAACAGGAAGAAGACCCCAAAAAGAATACCGGAAAGACTAGAAGTAAACTTTGACACTGTTTTCATTTAGCACTTTGGCTTGGAATTCACGGTTGGAAGAAATATTCCTAATACGAACAAAAGAACCCTCTACACCGTCTTCCATCGCTTGGCCTTTCATTTCAACGAAGATGCCTTTTCCAGAGGCAAAAACATTCACGACTTGCCCTTTACGGACGAGTGTCACCTTCGAAAGATGACTCCATTTCAGCATAGTCCCGGGTTTGAGGCTAGACGCCACTTGATAACCATTTAAGCGAGCGTCGGACAAAACGCAGTTCGCTCCCGACCCTAGAGCATCCATGACACTAGAAGAAAAAAGATCAGGGGTGATCCGATTCCCTCTATTTAGAGGAACTTTCGCAACTGCGACATCCACCATCTGGGAACATTTAACGGGGTAACCCCACTCCCCGATGTCAACGCCATCGGACGAAATTGAAAAACGCAAAAAAGCGTTGGAAGAAAGTTCATCGGGAATGGATTGCTGGAATTTGAATTCCCAATCTACCGGAACATTCAAAGGTTTCCACTCACGAGAAAGTCGAGCAAGAACATGTCCGGACGCTTGGTAGCGATGCGAAAGCACGGAAGCAATTTTCTTCTCTAACAACTCCGCATCTAGAGTAACCAAACCCTTAACCTTGGAAATCGATGCGGTGTAGGAACTGGGAATGGACGGACCGGATGAAATAAATCCTGATTGAGTCACTGCCGTCCTAACAGGTTGCAAGGCACCCAAGTCAAGAGGTGGAAGCAGACGAGTAACGTCTGCCTGCAATAGTGCAGAAAGAGAAAAACTCGCTAATAGTATACTTACGACTCGCATTTAGCGCTTCAGTTGGTTAACCCGGCTAAGCATCTCGTCGGAAGTCTGAATGGACTTGGAATTAATCTCGTAGGCACGCTGGGCAATGATCATATTTACCATTTCCTCGACCACATTGACATTAGACATCTCGAGATAACCTTGTTGCAGGACGCCAAAACCGTTCTCGCCAGGAGCACCGATTTCAGGAGGACCACTCGCTTCGGTCTCTATAAATAGATTGCCACCCATCGCTTTGAGTCCCGAGGGGTTAGGGAAACGAACAAGCTCGAGTTGACCGATAATTTGTTCACCGTCCGCAGTCTGCACGGAAACTTCTCCCGTAGGTGACACAAAAACATTGATAACCTCGGGATCGATCTGAATTCCTGCGGCAAGCGGCAGAGCGTCGGCGGTAGTCAATTGGCCATCTGGACCAACTTTGAAAGCTCCGTCTCTCGTATAAGACTCTGTACCATCAGGCCTTTCGACTTGAAAGAACCCTGTCCCATCAATGGCTACGTCCAACTTCTCGCTGGTTTGCGTGAGTGTTCCTTGAGTGAAGACTTTCGGAGTGGCAACTACCTTGGTACCATTACCCAGTTCAACACCGGTAGGAATAACGTTGCCCGCACCTGTTTGACCGCCAGCTTGTCGAGGGTTCTGATATAATAAATCCTGAAACTCGATTTTGTTCTTCTTATAGCCCGTGGTGTTTACGTTGGCGATGTTGTTCGAAATGACATTTAGGTTAAGTTGCTGGGCTTGCATGCCCGTAGCACCGGAATAAAGGGAAAGATTCATGGTAGCTTCGTGTTGTTCGGTTTCGCGATACGGTTAAAAAGTTAAGAAAAACAACAAGTTACGAAGTGGCTCCAAGAGTGCCGATGGCCTTGCCAATGTTCTGGTCGAAGTGCTGAATCATCTTCTGATTCGCTTCATGAGCTCGAGACACTTCAATAAGCGCGATCATTTCCTGAATAGCTGAAACATTGCTGTTTTCCACATAGCCTTGCATAATCACAAAATCGGCAGCCTCGGCGGCCTCGGGCTCCACTTCAGGATCCTTTGCCACAAAACCTCCACCGACTTTGCGGAGTTGCATCAGCGGGTCGTC
>CAJQSI010000028.1 GCA_905612515.1 uncultured Opitutales bacterium | reverse complement strand
CGTTACAGCGAGACAAACCGCAGGTTGATTCTTGATTCGCGTGTTCATGCTACGAGAGTTCTCGGTGATGCGGTCTCTCGAGCGACGATTCCGCCCAAGGTCTGGCTTAACGCCGGCACGGCGACTATTTACGAGGATCGACGAGGCGAGTTGCCGCCACACGATGAAAATAGCGACGATTTAGGTCACGGTTTTTCCGTGGAAGTGGCTAGGGCGTGGGAGCAGGCTTTTTTCGAAACTCAGGTTCACAATGTGCGGAAGGTGGCTTTGCGCATCAGCATCGTGCTGGGTAAAAGCGGGGGAGCCTTTCCCGTGATGCGACGGTTCGCACAACTTGGGTTGGGAGGAAGGCAAGGGCCCGGCTCGCAATGGATGAGTTGGTTGCACCTTGACGATTGGGTTGGCATCGTCGACTGGCTGGTGGCGTGCGAGGGGGTATCGGGGGTGGTGAACTTGGCGGCCCCCAATCCGGTTTCCAACGCTGCCTTTATGAGCCAAATGCGTTCCGCATTCGCACCTTTGGGCATCGGTTTTCCAGCTCCAACTTTTGCTGTTCGATTTGGCGCCGTCTTCCTCCGTACGGCTCCCGAACTAGTACTCAAAAGCCGTAAAGCGGTCTCAAGGGTCTTGCGGGACGAGGGTTATGTGTTTCGTTTCCCTACTTTAGAAGACGCAATCTCCGATTTGTCGGAATAAATTGCCGTAATATTGCCACCCCGCTAAATCAATTGCCTTATTGGCGATGCTCCATGGATGACTTGCGAAACTGCTTCCGGAATACCCGGTGTGGCTCGAACCACCCCCACGTCTAGAATAGTTTCCATTATGGTGGCGTAGAGGTTCGGGATGGTGACCCGGTCTGTGGCGGGTTCGCCGCCGTCCTTTGTGGAAGATCCCACAACTTGCCCCATGTTCAGTCCTCCGCCGTAAAGTAACAAGGGTGCCGAACCACCCCAATGGTCGCGCCCGCCTTTTCCGTTGATCTTTGGTGAACGACCCATTTCGCCACAGCATACCAGCAGGATCTTTTCCTGCAGTCCGCGTGCCTCGACGTCCTCGATGAATGCACTGACGGCATGGTCGAACGGACGACCAACGTACTCCATGCCCTCGGTCATAGTGGCGTTGTTGTTGTCGGCGTGCATGTCCCAGACGAAGTCGGTGCTCACGGTGATGAAGCCTGCCCCGCGTTCGGCCAACCTTCGGGCCAGCAGCATGAGCTTGCCAAGGTTCTTTATGTGATTGGCATAACGCTGATGGTTGTTCCATCGCTTGCTTATGCGGCTTACGTCGATCAACTTCGAAGTGTCGTACCGATCGATGACGCTGGCTTCCTCACTGGTAATGTCGAAGGCATCGGAAATGCCGCCGGTCAAGGTTTCCAGCGCTTGAGATTGGAATTTATCCAACCCACCCGTAACTTTTCCGGATTCCACGGTGCGCCGAAACTGATTCAGGCTGGTCAGCAAGGTACGCCTGTCGCCCAGTCGATCGGGATCGATCGTTAATTGCATGTCGCGCCTGAGATCGCTTTTGCCACTGGGTTGGAATGGTTCGTAAGCGGGACCCAAGGGGCCCGTGACGTCGAATTTACCCAATTTCATTATTGGGTCCGTAGCTCCTGCATCCACTGCCTGCGGATGCAACCATACGTTTCGCGGCATACCGAACTGAGGGTGGCTTGCACCGGCAACTTTTGCGTAATGCGCTCCGATCTGAGCGCCCGAAGAATATTCCTTGCTGACGATGGGCTTGGAATCGTGAGCTGCGCTTTGTGTGGTGAATGAGCGTACGATGGAAAACTTATCGTTAAGTTTGGCTAACTTTTCGAAGGTTGGCCCGAAAGTGATGCCGGGAATCTTCGTCTTGATTTCGCCCGTGGCGCTATGGATGTTCGATGGCGCATCCATCTTTGGGTCGAATGTTTCGAACTGGCTTGGACCCCCGTGCATGAAGAGGAAGACGACGGTCTTGTCCTTGGCTATGCCCCCCACGGATTTCAATGCCTCCTCCGCTCGCAGAAAGTCAGGTAGGCTTAATCCGCCCAAGCCCAAGCTTCCCACCCTCAGGAAATCGCGCCTGCCTAAGTAACTGTCAGAGAATTTGGTCATCAGTGAATAACTCTGCTCATTATTACGTACATTAGACTTATAAATCAAAGGTTTCTTTAGTCGCAGCGGCATTTTTACGATTCAACCTATTCCTTGATAACTAGAAAAAATTGAAAATACCAGCAAGATGACCACCCTCGATGAGGTGAAGGCCGAGCTGCAGCGAATAAAGACGGGTGCGGTCGAGGGCGAGGCCGGGTAGAGGGGATTAGGTCTTCATGTCATCGCTTTCGCTTTCTGGCCCGTCCGGCCAAAAAACCTACTACTACGAAGGCTGCGAAGAAATACCACTTGTCGACGATACCGTTCAAGACAATGTCCCAAAGGTCGGTCATCATCAGCAAAGCCTTCATGGCGATTATCATGCCGTGGCATTTCTATGGCGTCAAGGATCTCAGGATGCAGCCTATCTCGAAGGTGATGTCAGGTTGGCGGTTGGCCGGGGCGGCGGTTCGGCTACTCTCCCAGCGTCACCCAAGCCTTCGTACCGTAGTGGTAGAACCTCGGCTTGTCCTCACCGCTCTTGAAGTACATCCAAGACTTGGTGGAGGAGTCGTAGAAGTACGGGTAGATGTTCCGCTTGGTGTACATCCAGCCGCGATTCGGGTAGTAGAACCAGCCGAGTACGAAGGGGGTCGTGGAGCCACTGTCGGAAGAGTTGATCAACTGCTCGACCATCTGATCGTATGCGTCCTTTGTGACGAGGTTATGGGCGGTTGGATCGGCTTTCACGGCGGCTTGTCCCTCGCTTCGACCAAGCGCTTTGCCTTCTTCAATGCCCGAAGTCCTAGCCGAAGCGGTGGAGGCGTTCAAGTCGGCTTGAGTGTAAAGTCCATGTTGGAAGGGGTTGGCCTTCACAGCGGCGATGCCGTCGGTCCTACCCTCGGCCAGAGCGACATTGCGGGAGGCGACTACGGAAGCATTCACGTCGGCGGCAGCGAACAAACCATAGTCGTTCGGCTTTGCCTTCACGGCGTTGATGCCAGTGGCTTGTCCTTGCTCCTTGCCTTCTGACAGAGCAGATGTTCTGGCGGTTGTAACTGCCGTATTAACCGATGCATTCAAGTCTGTCTGGGAATACAAACCGTAGTCACCGGGTTTAGCATTCACGGCATTGATACCAACGGCTTGCCCCTCGATCAGAGCAGCATTGCGAGCCGTGGCAACAGCTGAATCCACCGAGGCGTTCAAATCCGATTCCGTGCGCAACCCGTAGTCACTTGGCTTAGCCTTCACGGCTTCAACACCAGCAGCTTGTCCCTCTGCCAAGGCAGATGTTCTAGCATTCGTCTCTCTCGTCGCAGCTTTCGCGTTGAAGAAATTCACCAAAGTGGCGTCGGATGACTTCGGGTTCATGCCTATTTGTATTTCCTCGCCGTCGAGGAGACCGTCGTCATCCGTGTCGTTATCGTCCACATTGGTTTCGTGCGTTAGAATTTCTGCGTAGTTGCTTAAGCCGTCCCCATCCGTATCGTTTAAGTCGTGGGCAAAACTTGCTTCTATAGACAAGTGGTTCGTAATGCTCAGTTCGAGGGGATTCGCGTGGGAAGTCGATTCATCTGACCAGTCGGAAAAATCATAGCCCGAAAATGGAACGACGCGAACCGACCAGTGTGAAAAAACATAACCGGGTAATGGTGTGGCGCGAAGCGTGGTTTGGTTGTTTTCCGCTATTTCGCCACCGCCCGTGACCGTTCCACCATCCGTTTGAAGTAGGTTGACCGTAAAGATTCTTACAACGACTGGTGGAGGGTTTGCGGGATCAAATTCGTAAGGTCCAAGGTCAACTGCTGTCCCTACAAGTCGGTTTCGAGCAAGAAGGTCATAGGGAATGGATTCAGTTTTGTTGCCGTCACCGTCCAGATCAAAAGTATCGACTGGCAAAGATGCGTTATGGCCAACGTCAATGGCGGGTGAACCCGATTTCAATCGTAGGCCGTCGTCATCAGTAAACCAAATGCCGTCCGGACCGATCGGATTGTCCATATTATTGAAAAGGGGATCGGCAGACATTGCGCGAGCATCTCCTGTCCATGCTTGAACGACAATGGGAACAACGGAAAGGTTCGTCCAGTTGCCATCCAACTGGTTAAAATTGTCACTGCTTGCAAAATTCCCCCAAAGTATGCAGTTTGCAAGGCTGGAGGAAGAGCCGCCAGCATGGTGGATTGCACCCCCCTCGTCTGCAGTGTTGTTCGCAAATGTGCAGTTGATCAAAGTCGGCGAGGAAGAATTATTACGTATGGCGCCGGCGTGTTTGTTGGCTGAATTGTTCGTGAACACGCAGTTGGTCAAGGTCGGGGAGGAGGCTGATGCATTGTACATGCCGCCACCATTTCCGAAACGGCTTCCGGGAAAGTGCATCGCTTTGTTTCCAATAAATATGCAGTTCACAAGGACTGGCGAGGAGAGACCGTTGTATATGCCGCCTCCGGCACCTCCTGTGACAACGCCTTCTGCCGTGTTGTAACTGAAGACACAGTTCCGAAGGATTGGCGAAGAAGCATTCCAATCACAAATGCCGCCGCCACTTCCATCCAAAGCCGAATTGTTCGTGAATACGCAGTTGATCAAGGTCGGGGAGGAGGAGGTGTAGTTGTACATACCGCCGCCCACACTTGACCAGGATTCGAGATTAGCATTTCCACTCGTAATCCTAAACCCGTCCAAAACGGTTGTGGAGTCTAAACTCGAGCCTTTGACTACGTGCAGGCTATGACGAGATGAGTTTTGGTCTATTTCCCCACTGAGTATGGTTTTGTTGTGGTCACCCAGAGGCGTTCTCGACGTCTCCGTACCTTTGAAACCACCATACATGCGAACGCCGCTGACGAGATAGAAGGATGCGTACCTGTTGCCCACGGTTTGCCCTTCCCCTTGGTCGGGCTGGTAAGTACCTTCTGCAACCCATATCTCGTCGCCTCTCTTTGCAACCCCCAAGGCGTCCTGAAGGGAAGTGTAACTTTGAGTCCAATTTTTGCCCACAGTCGATGGGTTAATAATGTTGATCAAATCTTTATATGGATCGCCATCGTTGTTTACGTATATCACGTTTGCGAACGGCGTTTCCGTAGCGGGCTGCGCCATCAAGTCTTTCAGGTGCTTTACGGGAACTGCGAAATTTAGGTTCTGCGCATCCAACCGTGTCCTAACCACGATTCCAATAACTTCGCCCTTGTCGTTGATCACAGGTCCACCGCTGCTTCCAGGCGAGATGGGAGTGGTGATCTGCATGTGTTCGAAACCGACAATTTCCCGACGTGAACTGATGATGCCGTCCGAAACCGTTCCCGTATAGCCTTTCAGACTCCCTATCGAGGTAATCTCTTCCCCAATTTGATAGTTGTCGTTCTCTCCCAGCGGGAGCGGTTCAGTATCCATATCAATTTTTACTACAGCCAGATCATGAAACTCATCCTTGTGCAGGATGTCTGTTACGGGGAAAACCTTGTCGTTGTCAGGAAATTTGGCGGTGGCGTAAGTCGCGCCTTCGATTACGTGATAGTTCGTGGCGATTTCTCCGTTGCTACCCACTAAGAATCCGCTGCCTTGTCCCAAATATTGAGAATTTTGATCGTAGAGGTATATCGTCACGGTCCGCTCCCAAGCTGCCTTGTATGATCGCGGGCGTCTGCGCTACTATTGTCTCGGAGGAGGCAAAGGCAAAGACTGAAAAAATGTAGACCAGACGCTTCATTCTCTTGATTTTGGGATATTGTGCAAAAGTACGGCAATCAGAATTCTGATGCGACGATAGTTCAAGGAAAACTCCTTCCGGATGCAACTTCATACTGCCGGGTTCTGCTGGGGAGGGTGACCGAGGAAACGAAGACTCAGCCCCTAAATCAACATCACCCATACCCGAATCAGCCTCAAGATTAATATAAACCGCAACTCACCGTTTGGTTGCGAATGCATGGATGAGTGGATGGTATTGCGCTTCCCGAGAGGGATGTCTTCTCGTGGGCAATGGTCTTGGATGGAGACGGCAGAGGTGATCGTGGGGAGAACTTTTTTCCTTGGAGATGGAATGCTTTTACCCTCAAAACGGCTTTTCGGTATTGGTGTGGAATTCCGTTGCCGCCGTGTGTCTCTCCTTCAGCCCTTTGCGAATTTTTCGTACTCGGCGAGGATTTCCCGGCGACTGCATCTCGGTCTCAGGACGATGCGGGCATGAAAACCGTAGTCCTTCAGCACTTCGTACTTGGGTGTGATGAACTGAAAGTCCCATGCCGGGTTGGTGGTGTTTTCTTCCCTGTTCTTGCCGCCTCCGCTTGGCGAATGAGTGAAGCGGATTCCTTCCGAGCGGTCGAACATGATGACGTAGACCAAGTCCTCGAAGTAACCGTAGTAGAATGGTGTGACGAACCTCATGGGAGAATGGTTCTTGAACAACGTGTTCCGGCTTCCTTCGAGAAACTTGAGCTTCAGCTTGTCGTCGAAGTGCGACACCGTGCTCTCGTCGTCGTGCTTCTGCGTGCACAGCTGCATCCACTGGTCATCTCCCCTGTTCCAACCACCGCGGAAGTACATGCTCTTGTCGATCGGACCATTGAGGTAGCTTGCCCAGAAGCAGCCGAACCATCCGCTCGGGTGAGCGTGTTGAACCGGTGTGCACCGGAACTCTACGTCTAGGTAATGGGGTTCCCTCAGGGTAAACTTGGTTGTACTCTCTAAAAAGAAATTAGGTACCGGCTTTTGCTTCAACTCGGCTTCCCGATCGCTTTTCTTGTCGAAGGTCATGGGAAACTTGCGAGGTTGAAACAAGACCTCGTTGTTGAGGAATTCGGTTTCCCCGTTGAAGTAGTGTTCGAGGTTGAAGCCAGCGTAGGCAGGCACGAACAGGTTTCGCTTGCTTCGCTTGTGTCGCAGGCTCCAGATTCCGTTGTAGCCAGCTCGATGCCCATCGTGGGCGGCGTTGTCCCCGATGACGGCTTCCAAGTCTCCAATCTTTAAGGTGGCGTGTCCCATGTGGCAAAGGCGTTTCAGTTTCCATAAACGGGTTTCTTCCTCTTCTCGAGGCGTCGCGGTTAGAGTAGGCCAAAACCTTAGGCCGAACGGGCTTGTTCCTCTGCTTCGTCGAGAGAGTCTTCGGGTTCCACAAGGATGTTTGGGAGTGGAGCCGATTCGTGATCACCTTCCTCGAGGGCAGCTTGGAAGGTTGCGGGAATTTCCTTCTTTGAGGCGATGCCTAGCTTTTTGAGTTCCTCGGTTCGGCGTAGAATGTTTCCTTTTCCCTCGGATAGTTTGTTGAGGGCTGCCTCGTGGGCGCCGGAGGCTTTGGCGAGTGCCTTTCCGACATCTTCGACGTCCTTCAGGAAATTAGCGAACTTATCGTAGAGAGCCCCCGCTTTCTCGGCAATTGTCTTGGCGTTCAAGTTTTGCTTTTCCAGTCGCCAAACATTGGCAACTGTCCGGATGGTGGCCATGAGGGTGCTGGTGGTGACGGGGACGATTCCTTTTCGAAACGCGTATTCATAAAGCTCGGAGTCCGCTCTTATCGCAGTCCCGAAGGCGGGCTCGATGGGGAAGAACATGAGAACGTAGTCGAGGCTGGTGATCTCCTCGATGGATTGGTAGTCCTTGGCGGCGAGCTCGTCGATATGGTTGCGGACGGAGCGGAGGTGTTCCTTGAGGGCGGTATCGCGGTCGACTCCTTCGTCCAACGAGCACCACCGTTCGTAGGCGGTTAGAGACATCTTCGAGTCGACGATGATCTGGCGGTTCTCGGGGAGACGAATGATGGCGTCGGGGCGTTGTCGATCGAAAGTTTCCTGCATGGTGAACTCGCGACCCTTCTCCAGACCCGAGGCTTCCAGTGTGCGTTCTAGGATCAACTCTCCCCAATCTCCTTGTCTCTTGGAATCCCCCTTGAGTGCATTGGCGAGGTTTTCGGCGTCTCCGCTAAGTTGCGTCTGAGCTTTGACTATCATCTCGAGGTGTTCGCGAAGGGCCGCTCGTTCGCGGTTGTCTTGCCCGTAGAATTTATCCACCTGTTCTCGGAATTCCTTGATCTTGATGCCCAAGGGGTCGAGGACTTGTTTGAGGTTTTCCTTGTTGGTCGCGGTGAACTTTTCGGTCTTCGCGTCGAGCACCTTGTTGGCGAGATTTTCGAACTGTTCTCTGAGTCTCTTTTCGCCTTGCTCCAACTCATCCGCTTGCTTTGTCAACCGTTCTTCCAAATGTTCGTTTCGGGTACGTGTTTCGGCCAAGGACGTTTGGGATTCCAGTAAATTCTCATTGTGGGTGTGCTCCTGTTCTCGCCGTTCCGTGAGGTTTGCCTTGAGCATTTGGTTCTCGGCGTCCATCGCTTGCGCCGAAGTTCCGGAAGAAATGATTTTTTCACGAAGTGCGTTTTCCTCTTCTCGAGAAAGTCCTCGCTTCCCTTTTGCCCACAGAAAAACGATGAGTCCGCCAATTAGAAAGGAGGTCAAAAGGTAGAGTGCCAAGTATAGCGGGTCCATTTTTCGTAAACTGGCAAATTGCATCGCCTTGCGAGGTAAGTCAAGGAGACCAAGCGAATTGTCCTTTGACGAATGTTTTTTTCTTTATGATTGAGGAACTTCACACTGTCGTTATTTCAAGTTTTCAATGAATGGAATAATGTCTTTTAAGTGGAAAATTCTCTTTCTGGGGTATTGCGGAGTCATTCTTTACGTTTCCAGCCTTTCTCCCAAGGAATTACCGGAAGGACCCGAACTCGTTTCGGATAAAATTCTCCATCTTTGTGAATATGGCTTGTTGGGGATTCTGTCTTGGGGTGCATTTGGCGTCCGCAAGGGAGTGTTTCCCTGGGGGTTGGTTGCGCTTGGAGCATGGTTCGGCATCATGGACGAGTGCTGGCAGGACTGGATCGGTAAATCTCGTTCAGCGGAGGTCTGGGATGTGGCTGCCGACGCCGTTGGCAGCCTGTTGGGCGTTACGGTTGCCCAGTTGTTTTGGATCAAGCGCTAGGTCGGAAAGTGAGGTCTCTCAAGGCAACGAGGCCTTCTCGTCGGTTGCGTTGAATTCCACGGCGGCTGGCGGGGCAGGCATGGCGTAGGTGATTGTTTCCGTCCAGACGGATGGCAAGTGCGTGGCGTCGCCTTCTGTCCCTAGCGTACGGAGGCGCAGGTAATAAGTTTTGCCGAGTTCTCTTGAAGTGAAGTCTCCGGTATTGACTTCGTGATTCTCGATCCGTTGATCAATACCTGAAGTGAAGTTCCCGTCCTCGGTGATTTCGATTTCGTAGCGCAAGGTCTCGTTCACGTTCTCGGGTGGTTGCCAAGTTGCGGTAAGCATGGTCGGTTCATCTTGCGAGATCACAAGCGTGGGATTGAGAGGCGGGTCAAACGAGGTGACGGGCATATCGAAAGGTAAGGAAGTTATCTGGCTCTCGATATCCTTGGTGTTCCCATCCTGAGGAACAGCCTTCAGTTCGAAATTGAAGCTTCCGTAAGCCTTGGAGTCATCCAACACTTGAAATGTTTCATTAACATGAAAGTCGCCGTAAAGATCGGATTTCGCTTCGCCAACGAGTACTTTTAAGGAATATTCAATGGGCCCGAGGTTATTCGTAATTGGATTCCATGACACGCGAACATCCTCACCCGCGATTGATGCGGCAAGGTTTTCGGGAGGAGGCAGTTGATTGCCCGGGACTCGAAACTGGGTTGTAAAGGGGGTGGAAGCGACATCCTCAGCATTGTCGGCAGCGGGTCCGTAACGGAAGTGCAACCAGTATGTTTTTTCTCCGATAAGAGGAAAGTCCTTAAAAGACGTTTCGCGTGTAACCAGCTCTTTGATTAGAATCTTGGTTTCAAAGTCTTCATAGATTTGAAGGCTATAATCGATGGGGCCGGAAGACTTTACTTTCGGCCATTCAAATGAGACTGAACCGAAGTCGGGCTTTATGATGATACCTCCGTACGATCCCGCATCTAAGTTTGTGGCGAGCGAAATGACCAGGGGTTGGCTGGGTAGATAACGATCATCCCCTGTCGCCGGCATAGCCGAGATTCGGACATAGTGAACTGTGGCTGGAGCAAGGCCTTCAAAGAAGGCGACGTATTCATCGACGTATGTCTTTGAGAAAAGAACCTTTTCAAAGTCGGCATCAGTGGAGAGTTCCAGTTTGAACACCGGCCCCGGGATTTTACCATCCACCCAGTTTTCGGGATCAAGCCAAGTAACGCCGAAGGAAGTGGAGTTGAGGTCGTTGACGTCGCCCATGGGTATATCCAACGGTCCACCCGATCCATCCATCGGACCCGGGGGTAGTCCTTGTTGCCCCGAACCTTTTCCTTCTGCGAACTCTTTACCTTGAGTGGTTTGATCGTTGCTTTGTCCGTCCGGCAAGTCTTCGGGGTCGGACGAACAAGCCCCTAAAGCGAATATTAGTATGGGGGTTAGAATCCAAGCGGGCGTCTTCATGCTTTGATTGGAAGCGTAGAATGGACATTTGTCCAGAATCTTATGTTTTCTCATCTTATCGGCTTGTTGTTTATCTCTTGCCTAGGGCTTGCTTGTTCTTTGAAGGTGTCGTTCATGAAATCAACCGGCCGACAATCCTTTTCTATAGACAACCAAATCAGTCTTAACCGCCGCGGCATGCTCAAAGGTGCGGTCGGCGTTTTGGCAGGAAGTCTTGCTTCCGCAGGAACTGTTAATGGTGCTCCTCGAGACGTCAGGAAACGTAAACCCAAAGCGATCGGGGCAAAGAAAGGTCGCATCAATCAGTCCGTTGTTTCTTGGTGCTTCGCCAAGCATTGGAGCACTGAGGAAATGTGTTCGGCGGCAAACAAGCTTGGTTGCAAAAGTATCGAGTTGATCGAACCCGAGCATTGGCCTGTTCTCAAAAAACATGGTCTGACCTGTGCCATATCGCCTATTCCGGTGGAAGGCCCTCCCTTCATCAAGGGGTTCAACAATCCGAAGTACCACGACATGGTTATCGAGGCGACTCGCAAGGCCATCGATGCCTCCGCTGACTTCGGTTGTCCCAACGTTATCTCCTTCACCGGTTACGCCGAGGGCGTTTCTTCCGCGGATGGTGCTAAGAATTGTGTCGAGGGTTACAAAAAAATTATTGGGCACGCTGAGAAAAAAGGAGTCACCCTATGTCTCGAGATGTTAAACACTCGCGACGATTCCGATCCCAATAAGGGGCACCCCGGCTATCAGGGGGATCACGTCGACTATTGTATGGATATCATCAAGCAGGTGGGTTCTCCCAGACTGAAACTTCTCTTTGATATTTATCATGTGCAGATTATGGACGGAGACGTCATCCGGCGCATTCATGAGTGCGGAGAGCATATCGGTCACATCCACACGGCGGGCAATCCTGGACGCGGGGAACTGGATGACAAGCAGGAGATCAACTACCCGCCAATCATGAAGGCCCTTCTGGAGATCAAGTACAAGGGGTTCGTCGGTCAGGAGTTCATTCCCACCCGAGACCCATTTGAAGGTCTCTCCCAAGCCGTCTCTCTTTGCGACGTGTAGTGGTTCTCCCTTTGGGATTGCTTCGTGGCACGGTTTTAACTACGCCTCTTTCCCGAAGAGTTTTGGGAAAATGGGGGGGATGCAATTCATCGATTTGTTCTGTGGCGTAGGCGGTTTCCGCTGGGCTTTGGAAGCACTCGGTCACAAATGTGTCTTTTCTTCAGACATCGATCCTCACGCCCAAGAAACCTATGCCCTTAATTTTGGAGAAAAGCCCAACGGCGACATTACTTGCATCGATCCTTCCGACATCCCAGGTCACGACGTCGTATGCGGAGGTTTTCCTTGCCAACCCTTCAGTATTTCAGGGAAACAACTAGGTTTCGAGGATGCTCGAGGCACCCTCCTTTATCATATTCTTCGGATAGCGGAACGGCATCAGCCCAAGGTTCTCTTTCTGGAGAACGTGAAGAATTATCGTGGTCACAACGGCGGACGCACTCTTACGACGACCTTGCAGTTGCTAGATCGAGTCGGTTACCACTGCCATCACTCTCTCCTCAACGCTTCGAGTTATGGCGTACCTCAAAAGCGAGAGCGGTTGTACTTCGTCTGTTTTCGAAAGGACCTTGGACTTTCCGAGTTTTCTTTTCCCGAACCTACGGAAGAGGACGTCGCCCTCGAGGACGTCCTCCTCCCTTCAGGCGATCCCCGGCTGGAAAAACTTTTCGTTCGTCGACCCGACACGTTTATTTCCACAGACCTTCCGATTGAACGCGACTTGCGACCTCTGCGGGTCGGCACTATCGGAAAGGGAGGTCAAGGTGAGCGAATCTATAGCGTCAAGGGTCATGCCATCACGCTGTCTGCCTTCGGCGGTGGCGTCGGAGCCAAAACCGGAATGTATCTCGTTGACGGTCATCCTCGCCGACTTCATCCCGAGGAATGTAGACGCGTCATGAGCTTTCCAGAAGGCTTTAAGCTCCATCCCAATCGAAATGTGAGCTACAAGCAGTTCGGCAACTCGGTCGCGGTCAAAGTGGTGCGATTGATCTTCGAACAAGTGGAAAGTCTTTTACGTGAGAAGAATCGTTTGGCCGCTTGATAGTTCTCGGAATTTAATGCGTTCAATGGTTTCCTTGACTCCAATGCAAGCAGTTCGGTTCGATCACCTTTATCTTTTCGCTTCCTTTTCCGCCTTAAAACCTGTTCCATGATCTGATAAAATGACCAGTATGTCAGATTTCGATGCCCCGAAAAAGCCCGCATGGGTCGGTGCTCTTGTGCCCGTCCTTCTTGTATTGGCGTCAGCGGGACTTTATTGGTTCCTCTCTGCAAGAGGAGAGGGTGCCGCCCCGAGGATTGACTGCCGCCCTCGTCGGGTTAGGGTGACGGGATGAAGGAACTACTGGTCGCTCTGTTCGTCGCCCTAAAGGTTGCCCAGCCTGCGACATAATGAATTTCGATGAACTCTGGAATTACGTGATCGATCTCAGCGGGGCGTCGAGACAAGGCATCCACGGACCCGGGCATTGGGCTAGAGTCGAACGCAACGGCTTGTTGATCATTGCTGAGAACGGAGGCGATCCTGATATCCTCCGCTTGTTTGCCCTATTCCACGACAGTCGGAGAATCAATGACCATATAGATCCGGGACATGGCGCTAGGGGGGCAAGGTTTGCCGAGAGTCTCAGAGGCGAATTGTCGTCCATTTCAGACGAAGGTTTTGATTTGCTGTGTGAGGCCTGCGAAGGACACACCGACGTCATCCATCACGCCGACCCGACAATCCAAGCCTGTTGGGACGCCGATCGCCTGGACTTGCCGCGCGTCGGGATTTCTCCGGACTCGAAGTACCTGAACACGGCCTTTGCCATGAGACTTGCTGCCTCAGGTGACCTTGGTCTTTTGGACCAAGAACCGCTTCGCAGGCCGTAAGGATTCGAAGGCGTCCCCGTACGGCTCGTACTTCCCCTTGCTCGCCGTCTACTTTCGGGGACTTGACCCCGAATGGGACGGATGGGACGGGTAATTCCTATTTTTTGCGATAGAGAAACAATCAGTGTGGATATTGTAACATTAGTAAAAGAAGTTACAAACAGCCGTCCCATCCGCCCCA
>CAJQSI010000027.1 GCA_905612515.1 uncultured Opitutales bacterium | reverse complement strand
CCCTAGCTTCGAGATCTACTTTCCCAAGCGCCTGTTCGGAACCAAGTAGCTTCTTATGTAGTCGCCTACGGCTTCTTCCAGGTCGAACAAGTTTTTCGAATATCCCGTTTGACGAATTTTCGAGATATCCGCTTCCGTATGATACTGGTACTTGTCCCGAATGGATTCGGGCATGTCGACGAAGGTTATGTCCGGATCCTTGTCGAGAGCCGAGAAGATGGCATGGGCGAGGTCGAGCCATGTTCTCGCTTTCCCGCAACCTAGATTGTAGAGTCCCCCGAACTCGTCGTTTTCGGCCAGATGCAACGTCATCCGCACGGCGTCCTTGACGTAGAGGAAATCGCGTTGCTGCTCTCCGTCCCGATATTCCGGAATATGGCTACGAAAGAGAGTCATGCCGCCGTTCTCTTGAATCTGAGCAAAGGCCTTGCTCACTACGGAGCGCATGTCACCCTTATGCTCCTCGTTCGGTCCGTAGACGTTGAAGTACTTGAGTCCAACGATACGAGAAAGAAGGCCCTCGTCACGGGCATGAAGATCGAACTTGTGCTTGGACCAACCGTAGAGGTTGAGTGGCTTGTATTTCTCGAGCTCATTGGTTTTGTCGTCCATGCCCGCGGAACCGTCCCCGTAGGTTGCGGCGGAGGACGCATAGGCAAAGCGAGCGCCTTTGGCCAAGGCCCATTCGCAAAGTTCAAGCGTGTATAGAAAATTGTTGTCGTGAAGGTAGTTCTCGTCGGTTTCCGTGGTGCTTGAGCAAGCGCCCAGGTGAATGATCGTATTCACCTCGCTCAACTCCTTGGAATTGGTACGGACGAGCTCACGCAATTCACCCGCATCCAAGTATCGTTGATGGCTCAGAGCATCTAGGTTTCGCTGCTTGGTCGGGTTGCCTTCAAGGAAGTCGGCCAGCCAAAGGTTACTGAGGTTGCGATTGTTAAGAGCCCATCCGACTGCGCTGCCGATAAAGCCTGCCCCGCCAGTTATGAGGGTTACCCCTTCACCGAGGTCATGCATTGGAAAGCTCTATGGACCGGTCGTAGGCGGCTTGCGCTGCTCGTTTTATCATGCCTCTATAATCTTCGGCCGCAAAACTTTCTAGGGCCGCTTGGGTAGTGCCGTTAGGTGAGGTGACGTTGTTGCGCAAGGTTTCCGGATCCAGCTCACTGCGAGCCATGAGTCCTGCTCCGAGGACAGTTTCGATGGCGAGAGTTCGCGCGTGCTCTTTGTCGAAACCTAAGCCTTCGGCAGCGGCTTCCAGGGCGCAGGCGAATTCAAAGACGTATGCGGGGCCACTTCCGCTGATGGCGGTTATAGAATCGATATGTCGCTCTTCCTCCACCTTTAGTGTAAAACCGAGTGCGGAGAGTATGCGTTTTACGTCCGCCTCGTCTTCTGCAGTGGGAGGGGAGGCGAAGAGATAGCCGGTTACCCCGGCCCCGATTTGGCCTGGAATATTTGGCATCGAGCGAACGACGTTGCGAGCTTTGGGGAACTTTTCTTGGAGGCTGTCCAAGGTTTTGCCGGCCATTATGGAAAGAACGAGGGATCCTTCGCATGCGACTGTATCTAATTCCGCCAGTTGGTAGGGCTTGCATCCAAGAAGCACTCGTTCAGGAGCTAGGGCGAGTAGTTCTTCCAGAGTATTTACTCGACCAATTCCCGTGGATTCCGAAAGTTTTTCAGATGTGCCGTCGGGAGCAGAAGTGCAGACCATCTGATCAGGCGAAAAGATTTCATTGCGGAGCAACCCCTCCACCATAGCGGTTACCATCTTGCCGGCGCCGACGAATGCTAGTTTAGGTTTCATGGCTATCTAAAATTGTCGGAGCGTCTTTTGAGTTCAAGACTCTTCGGTTGACTTGGAGGTTTGAGAGAGAGGCCCAATGGATTGCACGGTGAGTGAACTGGTGAGGAAGTCGTGTAGGCATCTCCGCTCACGATTAAAAAAAGCGAAGAGAAAATTAAGCAGACCCGGAAGAAAGAAAGGCGTGAGCAGGCATAGAATCGCCATTCCCTTTATGAGCGATCGAGACAAGGCAATCGGGAAGCGTGGGGGAGAACCGTCGCGGCGGGATACCGCCTGCAAGCCGAAGGTGGCTTTACCTAAAGATTTACCACGGAAGAAGAATTCGCCAACGAAACAATAAAATACGGGAAGAGTGAAAGCGTATACGACGATGAAGCCAATTAACCCGAGAGTTTCCTCGGAGACGCCCGATTCTTGGATGAATTGTCCCATCTTTTCGGTATCGAAGTGATCTTCGGGGCTTAGCTGGGAGGCCGAAAAAACGAGGTCTTGAAACTCCTGTTCCACTCTTTCCCCGTAAAGCTTCGGTAAAAACATTACGACGAGCTGAAGGATCACGATGAAGAGCACCAGATCCATTCCAAAGGCAACCATTCGCCGAATCCATTTCGGAGGCAAGGGGACTGGCTGGCTGGAATCGAGTCCGGATTCGTGGTCGGTTAGCCTCATGCTCTCGCCGCCGGTTCCATCATGAAAGTGAAAGCTCTTTGGCTTCCCATTGAATCGAGCTTCTGGTTCACCTCAAAGGTTCTCGGCGAGACGGTATGCCTTCACCGTGTTGCGCATGAGCATGGCCACGGTCATGGGACCAACCCCGCCGGGGACAGGCGTTATTTTTGAAACGAGGGGAGCCACTTCGTCAAAGGCGACGTCGCCCACTAGCCGGTAGCCTCGTTTCTTGGATGAGTCCTCGACGCGATTTATTCCAACGTCGATGACGGCGGCCCCCGGTTTGATCATCTCGGCAGTTACGAACTCGGGCTTCCCGATGGCAGCCACCAGGATGTCCGCTTCACTGGCGATCGATGCGATGTCCGGGGTGCGGGAATGGCAAATGGTGACCGTGGCGTTTCCGGGCATGCCCTTTCGGAGCAGAAGCAAACCGGCCGGTTTGCCCACGATAAGGCTGCGACCGAGGACGACTGCCCGCTTTCCCTCAGTTTCCACGCCCGAACGCTTTATCAGCTCAAGAATGCCGGCTGGAGTGCATGCGACGAAGGCATCTTCCTCCTCTTGGCACATGCGGCCGACGTTGGTGGCGTTGAAACCGTCCACGTCTTTCGCCACGGCCACTTGATTGAAAATTGCGGTTTCGTCGATGTGCCGGGGTAGGGGAGACTGTACTAGAATCCCATGATTGGATGGATCGGCGTTCAATCGGTCGATCTCAACGATCAGCTCTTCTTGCGAAATGCTTTCGGGAAACAATTCGAGACGGCTTTCCACGCCAATCTCGGCAGCGGTTTTCTGCTTCTTATTGACGTATGAAACGGAAGCCGGGTCTTCGCCTACTCTTACGAAAGTTACGCAAGGCGTAGGGCCGTCGAGGGAGGCGACTTCCTCGGTAAGTTCTTCGATGACTTGCCGAGCTATGCCGTTACCGTCAATGAGTTCCATGGTCTGGATATTGTGAAAAAATCTATTTTTCGCCGAAGAGCGAGGCGCCGCCTACCGAATGGCAGGAAACTTTTTATCTCAAAAAAAACTATTCGCGTCCGCGCATCAGGCGAGCCCGAATAATAAGGTTTTTCGAGCCTTCCTCCACAGGTTCCAGTTTTCCCAGGATGGTCACGCGTTGGTCCCGGAAATCGAGTGGGTCCACGGCTCGCATTCCCTCGACGTCGACGAATGCGAGGCGCTTGCCGTCGGAATTCAGGAGTTGGTAGGGGAAATCTCTTTCGTAGCCAAGTTTTCGCGGATTAAGCACGAGCTTTCCTTCGAAGTTGCGATGCAGACTGACTGCAGGAGGTGGAAACGGAGGTTTGAGAGGCATACGGATGTCTCCTGGTTTCTGCTGGTCGGTTTCAATCGGGGGCAATTCCCTTATTTCTCCCGATGCAGGTGCGGTGTCCTCCGTCGCGACCACGGGCGGGCTAGCTTCGGCAACGGCGCCATCGTTCCATCGGTCGCGACCCAATACAACGGGTTCCACCTCGTTGGGAGACGAGGGCTGCTTCCCCGCGAGAGGATTTTGAAACGCCGCGGCCAAGGAGCTTGGCGGTGGAGGCGGACTGGATTGGAAGAGGGGATTGCCTCGTCGCAAGCTGCTCACCACAGGACTGTTTTCGCCTGCGTCGAGTTGTGCGGGATGTAAGGCTTGTGCGAAGAGGTAGCTTGAAGCCGGCAAGGAGATAGCGGCGAAGAGAATTGAGGATCGTTTGATGAAATTCGTCAATTTAGCCATGGTTAATCATCGTTAATGGGTTCTTACGCGAAGAGCAAATCAATTTCTGCCTGAGTCAGTTCGCGAACCTGTCCCAGCGATAGGTTTCTAATAGAAAATCGGCCGATACTCACTCGCTTCAAGCGCTCTACGGTATAGCCAAAAGTGGCAAACAGCCTGCGAATCTCCCGCTTTTTTCCATGTCCCATCTCTACTTCGACCCTCTTGGGAAACTTCTTGTTCGATTTTGAATGCAACACTTTGTCAATTCGCAGAAATTCCCCTTCTACCTTTCTACCTTTTTCCAAAAGTGGGACGTGATCAGGTTCCAGCGGGCGAGAAAGCTTCAGCATGTAGAGCTTTGTCACTTCGGACGAGGGGTGGGTAAGGCGATGGGCGAGTGCGCCGTCGTCAGTGATGACTAAGAGACCTTCGCTGTCCTTGTCCAGCCTGCCAGCGCAGAACAGCCGATGCTTTGCATATGGTTTGGGCAAAAGGTCAAAGACGATGCGTTCGGCATGCGGGTCATCATTCGTACATGCGAATCCACGCGGCTTGTGCATGATCAAGGAAACTTTTTCTGAAATTCGCGGTCGTACCTGACTGCCATTCACCCGAACGTTGTCATCGCTTGGGTTTACTCGCATGCCTAACTGGGCAACCTTCCCATTTACGGTTACTTGACCTTCGGCGATCCACTCCTCGGCCTTCCGTCTTGAGCACAAGCCCGCTTCGGCAATGAATTTCTGTAGCCGCAGGCTATCGGCCTTTGTTGTCTCCGGTTTCTCGCCTTTATTACTTTTATTTGAATCTTTAGTCATGAATATTCGCGGGTTGCTAACCGCCCTTGATTTCCTCAAAAGTCAAACCTCAACCATTTTAATTAGGTTTGTCCCATCAGTCGAATACTACGAAAATTACATATATGACAGAAGAAAACTCTCCCAAGCTTGCTCTTGTGACCGGTGCCGGTCGTGGTATCGGTCGTGCAATTGCCACGGCGCTTGCACGCGATGGCATGGAAGTCATTTGCGTGAGCAAGTCCCCGGACTCCTGTGGCGCCGCCGCTCAGTCCATTACTGAAAATGGCGGATTCGCACAGTCGTTGGCGGTGGACGTTTCCGATGGTAACGCCGTACGCGAAGCCTGCGAAAAAATTCTTGAGGAGCGCGAGTGCGTAGACGTTCTTGTAAACAATGCGGGCATCACTCGCGATAATCTTCTGTTTCGGATGGGTGAGGAGGATTGGGACAACGTTATCGCCACCAACCTCTCGAGTTGCTTCCATTGGACAAAGGCTCTCGGCAGACCGATGACCCGCAAAAGATGGGGTCGCATCGTAAACGTGTCGTCGGTGGTCGGGTTGACGGGCAACGCCGGCCAAGCGAACTATTCCGCGGCCAAGGCGGGAATCATAGGCTTCACGAAAAGCTTGGCTCGCGAATTCGCCGGACGATCCGTTACCGTGAATGCGGTCGCTCCAGGCTTTATCGAGACCGATATGACCTCCGGCTTGGACGAGCGCATACTTGAAACCGCCATTTCGACCATTCCCCTCAAGCGTTTCGGGACTGTCGACGACATCGCCGAAACCGTCGCTTTTATCTGTTCCGAGAAGGCCGGCTACGTCACTGGTCAGGTTTTTACGGTTGACGGCGGCATGGTCATGTGAAGAAGAGAAACCTTTCTTTTTAACTTTTGAAATTTACATTATGTCCGATAGCAACGCAGACCGAGTAAAGAAAATCATCCGCGACCAGCTCAACGTCACCGACGAGCAAATCACGCCCGAGGCAAGTTTTATAGACGATCTTGGCGCCGATTCCCTCGATCAAGTCGAGTTGGTGATGGCTCTGGAAGAGGAATTTGGTAAAGACATTCCCGAGGAGGAAGCCGAGAAGCTTCAGACCGTTGGTTCCGTGATCGAGTATATCGATTCGCAAGCGGCAGGCTGATTTTCTTTTGAACCTCTCGCGGAGTTTTCTCTAAGATATCCGCCGCTCCATGTCTGCTGTAGAATCCGACACGCGCATAGTCGTCACTGGTCTTGGTGTTCTTGCCTCCATTGGCAGTGACGTAAACTCTTTCTGGGATTCTCTCGTAGCCGGTCGCTCCGGCATTGGTCCCGTCACTCGTTTCGATTCGACGGATATTGCGAGCAAGGTTGCTTCCGAGGTCAAGGATTTCGATCCCGCGACCGAAATGGGTCCCAAGGAGGTCCGCCGAAACGATCGATACGTGCACCTCGCCTTTGGAGCTGCCCGTCGAGCCATGACCGATGCGGGCCTGTCCAAGGAAGACTTGGAACCCGAGCGAACGGGCGTACTGGTTGGCTCAGGCATAGGCGGGTTGGAAACGGTCGAGAGTCAGCTTGGAGTACTCTTCGAGAAAGGGCCGCGGCGAGTATCGCCTTTCATGATACCCTCCCTTATCGCGAATATCGCCGGGGGTGTCATCGCTATCGAGCTTGGTGCCCAAGGTCCCAATTTCGCCGTCGTCAGCGCCTGCGCATCCGGTTCCCATGCGATCGGAGAAGCTCTCCGCATGATGCGTTCGGGCTTGGCCGACGTCATGCTCGCCGGAGGCAGCGAGGCGTGCGTAACCCGCATCGGGTTCGCCGGATTTTGTTCCATGAAGGCCATGAGCACACGGTACAACGACGATCCCGCCCGGGCTTCCCGTCCTTTCGACGCTGGTCGCGATGGTTTCGTTATGGGCGAGGGGGCAGGTGTCCTCGTACTCGAGACTCTCGAGCACGCCAAGGCTCGAGGAGCCACGATTTACGCCGAATTGGCTGGTTATGCAGCCACTTGTGACGCCTATCACATCACTTCTCCCGATTTGGAAGCCAAGGCCCTAACGCGTTGCATGCATCTGTCTTTGGACGATGCCCGACAAGCTCCCGAAGACATCGCCTACGTAAACGCTCACGGCACTTCCACGCCCTACAACGACCGTTCCGAAACCCTTGCTCTTAAAAACGTCTTCGGGGCCCATGCCAAGAACGGTCTAGCCATCAGTTCCACGAAGTCGATGACCGGGCACCTTCTCGGTGCTGCCGGGGCCATCGAGGCCGCCACCGTATGCAAGGCGATCGAGAACAACATTGCCCCTCCCACTATCAATTACGAAGAGCCCGACCCCGAGTGCGACCTCGACTACGTGCCAAACACCGCTCGGGAAATGCCAATCAATGTAGCCATGACGAACAACTCCGGATTCGGCGGCCACAACGCCTCCCTAATCTTCCGGGAGTTCAGCTAGGCAACAACCCGTATCTCCCTCAAAAGCCGATCAGCCCGATTCCCAGTTTCTTGGATTGGGCGAGGACGGCTGGCTTATCTAGAAGCAGTACGGAACCGGTCTCGAGTGCGGCGGCCGAAAGGTTGGCGTCGCCCATCACCTGCAGGGTCTGCAGACCGAAGACGGGGACGTCGAAGCGGTTGTCCTGCTTGGTTTTTCCCGTCTTCACGAAGATAGCGTTCTTAGCTCCGAAGCCGCCAGCCCGGGCGAGCATGGCATTCGTGCCCTCGAAGGCTTCTACGGCTAGAACCGTTCCTTGGCTCACGACCACTCCTTGGCCGACGTCG
Organism: uncultured Opitutales bacterium; assembly: GCA_905612515.1. Classification (GTDB taxonomy): domain Bacteria; phylum Verrucomicrobiota; class Verrucomicrobiia; order Opitutales; family Seribacteraceae. The sequence goes on along the minus strand of CAJQSI010000027.1, from coordinate 3,881 downwards.
AGTCGGGCCGACTCTTGTGCTATCTCCACTCCGTGGGCGAGGTGCTCGGGTTCGATCTTGCTCTTTCCGGAGACCATGATGCCTTCGTCGGCGAGATCGGCGTCCATGAATGCTCTGGCGTCTAGCAAATGAACTCCTGCTTTCTCGATCTCGTCCGCGATGGCCCCGAAAATGGTCTCGGCGTTGCGACGATCCAGCCCCGCCAGCAGGCGAACCGCCTTGAGGTCAGGGTGCAGCCCGCGAAACAATTTGCCCGGGGTTACCTGTCCCGCCATGACGGCGTAACCGGCGTCAAATTTCTTGAGAACCTTTAGAAGCTTGCCCACTTGGCCGACTTTTACGGCAGCCCTTTCTTCGGGGCGAAAACTGTCGATCAATTCGGGCGAGGTCTCCCCCTGAAGTTCAACCAGTCGTACGGGTACCCCCGCGGCACGTGCCCGCTGAGCGAGCAGCATGGGATAGGCATCCCTGCCCGCGATTAGGGCCAGCGGCCTGCTGGCGTCGAAGTCATTGGGGAGGAAGCGAGACATGGGTGATCGGGCGTTCAGCCTTTGGCTACGAGGTTAACGAGTTTGCCGGAAACGTAGATTTCTCGAACGAGTTCCTTCCCCTCGATGAATGGGAGGACGCGGTCGTGGGTCTTGGCGGCGGCGATTACCTCGTCCTTGTCTACGTCCTTTGGGAAATTGCCTTCGCCTCGTAGTTTGCCGTTCACTTGAAAGACGATCACTATTTCGTCCGAAACCAGCAAGTCCTCTCGATACTCGGGCCATGGATGGTTCACCACCGAGGGCGTTCCCCCGAGTCGTTCCCAGAGCTCTTCCGAAAGGTGAGGGGCAAAGGGAGCCAGAAGCCGGAGCAAGGTCTTGGCGGTTTCGGTGGCGTAGGATTCCGTCTTTTGCAAATGGTTGATGAGGATCATCATTTGCGAGATGGCGGTGTTGAAACGCAGGTTCTCCACGTCCTCGGTCACCTTCTTGATCGTCTCGTGGAGCAGGCGAAGGGTGTCGGTGTTGGCTTCCTCGCCCTCGCTATGTTTGGAATTGTCCGAGAACTCTCGCCAGACTTTCTTGAGAAAGCGGTTCACGCCCTCGATGCCCTTTTCGCTCCAAGGCTTTACTGCTTCCAAGGGCCCGAGGAACATTTCGAAGAGGCGCAGGGAATCGGCCCCGTAGGCATCGATCACGACGTCGGGACTCACCACGTTGCCCACGCTCTTGGACATTTTGTTGCCGTCCGCGCCGAGAATCAATCCTTGGTGAAAGAGCTTTTTATACGGCTCGGGGTGGGCAAGCACACCTTCGTCGTGCAGGAAACGGTGCCAGAAGCGGGCGTAAAGCAAGTGCAGCACCGCGTGCTCGGCTCCGCCGATGTAAAAGTCGGGGCCACCCCAATAGGCTTCGATTTCCTTGGACACCAGGCGCTCCGCATTGTCCGGATCGAGGTAGCGCAGGTGGTACCAGCAGGAGCCCGCCCATTGGGGCATGGTATTTGTCTCGCGGGTGGCCTCCACCCAATCCTCGCCGTCGGGCTTGGCTTGGTCGCGGGGCTCGGTTTTTCCCGTCAGTAGGTTAAAGTGAACTTCAAGCCACTCGGGAATGGTGGAGAGCGGGCTTTCACCGGTGCCCGACGGTTGGTAGTTCTCCACCTCCGGGAGGCGAAGCGGCAACTCGGTCTCGGGCACGGGGAGGGCGTATAAGGTTTCGCCATTGCGGAGAGTGGTCACGCGCTCATCGGGCATCAACGTCTTCACCGGGCCCTCCGTCACTTCGGCCTTCTCGTAGTCTTCCTTGCTTACCCAGACGAGCGGAATGGGCTCGCCCCAGTAGCGTTGGCGGGAAAAAATCCAGTCGCGCAACTTGTAGTTGACTGCCGCCTTGCCTTTGCCCGCGGACTCCAGTTCGGCCGTAATGTCGTCTTTGCAGTCCGAGGCATCCATCCCGTCGTACTTGCCCGAGTTCACCACAACCCCCTCGCCGGAGTAGGGGAGCGGGGCCTTTTCCTCGTCCCCGTCTTTCGGGGCGATCACGCGCTTGATCGGGATGTCGAACTTCTCCGCGAACTCGAAGTCGCGCTCGTCATGACCGGGTACCGCCATGATCGCTCCCGTGCCATAGGTGATCAGCACGTAGTCGGCCACCCACACGGGCACCTTTTCGCCGTTCACCGGGTTTATGCAGTAGCTCCCGGTAAAGACGCCGCTCTTGTCCTTGGCGAGGTCCGTGCGGTCGAGGTCGCTCTTCTTGGCCGCCGCCTCGACGTAGGCTTTCACTTCGTCGACCTTGTCGGGAAGCACGAGCTTGTCGAGCAACGGATGCTCGGGCGCCACCACCATGTAGGTGGCCCCGAAAAGGGTGTCGAGTCGGGTGGTGTAGACCTCCAGTTCCTCGTCTATGCCGTCCACGGCAAAGCTTACCTCGGCACCCTCCGAACGTCCGATCCATGCCTTCTGCTGGCGCTTGGTCGAGTTGGGCCAATCGAGTGCATCCAGTCCCGCAAGCAGTTTTTCGGCATAGGCTGTGATCCTAAGCACCACTTGTCGCAGGTTTCGCCGCTCCACCGGATGTCCGCCCACCTCCGACTTGCCGTCTACCACTTCCTCGTTCGCCAATACCGCCCGCAACTCCTGGCACCACCACACGGGCTTCTCGTCGACGTAGGCCAACCCCGCCTTGAACAAACGCAGGAATATCCACTGGGTCCACTTGTAGTAACCGGGATCGGTGGTGTTGATTTCACGATCCCAGTCGATGGCGAACCCGATGCTCTTTATCTGCCTGCGGAAATTCTCGACGTTGCTTCGGGTCGTTTCAGAAGGGTGGGTGCCCGTCTTTATCGCATACTGCTCTGCGGGAAGGCCGAAGGCGTCCCAGCCCATCGGGTGCAAGACGTTGAACCCACAGGCCTTCTTGTAGCGGGCCAGGATGTCCGAGGCTACGTACCCCTCGGGATGCCCGATATGCAAGCCCGCCCCCGAAGGGTAGGGGAACATGTCGAGGACGTAGTATTTCGGTTTGTCCGAAACGTCCTCGGCCCGGAAGGTTTTCTCCCGTTCCCAGAATTCCTGCCATCGTTTCTCGATCGTGAGAAAGTCGTATTCCTTTTCGTCGTCAGCCATGTCGGTAATGCAAAAGCATTGTCACCTTGCCGAAAATCCACCGAAAGGCAAAAGCAAAGGTCCTCTGGTTTTCCGACTCAATGAAGAATCGTTTGCGAGCTTAAGCCAATTTTTTTTCAGTGAAATAGCTTCGTTGTTGAATTTGTCGTTCATGGGGTTCTTGCCGGAATGGCAACAACTTCTCGAGTTATAGTTTGTCTACTTTGCTGTTTTTGTAGTGCAGACGTTTGTTCTCGGTTCCATCTTCATTGTAAAAGACTCGAATCCCCGTTCCGTTAGAGAGATTTGTAACAGGGCATATCTGACCATTTGGCATGTTGGCTTTGGCGGAAATCAACTTGCCGCTCTTGTAAAGTTGCTCGTACTTTTTGATCCCATTCACATACCAGGTAGTCCACAAGTCATCCCATTGACCCAGATTGTAGCGACCCTGCGTTTTCTTTTGGTTGGTTTTATGCCAGCTCATATAAAGGCCGTGTCTTTTCCCATCCTTAAGTTCCCACAGTTCTTGGATGTTTTTATTCCGTATCAGTTTTGCGAAACCAGTGTGAGGAACTCTTGAACTGGGATCGATGCCGTAATAATATATTTTGAATCCTCCCACTTCGCTGAACTGCAACTTGTTTATCTCAACGGCCCGAGCCAAGATTGTTGCCAAGGTGGCGTTGTCGTCGAATTCTAGCCTAGTCCCGAGATAGCTGTCGTCATTATCAATAGTGCCCCGAACATCTATCTCGCCTTTGCTTTTTCGTTCAGTCGCATT
>CAJQSI010000026.1 GCA_905612515.1 uncultured Opitutales bacterium | reverse complement strand
GAAACCAGCCGGTAAGCATTGTTTCATCAGGGGTTACTTTGGTTGCCGCCGGCAACGAGCACAGCATCTATGCGGTGAATCCCGATCTGTTGAAAGCTATGGGACGCAACGATAAAGGAGGGTACGGAAACGCCTCTACCGACAGCAACTCTACCCCTGTGACAGTTCTTAATGGAGAATTGCAGGTCACCATGAGCGAGGATGGTGCTCCCCATGCTTGGAGTCCACCATCACTGCTCGCAACCGATTCCGACGGCGACATCTTGAGTTGGGGAGTAGCCTCTCAGCCTTCCTCTGGTTCTGCTAGTGTTATTGGAACCGGATCAAGCCCTTCGACTTTCCATTACGTCCCAGATGGAAACTTCTCCGGCACTGACAGTTTCGTGGTGGAGGTTAGTGATGGAGTCGCCACAGACACACTCACGATCAAAGTCACAGTTGAACCTGTAAGCGACTCCCCGGTTATCGAACAAGGAGGATTCGTTTCCGTAACTATGAGCCAAGATGCTGCGCCAGTCTCATGGGTTGCTCCTACTTTGACTGCTGTCGATGCGGAAGGGGATTTCCTGACTTGGTTTTTCCAAGGTTTTACCTCGACCGATCCAGTCGACCTAAATGGAACGGTTTTGCTTGAGGGGAAGGGTACTAGTCCAACGACCTTTACTTATGCACCGAGTCCAGGATTCGTAGGTACAGACAGTTTTGAGATTGGCGTTACGGATGGAGTCGATTCGACATTGATTACGGTAAACGTAAGCATCCTTGCCGTTAATGCCCCCCCCGTTATCGCTCAAGGGGATGAAGTTTCCGTTATTTCTAACGAAGGCCAGACGCTAAGTATCGCTGATTTTCCAACCCTCAGCGCCAGCGACCCCGAAGGTGATAATCTAACTTGGAGCTTAAGTTCACCGGCCTTGAATGGCGTAGCTACCTTGGGAGGGACAGGTTCGACCCCAACGGCCTTCACCTATGTGCCGACTGCTTATTTCTACGGTACTGACAGCTTTGTCATTATGGTCAGTGATGGCGATTTAAATGATACCGTGACCGTAAACCTCAACATTTCAGGCGTAAACGACGCTCCTGTAATAACTCAGGGAACAGAGGTTTTCGTGACTATGAGCGAAAACGGTTCTCCTGTTATTTGGTCCGCTCCTTCATTGACCGCCACTGATCCTGATGGGGACTCCGTGGTCTGGAGCCTTTTGTCCCCCCCTCTCAAAGGTTCAGCAACAGTGAGCGGTTCCGGCGAAAGTCCCTCAACCTTCACTTATGCGCCGAATGAAAATTACTCTGGGACTGATACGTTTCTCGTGCGTGCATCTGACGGAACAGATTCAAGTGAAGTCGAAGTAAGCGTCATAATCGAACACGTTAACGTGCCACCTGTCATTGATCAGGGTGAAAGCGTTTCTGCAACCATGAGCGAAGACGGCGTCCCCAGTGGATGGTTTGCTCCCTCCCTCTCGGCAACCGATTCCGACGCATCAGATGTCCTCACCTGGAGCGTGGCGACTTCACCCTCGAACGGTGCTGCCACGGTGAGTGGGACTGGAGCATCACCTGCGGTATTCACCTATATTCCCACCGCAAACTTTTGGGGTACAGATAGTTTTGTAGTGCAAGTTGATGACGGCAATTCCAGCGATGTAATTTCGGTTGCTGTTGTTGTGTCAGCCGTGAACGACGCTCCTTCTGTAGGTCAGGGATCCTCTCTCTCGGTTGGTATGAGCGAGAATGGATCTCCAATCCCTTGGACTGCTCCCACTTTAACCGCTTCTGATGTTGATGGAGACTCATTGTCCTGGAGCATTTTTTCCTTCCCCTCGAGTGGCACTTCCGAAGTGAGTGGTGAAGGCGATAGTCCATCGATCTTCAACTATTCTCCAAACATAGACTTTTCCGGAACCGATAGTTTCGTGACTTTGGTTAGCGACGGAAATGTTTCCGTGCCTGTCTCAATCAATGTCTTGGTCGGCGCCGTCAACGATTACCCGGCAATCAATCGGGGGGTCGTTCGAATTGCCGCGGGCACTGGTTTCAGTTTGTACTTAGATGCTAACGGTACCCTTTATTCATCTGGAGTAAACACTCACGGTCAACTTGGTGATGGTTCAGTAACAGACCGATTTTCTTTTGTTCCAATCTCTACCGACGTGAAGGAGGTTGCTGCAGGTAGCGGTCATTCGCTATTCGTGAAGAACGACGGATCCCTTTGGGCAGCTGGGAATAATGCCTTTGGGCAACTGGGAGATGGAACTTTCATAAATCGTGCTGTTCCAGTCCTAGTCGTTGCCTCAGGTGTATCTTTTGTTTCTGCGGGTAAAAACCACAGTCTTTTCATTAAGGCGGACGGTTCCCTCTTGTCTATGGGCAGCAACGAGTTCGGCCAGTTGGGAGACTCTTCACTAACGAATCGCGCTACTCCTGTACAAGTTCTTCCTTCCGGCGTATCTTCTGTTTCGGCGGGCTCAAGTCACACTCTCGCTCTGAAACTTGATGGCTCTCTTTGGGCTATGGGCTCGAATGACTCAGGTGCCTTTGGTGATGGTACAACTATAGATAGCATTGTACCAATGTTTGTGCTGAATGATGTTTCCTCTATCTCTGCAGGAGGCGATTACAGCCTAATTGTAAAGAAGGATGGTTCACTTCAAAGCGTTGGCGGCAATTCTTTTGGTCAACTCGGTGACGGCGGCACGACCGATAGATTTTCACTCCATCAAGTGGTTGCCTCCGGGGTTACAAAGGTTTCTGCAGGATTGAATGGATCCAGTTTCTTTTTGAAAACCAATGGTTCACTTTGGGCTATGGGCAACAACCAATTTGGTCAGCTCGGTGATGGCTCAAGCACTAACCGCACTTTGCCGGTACAGACCGAACCCGTCGATGTCTTGTTCGTTTCCGCCGGTGACTCTCATTCGCTCTACGCCAAGCGAGATGGTTCTCTTTTGGGAATGGGCTTTAATGAAAACGGTGCTCTTGGAGATGGCACTTCTCTCCATCGGTCGACTCCAATTGAAATTGATGACGGTGCTCTTGAAATTACAATGAATGAAGACGATAGCTCGATCGGTTGGCTGCCGTCGACTCTTTCGGCTTCAGATGACGATGGTGACGTTTTGACATGGAGCTTGAAAACCTCTGGCTCCCACGGAACTGCCACAGCGAGTGGACTCGGTTCAATACCTATTGAATCCCTTTATTCGCCCGATGCGAATTTCTTTGGTTCGGACAGTTTTATTGCTCAGGTAAGTGATGGTGTATTATTTGCACAGGTAACTGTTAACATTACAGTTACACCGAAACCTGATTCCCCAATGATCGCCCAGGGTGATTCCGTTTCTGTGACAATGAGTGAGGGGAGTTCTCCCACCCCATGGGTTCCTCCAAGTGTTACTGCTTCTGATGGCGATGACGATTCCCTGACTTGGCGCTTGTCATCTCCACCAAGTAACGGGACCGCCAGTGTTAGTGGTATTGGAGAAACCCCAAATGTTTTACAATATACACCGGATCTGGACTTTGAAGGAACGGACAGCTTTGTGGTTGAAGTGAGCGATGGAAATCTCACTGATTCTATTTCGGTAAGCGTTGTCGTTTTGGGAGTGCCCGATCCCCCATTACTTTCAGCGAATTTCGCACTTTCCGTAATCATGAGTGAAGATGGAGCGCCAACCCCTTGGATCCCTCCCGCTCTTGCCGCGACCGACCCCGATACCGATGCTACTTTGACTTGGACAATATCTTCAACGCCGGAAAACGGAACGGCCGTTGTTAACGGTTCCGGACTCACACCCACTGCTTTTGAGTATTCGCCGAATTCTAACTATTATGGTTCCGACAGATTTGTTGTACGGGTTAGCGATGGAAATTTTTCCGACGAAGTTACTGTACAAGTAACAATTGTCGCCGTTGATGACGCCCCGGTCCTCGTTCAGAACGATCCCCTCGCGGTGACAATGAGTGAAGACGGTTTCCCGAACTCATGGGCAGCACCCACTCTAACGGTAAGCACTCCGGATTCAGGCGAAGTTTTGACTTGGAGTCTATTTCGGCAGGCAGTTCATGGAATTGCTACGGTAAGCGGGGCAGGTTTATCGCCTTCGACCTTCTCTTATTCCCCCGATGTAAATTGGTCCGGCAGTGATAGTTTTGTCGTTAAAGTTGATGATGGTACTAAGTCTGATAATATTACCGTTAATTTAACCGTGGAGCCTATAAATGATGCTCCTGTGGTCGCTCAGGGTGCTTCGGCGTCAGTGGTCATGAGCGAGGACTCTCTCCCTGTCGCTTGGACTGCCCCAAGTCTTTCGGCATTTGATCCTGAAGGTGCCGTCCTTACTTGGAGCTTGTCTGGGCAAGCTTCAAACGGTTTGGCTTTGGTGAGTGGAACGGGGGGGAGCCCATCAGAATTATACTATGAACCGAATTCGAATTTCGTAGGACTCGATAGTTTTGATATCCTCGTGAGCGATGGAAATGCAACTTCGACGGTTACTGTTCAAGTGAATATTGGGAACGTAAACGATGCTCCGGCAATTGCTCAGGGCGAATCAGTTTCATTCACAATGAGCGAAGACGGAGCGCCCGTACAGTGGGCGCCTCCGGTGCTGACCGCCACTGATTCCGATCTCAGTGATGTGCTTACTTGGGGTGTCGTATCCGCAGCTCTCCACGGCGTTGTGGAAATGAGCGGCATAGGGGCAACCCCTGAAGTGTTTGTCTTTACTCCTGCCCCAAACTGGTCTGGATCAGATGTGTTTGCTGTTGGAGTCAGCGATGGGACTCAGAGTGCGTCTATTGTCATAAATGTAACTGTTGAGTCCGTTAATGATTCTCCTGTGATAATTCAAGGCACATCCGTTTTAGTGGGTATGAGCGAAGACAGTGTTCCCTTCGCATGGAATTCCCCTACAATTAATGCCTCGGACTTGGATGGTGACGCTCTCGTTTGGAAGTTATTGGTGCTTCCCACCCACGGAATCGCATCCGTAGGCGGAACAGGAGTATTTCCCACGACATTTAACTATCAACCGGCTGATGACTATAATGGAATAGATAACTTTACGATTCAAGTAAGCGACGGCAACTTGAGTGACGAAATCACCGTCAAAGTCGAGATGTCTCCAGTCAACGACGCTCCCGTAGTTCAGCAAGGGGCGGTTGTATCAGTGACGATGAGCGAAGACGGCAATCCGTTCCCGTGGGTGGCGCCCTCCCTGACCGCATCTGACCAAGAAGAAGATCTTCTCGTCTGGAATCTTTCAACGCAACCGCTGCATGGAGCAGCATTGGTAGGTGGAGTGGGTGCGAGTCCGAGTGTTTTCACTTACGAACCTAACAGTGATTATGTTGGGGTTGATCATTTTCAGGTCTCGGTTACTGACGGAAACTCTAGTACTTTCGTGGATGTAAACGTAACAGTTGACCTCATTAACGATCCCCCTGTGATTTCTCAAGGAACTATTGTTTCAGTCACAATGAGTGAAGATGGAGCACCCTCTCCTTGGCTCTCACCTACACTTACAGCCTCCGACACTGAAGGAGACGAGCTTTCATGGAGTGTCTCCAGTCAACCTGACCATGGTTCGGCAGTAGTTGACGGAGTTGGGCTCAGTCCCTCCGGATTAACTTACAGCCCGATTGCGAATTTTTCGGGCACGGACACCTTTTGGGTGCAGGTCAGTGATGGGGATCTCGTCGATGAAGTCCTTGTGGGTGTTAATGTCCTCAGTGTCAACGACCCACCCGTTATCGATCAAGGTGTCATTACTTCTGTGACCATGAGTGAAGATGGAACTCCACTTGCATGGCATTCTCCAACCTTGACTGCCTCCGATCAAGATACAAGCGACGTTCTCGTGTGGAGTGTCTCTGAAAACCCATCGAACGGTGTGGCTTCCCTAAGTGGTAGCGGTGCGAGCCCTTCACTCTTCACCTACCAACCTTACAACAACTATACAGGTCTTGATCGTTTTACTGTTCGAGTATGGGATGGTAATGCAACTGACGAGATCGTAGTGCAAGTGGAAGTTAAGCCAACCAATGATGCCCCAGTCATTTCCCAAGGATCGGTTGCTGCCGTAACGATGAGTGAGGATGGTGCTCCAATCGTATGGGTCCCTCCTGTTTTAACCGCCTCTGACGCAGAGACCACCAGTCAGCTCGTCTGGAGTGTGCTGAGTCATCCTTCTCATGGTCTGGCGACAGTGAGCGGGACAGGTAGCAGTCCTTCCGTTTTTACATACGAACCCGCTACAAATTTCTCTGGGACCGATAGCTTCGTCCTGAAGGTGAGCGACGGTAATGAAAGTGACGAGATCACCATCAACTTGACCATTAATAGCGTGAAGGATGTTCCTGTCATTGCGGAGGGTTCAATTATTCATGTGTCGATGAGTGAAGATGGCATTCCCTCTTCATGGATTCCGCCCGAATTTAACGCATCGGATGGCGATGGCGACCTTTTGACTTGGGATTTACTGTTTTCCGCAAATCACGGAATAGCAACAGTAGCAGGTTCCGGATTCACACCTTTGGTGCTCTCCTATGTACCCAGTCAGGACTTTGCAGGAACGGATAGATTTGTTATTAAGGTCAGTGACGGTACCTACAGTGCCGCAGCTACTATTGAAGTAAGCGTAACTCAGGTAAATGATTTCCCCGTAATCCCCGAAGGTTCTTTCGTGAATTCTACGATGAGCGTTAATGGTCATATTCTTCCTTGGTCTCCACCGAAGGTAACTGCAAGGGATGTTGACGGCGATCCACTGACTTGGTCGCTCCGGAAGTCTCCCTCCTATGGCACTGCGACTGTGGAAGGACTTGGCGGAACTCCATCCGTTCTTGTTTTTACCCCGCAATTAAACTTCGTTGGCAAAGATTCATTTGAGATCGAAGTGAGCGATGGTTCATCTACTGATTTTGTTACGGTTGATGTTGATGTGGTCGCTATTGAAAATGCTCCAGTTATTGCTCAGGGTTCTTTCCTCTCGGTGACAATGAGTGAAGACAGTAAGCCTAAAGCATGGACTGCTCCAACGATTTCTGCATTCGATTTACAAGATGATGAACTGTCCTGGAGCTTATCTGGTAAACCCTTACACGGAACCGCTGTCGTGAGCGGCACTGGTAGCAGTCCCAAAGTATTTCTTTATGAACCAACTCCCGATTACGCTGGTTCTGACAGTTTTCTGGTCCGAGTTAGTGACGGAACTGCCTTCGCAAGCATATTGATAAATGTTACGATTCTAGAGGTTAATGACGCACCAGTCTTTATACCAAATTCGTCCGTGTCAGTGACCATGAGTGAAGATGGAAACCCAGTCTCGTGGGTTGCTCCTGAATTGATGGCGCTAGATGCTGAGAACGACGCCCTTTCATGGAATGCTTCCATTCAACCAACCCATGGAATAGTTTCGGTGAGCGGCACCGGCAGCAGTCCTGGAACCTTCACATACCAACCGACTCCCGATTATGCTGGTTCAGATAGTTTTGCGGTTCAGGTGAGCGATGGAAACGCCACCGCCGAAATAGTGGTTAACGTGACTGTTGAATCAATCAACGATAAACCTGTCTTGACGCAAGGCTCGTCCTTGTCGGTAACGATGAGCGAGGATGGCGAGCCGATTTCGTGGGTTACTCCCGAATTGTCGGCTGTAGATGCTGAGAACGACGCCCTTTCATGGAGCATTTCCATTCGACCATCGCATGGAGCAGCTTCCGTCAGTGGGACAGGTAGCAGTCCCGGAATCTTC
>CAJQSI010000025.1 GCA_905612515.1 uncultured Opitutales bacterium | reverse complement strand
GTGTTTTCTCAACATGTTTCGGACAGGATGTCCAAGGGAGTGACGATGGAGAAAGCCAAGGAGGAGTTATACCAGGAAGCGCGTCAAAACTTCAAATTGTTTATCGACAAGCGCAAGAAGGACCAGCCCTTCGCCTACTGGTTCGGCCCCACCAACGTGCACCGCAAATGGATCAAGGGTTCGGGGAAGAAGCTTTGGGAAATCGATCCCGACGACTTCAAGGGCAAGATGCCTGCGTTCCTACCTGATGTCCACGAAGTGCGTCAGGACTTGGCCGATTATTTCGGAGAGATCGCCGCCTTCGACGCGGGCCTGGGAATCTTGATCGAGGAACTTAAGAAGTTAGGCGAATACGAGAACACGATCATCGTGGTGAGCGGAGATCATGGAGCTCCGGGCTTCCCCCATGGGAAATGCAACCTCTATGATTTCGGTACCCGGGTCTGCCTCGCAATTGCCGGACCGGGAGTGAAGGGCGGACGCGTGGTACATGATTTCGTTGGCTTGCCTGACTTGGCTCCGACCTTTCTGGAAGCCGGCCAGGTGGATGTGCCCAAGGGAATGTCCGCCCGCAGTTTATGGAAGGTGTTGAAGTCGAAGAAAGAAGATTGGGTGGATCCTTCCCGCGATGCCGTTTTCACCGGGCGGGAAAGGCATGTGTACACTTCCCGTCCTGGTTACTTGCCTTATCCGCAACGAGCCATTCGAACCAAGAACTTCCAGTTCGTGATCAACTTCCGGCCCGATCGATGGCCCCTCGGAGATCCGTACCTGCTGGATACTCCCAAGGAACCGGGCTTTGCTCTCTTGGAAAGCCAGACCTTCGTTACCTTGGCTGATGAGGATGCGGGGCCGACCAAGGCATGGATCGTGACCAACCGCAAGGATCCCAAGGTGAAGCCTTTCTTCGATCATGCTTACGGCAAGCGACCACGAGAAGAACTCTACGACATGAAAAAGGATCCCGACCAAATGAAAAACGTCGCAAGTGATCCCGCCTATGCCGAGACCGTGAAGAAGCTGCGGGCCCGCTTGATGAACTACTTGCGCGAAACCAACGATCCGCGCTTGGTCGAGGACGGAAAGTTCTTCGAGACTCCCCCGATGGCGGGTCCGGTCCCGGGTCGCTAACCTCACTTACAGGCCTTCGTCCGGAAAGCCTGATCAGAGTTTACGCTTCCTCGGGAAAGTACAAATCTTCGTCGTCTATATCCGGTACACCGACGACCAGAACTTTCATGCGACCTTCCGAACTGTGAACAACACCCGGGGGAATATGCGCGAAGGAACCCTTTTTTATTGGATGCGCTTCGCCGTCTAGAAAGAGTGTGCCTTCGCCTTCGACAACATAGTACAGTTCCGTGCCGATCTTGTGGTAATGCGCCTTGCTTCCGTCGATGTCGACGGTGTGGGCCCATGCTTTGACGTTTTCGTCCCCTTCGCTCACTAGCCTGTATCGCCAGCCGCATGTACTTTTTTCTTTTCTGGCATCCGCTTCATGGCGAACGAAAAGTCCTGCCTTTTCCTTGATCATAGTATTTCCCCTTAAGCTTTCATTACTTGAAATTTGCTTTTTGCTGATATGAATCTCCCCATTTCTTATAGTGTTCCGGAAGGTCTATCTTCTCATGCGAATTTTCATGAAAGAAGAAACGATAGGCAAAGGTGACGGTTTCGCCTTTCCTTAGATTCAAGGCTCCGTCACCTGCCTTGAAATATCTTTTTCCGAAAGGATTGGCGGCAATGAGTCCATAATCACGAGCATGCCAGGTAGTCGGATGTCTAGGGTTTTTCGGATGGTCGAAGATGGCTATACCCACTTCCTTTCCGTCGATGGGCCCCCAATAATCAACCCATTTAGCGGGTTTTCCCCAGACTGCCTTGCCTGTTACGCCTTCGCTGTTGATCGCCGAACCCTTAGCTACTTTTCCCGTAAGTCGCAATGCAGGGTGGGTACGAATGGACATCGCACCCTCCTTGCTGTCCTCGAAAGTGATGTCCTGATCCGTTGCATGAATGGAAACCTTGTAGTCGATAAAGCGGCCGCCCTTGGTCAGTCCACATAAGATTTCCGTAGTGTCCGAACAGATTCGTTTCTCTCCAATCACCCAACTGTTTCGGCTCACGATCAAGCCTTGGTCGCCAAGTTTCTCGGCTTTGACGATCTCGTCGTTGCGAATCCGCGCTCCACCGCGACCATGCCAGAAATCGACTCCGCTTATAGGGTGATTGTAATGTATGGACTGGTGGTGGTGGTGGTCATTTGCCTCACCTGCGATGCCTTTCTTTATCGGATAATGGCGAGTCATCGGAATCCCGTACGGACCGATCACCGGATAAAGGATAGGTTTGCTCGGGTTGCCGTATCGATACTCGGTAAACACTTCATTACCGACGTAAACCACTACTTTGTCTTCTTCGTCGCCTTTCAATACTTCCAGATGTTTGACGGTTAACCCTTGCTTCGGTTTCAGATTTTTTTGAGCCGGAGAGGTTTTCTGTACACCGGATCCCTTCAGAGTCATTATCCATGCCGTGACGTCTGCAACGTCCTGTGGGCTTAGGGTGTAAACGAAGCTTGCCGGCATGCCCGACTTTTTGGCATCCGACCGATTTTTCACTTCTTCCGTAGGAACGGTTATCTGTTCTCCGGTCAGCAGGACGAGGTTGATCGAGATCGCGGTCTCTTCTTGAATCATACCAAAAAGCTTTCGACCGCCTTTCATCTCCAAACTGGTTTGCTGGTAACCTTCGACGATGTAGGAATCGGGGTTGAGAATTGCCTCGACTACGTAATGGACGTCGCGACGTTTGTTTATGCCGCCAAGTTCGGGACCGACTACAACGCCTCGGCCATTCACCTTGTGACAGGCAAAGCAGGTTCCGCGACCAAAGAAGATTTCTTCACCATGCTTCAGATCGGCTTTACTTAGTCTTTCCTTGGTCGCTGCAATTGTGGTTTGTCCCGTACTGCCCTTGCTTGCAAAAACTAGATACATGACTTTTCCCTTTTCATTCCCTCCCAAGACGACTTTGCCCGCTTTTGCTTCCCTTACGTATACGCGCAACTTTCTCCCAATGCTCGTGGATACTATATGGTCGGTTTCGGTGAATTCACCGGTCAACCATTTCGGAATAGGGGACTGGTTGTCGAATGCTACGTAGACGAGGGAGGAAAGGTTCGTTTCGAAGCTCAAGAAATCACTCTGCACGCTTGATCGATTCGCTTTTCGAGTGGGAATCAAGCTAGCTCCTGAAATTTCATCTGGGACACTAGTGATCGTTGTGTCTCGATCATCTTCATAAGCAAGCACGCCGCG
>CAJQSI010000024.1 GCA_905612515.1 uncultured Opitutales bacterium | reverse complement strand
TCAGGCGAGCGACCTACGATTTGCGTGGTATGCCACCCACTCCCGAAGAGGTGAATGCCTTTGTTAAGGATGGTTCGGGAAATGCCTATGAAAAGGTCGTCGACCGGTTACTCGAGTCTTCCGAATTCGGCGAAAAGTGGGCTCGTCATTGGATGGATTTGTTTCGATATGCCGAAAGCCGCGGCCATGAATTCGATGCAAACACTGCCAATGCTTATCGTTATCGCGACTACTTGATACGAGCCTTGAATGCGAATGTTCCTTACAACCAGTTCGTGACCGAGCATGTTGCGGGTGATCTTCTCGAAAAGCCTCGCTTGAATCCGGAAACGGGAGCCAACGAGTCTGTTCTTGCGACTGGCTTTTGGTTTCTTGGCGAATGGATTCATTCGCCTGTCGACACACGTCAAGACGAAGCGGATCGGTTCGACAACATGATCGGCGTATTTTCAAAGAGTTTTCTCGGTTTGACCGTTGCATGCGCTCGTTGTCACGACCACAAGTTCGATGCCATCTCAACCAAGGATTTTTATGCCCTTCAGGGATATTTGCAGAGTTCGGGCTACCGACAGGCTCGATACGAAACCATGGACCACAATGGTCGGATAGCCCGAGAACTTGACCAGCTCGAACGTTCTTCGAAATTGGGGAAGAAGTTAGGTGCATCTCTTGGCGCTGGTTCCGCGGATTTGGCCAAGTACATGTTGGCCGCAGGAAGGATTCTTAGAGGAGACTTCGATTCCGAGAAGGATGTGCTTGTTAAAAGCGATCCCGACTCAGCAGGTCCCATCGTCTTTGCCGACTTTGAGGATGGAACCTATGGAAAGTGGCTATCTACCGGCACAGCCTTTGGGAAAGGACCGGTAACACTTGAAACCAAGGCCGAATACCAAAAGGACGTTCGTCCCCATGGGAAGTTCTTTGTTAATTCACACAATGTTCGCCCTTCAGGCAAGACCCCGTCGTCCGTTTCGGCCGACGACCAACTAGGGTCTTTAACAAGTCCGCGTTTTCGTATCGAGCGGGATTTCATTACTTTCCTCGTCGGAGGTGGCGCCTATAAGAAGGAAACCTGCGTGAATTTACTTGTGGATGGCAAGGTAGTTCTCTCGGCAACCGGGCGAAGCAATAACACCATGACGGAAACCAGTTGGGACGTGCGTCGCTGGAGGGGTTCGGAGGCTCGCATTCAAGTGGTCGACAAGCGGAAGGGCGGTTGGGGTAACATTGGTTTGGATCACATTGTCTTCACGGACAAAAAAGGCAATGTTCCCGCTAGCAATCAAGCCACTGCAGAATTTGACAATGCTTCGGTAGTTTCCGTCGCCAAGACTGGAAAGCTGAACGAGAAAAAATTACTCGCATGGTCGAAAGCCTTTGCTCAAGCGAAGTCAAATCGGTCCGATCCTCTGGCTCATGTGTCTGCTGTTTTCGTTAACGAGAATCCCGACTGGAATATCTTGCGTTCCGAAGTCAGGAATCTCGAAGAACGCCGTAAAAAGTACTCCGAAGCTTTAGAGAAGCTAGAACTGGCTGTTGACTATGCTACTTTGTCCCAACGGTCTCCCGATTTCAGGATGGATGACAGTCAGCAAGTCATATTGTGATATGAAAATAAAGCGATAACTGTTATTTCATAAGTATTCTCAGCGAAAACCTTGGAAGATTACATAAATATTAAGCTCTAACCGGTTTTGTCAAAAATCATCATAAGATACTGCCCGGGTTGCCACTGGCTTCCACGAGCATGCTGGATGGCGCAAGAACTCCTTAAGATGCAAGCCAAAGACGGTTGTTGAGATTGCCAATGCCTTCCATATTCGATTGGCCGGCGAGAATCCGCACGTCGCCGATTAGGACATCTTTGACGGTTGATGAGTCACTATCATCAGATAGATCTATCTTATAGGGACCTCCCACAGGAAGCCCTTTAAGTCTAACTTTAAATCTTCCCTTAATTGCGTGGCCAACTTTGATTTTAGAAAATCCACGCAGGGCTCTGCCTTTGTAGGTGACCCTAATAGTGATCTCGCCTGACCCTTCCCCAATGATAAGCTGATCTGACAAATTATTTTTGTCACGCTGCATTACCATTGAATTAAAAAGACCGCTTTCAATTCGCATATTCATTCCTTATTAGTATTGTGAACAATATGACTACTTTGCAATGCCCCATACTTTTACGTCCTTAATCTCAGCACCTAGTTTTTTATTAAATATGATTTCATTCGATGTAAAGGTGTGTTTAATGGTGTTTTCTATGTTCGCTTCCTGATCGCCAGTCTTAATAGTAACCTTCTCCTCTCCCAAAGAGACAACTAGATCATACCACTGATCGGGCTTAAATTTAATCTGTGGGCCTCGCAGCCTCATGCGACGGGCGACAAAATCATGTCCACCGTTATAGATATTCCAAGTAAAACCATACGTGCCCGTCATTTGAAGTAACGTCCCATTAAATTTGTGAGGCATCTTCACCTTCATGGAGATGATCAGGTATTCGGGAAAGTCATTTTCTTGCTGTAAAACTTTTTTTTCGAGAAATGGCTCGTCAATTTTGCCCACTACTGCATTTTGTATAGTACCCTCAGGCATTTCCAGAGATGATGTACCGTTAATAAATCCAAGTCGTACCAAAAAGTCATCAATATCCAAAACTGCTTGGGTTATCTCTTTCAATGAAGCGGTATAGTTATAGACAATAAACGCGTGCTGGGCTGTTGGGTACATTTTGAATTCACCATGTGCGCCCTGAGCCTTTAGAGCTTTATAAAAATTCTCGGGCTCATCTCTAAGCCAGTCTTTACCGCCTGCAAGCACGAGAAATGAAGACCCTTTAACGATATTAAATAGGGGCGATACTGCCTGAGCCCGTTTAAGGCGATCGGGATCGTCTACCATTTTTTCATCCTCAAAGCCCTTAGTTTTCTTTATGTAGTCCGGCCCAAAACCGGTGGTAAGATCTGTGATCGAACTGCAGGCAACGACAGCGTTCGAACGAGCTTCAATCCGGGCTAGGGTTCCCAGTGATGCGGCTAGATGCGAACCTGATGAATCACCAATACTCGTGATTTCCTGCGGATCTATTCCAAATCGTCCTGCCTTCTTTCGGATATAGATCATAGCATCTTCACAATCTTGTACGATGTCAGAGATAGCTGGATCAGCAGGAGTTGAAGTATATTCTTTAAGCTTTGCTTCCTTTAGCTTCGCATTCTCTTCAGCGCTTAACTTCTTATCGTTTTTATAGCTAAAGCCCTTGTATAATCGGTACTGAACGCTGAAAGAAACCACACCCCGAGAAGCGAAGTATTTCATCTGGGGTATGAAGATTTCTGGAGCACCGGAAACCCAGCCGCCCCCATGGATCCAGAGAATGGCAGGCCGTTTATCTCCGGCCTTCAACCCATCTGGTTTGCAGACAAGTATCTTAAGTTCTGTATCACCAAGCTTTTTATAGATTTCAGTGGTAATTGGACGTACATCTCGTTCGGCGAAATCGCGAATGGTCTTATATTCACTCGAATGGGTTGTTCCCACACAACCAACCAGTATCAAAGCTGCCCAGACCCATGAATACTTTAGCTTATGCATTATTGCTGCCTCTCAAAGGTAAGACGACTTCCCTTCCCTACGGGTTTATCAATTTTTAACAAATCCTTCTGATCACCAATACTTATGGTATAGTTATCATCAGTGCTAGAAACTTCTGGAAGGGGGTCTCCATTCTTAAAAGCGTAGAGTAATACCCTGAACTTCGCCGTATCAGTTTGATTTTTAAACTTTAAACTGTAAGGCATTTTCGTGGTGTTAGGCTCCTTCCCTGAGCGGCCGGTGGGAACGACGTGTTCAATAACAAATTCACCTTCACCTTGATATCCGATCATTTTCACAAACATATGTTGAGTCGGGTTTTTGGGATCCGTCAAAATGGCGGTGTCACCATTTAGCTCATGTGCACCCAAATTCGTTTTGAAATCTTTGGGGAACGCTGCGTGCCAAATATACTCACGCATTTTATTGTCTTTCTTAAAATCATCAGCTATGACAATATAGGGTCGTTTTCCACGTGCAAAGGCTGCGCTACGGTAGGCATAGGCGAATTCCTTTTTACCTTTATAGTTAATGGGATCAAACTGGTCGTAATCATCCATAAGCGGAGCGTAGGGTCGGTCACCCGTATACCAGTGCACCAAATATTGTTTCGGCATATCAAACCAGGGACGAGGATCGGGGGTAAGGCGTGTATAATTGAGGGTTGGCCACTTATTATCAATATGTCGGTAACCACCTGTTAGTTCGCTGCTTAACACATCAAACAGAGCACCTTTAGTCTTTGCTGCACCACTGTATGAAAGGGATCGCGCTACCGTAATATCCTGACCATCACCATCAACCGTTACACAGGAATTTACGCGACTGTGATGATTATCCCTACTACGAAATTCAAACCACTGGCGCCCTAGACCATTTATCACAAAATATCCCTTAACAGGTGAATGGTGACCACCTTTGATGACGCGAGCAACATAGTTCAGCTGCAATGCTTCTGGTTCCCAGCTACTGCGACTCACCATCTGCCCACGGAAATCGCTAAAATAACCCAGGGGCTCCCCTGCTTTTTCTGCTGCGTATTTTCTATGTTCATTGAGGTCTGTAGGGCCTTTCCAATCTTGAATATAGATAGCTGAGAGTATCCATGACTCCTGGGCAAAAGTTCTTGGTTTATTACTTGTGTAAGATTTTGCCCCGTCATCAATACAGTGCTTGAGGTAATTCATTACCGGGTCATCGGGATACGCATAATGCATCGCATTAATTGCAGATACTGGGAGGGGAGCGTTGCCACCATTCATCTGATCGTACATAACTAATTTATTTGACCAGGGGACACCGATATGAAAATGAAATTTAGCTATGTTGTTGTACAGAGCTTTGTTGGAAAGTGTCTTCTTTCCTTTGGGCTGCATCCGCGAGAGAATAGACATTTGGGTTGCGTTAATACTGCTCTTTCCCATGCCTTCATAGTGCGCCCCTGATTCGGGATCATTCATAATTTCAGCGCAAAGATTAACTGCACGGGCTGTCTCATCATAGGTGTTTTGACTAAAACCCTCTTCACCATAGATTGACTGTAGTGCTATCATCATGTCGCCGGTGATCCACGCCTCCCAGTTTGAGCGGTGAGCGTAGAGCGCGGGCATAGCGTACATGCCGATACTCCAATTTCCTGCCGTTGCGGTGGCAATTATCTTTCGAATTTTTGCCTTTTCGGACTCTGTCATCCAATTATAGAGATAGTCATACATGACCTGAGTAACCCGACGACCAAGTACAGAGTGATACCAACCCTGCCATTCGTTGAAACCTGTTTTTAATCCTTGATCAATTACGGGCTGTTGAATTTCCGCAGATTTAATCATGTTATCTATAAGCTTTCTTGCAAGTTGACTATCAGCACTCATAAGCGCTTCATAGGCTAGGGCCATGCGAGCGCATGAATAGTCTCTAACATCACTGGTATAATTCTTATTGGGATCAGACATCCCGTCTGTTACCCCTTCCTTCCATCGGGTATTAGGGGTGTAGTTCTCTAAATCCAGTCCGAAAAGAGTTCTACTATAAAGGTACATAAAGGCATAATTATTATGACCATGTTGGGTCTTTATGAATGACTGACGAATCCGGGGTAAATCCTCCATGGTGAAGTTTAGGCGAGGATGGGTATAAGGAGCAAGATTCCCACCTTCGAATCTTTCCTCTGCAAAACCTTTAGCCCGATAGGATGCAGTAGGCTCGGGGAAATATTTCTTTATAAAATCGTCTGTATAGGATCGGGTGATATAGGGGTCAACGGAAACACGCTTTGTAAGGGAGGAAACTCCTTCGGTATAAATTTTATACGCCTCATCGTTATTAAGCATTTTGTCATAGATAGCCACCTCATCAATCATTCCTTTTAAGGAGTAGTTATTTCCTATGTTGTTGAAAATAAGCTGAGGGGTTCCTTTTGCACCTTTGTTCAGTGGAAGATTGGGACTGCTACCAACTAACCAGCCATTGATGTACAGCTTTCTATATTCACCCATCTTGCTATAGGAGAAGGTGAAATGTGTCCAGTGGCCCTCCATGCGAACCGGGGCAGCTACTTCGCCTTCAAACCTTACGACGCTATAGCCTGGAATCTTACTACTATTATGATAATTTTTCAGGTTCCAAAATTCCTTATTGTTCTCTCCCGTGGCTCGAAAAAGTGCAGCCTTTAAATCCGTTCTTTCGGAAATTGCCCAGAATGAAATGGTAAATTCATCTGCTAGTTCTGGAAATTTACCAAAATCAAGCACGGCACTTTTTTTGTGTTCAGGAACGAGATGGAGAGCTCCGCCGATTTTGCCCTTTTCAGTATAGGTGATGGTTTCTGGAAGCTTTATGTCTTTAGCCTTTGGCCCAGTACCACGTGCAATATTTTTAGCTGGCTTATCAAAACTCCAATAGGCAATTGGCGCGATACTTTTACCTTTTAATGCCGCTGCCCGTTTAGGGTGAGGGCCAACCATTCGTCCCTCAAAACGATCTGTTGGCATAGAATATAGTTTAGATTTTTTAGGGCCCATGTCCTTCACGAAAATCACGCCATTAACAAATTTCTCATCTTTTCCGGCTTCATTTGATGCCGTTAGTTTGAACTTGTAATCACCCGCCTTGTTAGTCTTAAAGGTGGTCATGGGGTCGCTTGGGTCAGTAAACCTTCCTTTTGCCCCCTTAGGCTGGCTGAGCAGCTTCCACTCATAGGACACGTCACCGACATTGTGATTCTTGAATTTCAGCCCACCGTACATTTTAAAACTGGCCTTGCCACGACTAAGCCACGAGGTATACCCTAGTCCACTATCTACAATCGGGACGACTACTTCTTCATTGTAATACGCTTCTGTTCCCAACTGCAGTACTTCTTTTTTACTAAGGGCACGACCGTAGATTCTAAATTCATCTAAAAATCCTTCCAAACGGTTCTGTGACTGGCCTTTAAATCCCGTAATAAAAATATTACTTTTTAATGAGGTGTTCCACTTCATTGTGTGCTTGTTAGTGTGAGATTTTCCATTGAGATAAAAGGAAACCTGGTCTTTTTCAAATACCAGCGCTAAATGATTCCACTTCTCAGAGCTCATGGTGTCTCTTAAAAACTGTGATACCACCCTCTCTCCATTATTATCAAATGAAGCTCGAAAATAGTTAGACTGACCAATGGACAATACATCCTTCCCTTTATCACCTACAGTTTTGAGTATCAGGAAGTTGTCGTAGCGTAGTTTTGTTGCAAGCGGTTTAATTAATAGTGAAATGGTCCACTCTTCGGGAAGAGAGAGTTCGTTTTTAGAGCTAATGGTGCCGCGCACCCCCTCACCCAAATAGCCAGCACCGCCCAAAAAGCCAGCGCCCGGCTCCCAACTAACACCTCCATAAGAGCCTACGCGATTCCAAATACTCACGCCATCATTATTATTACCCGTGGCGTCATACTCGAAGGCGCCAAATGCATTTGACGAATCAAACTTCCAATTGAGCAGCATGTTCTCTTCTGCGAGAACTTGCGTACTAAATACAGATATAACCAACAATATCGATAAACTTATGCGCGTATATATTCTCTCAACAACAGTAAAATTAAATCTATCATCACATCTCACTTTTAGGCTGAAATGTGCTGACGCTCTATCAAACATAAAAGTACTCAGCATTTTTTTTATATTCATGTATTATTCCTCAGTTCTTACCTGTTTGTATTCTCATAGAAAGCATTGCCACTCAAAGGCAGGAAAACAACGAATAGAAAGACAAGAATACTGGTGTATTTAGTTTGTATATTCATCAAATTTCGATATTAAATATTTATGATTCTCGGGAGTTATGATTGGCTGGAATGTGACCCGCATACATACGAGTCACATTCCAGAAGCCAAACCTTACAAGATCAATTTTTATCTGACCTTATTTTTTACGCTCAGACTCGTAGATGGATTTGAACTCCTCCTCGGTCAGAGTACGATCGTACATACGATACTCGTCAAAGGCGGTTGGCTTGTTTCCAGCGTGCACCGCACCATGATCGGCGAAATAGCCGTTTCCAATTCGCTTCTTCCAGTGCTGGACCGTAGCAGAGCTCACCTTCTTACCGTTAAAATAGAGAGTGTTTTCTTTACCGTAGGTGGCGGCAACATGGAACCATGTGCCAGGCTTGGTAAACTCTTGGGACGGTGCGTAAGTGGTTGGACCAACACCGCGACCCCATTCCGCCTTCATGTGGGAGGCGCGGGTTCCACGTAGCTGGAAGTTTACGGGGCCATAGCCCTCACCAAAAACCGTCAAATCTTCAGTTTTGTCCCTGAAATTAACCCACATAGAGACCGAGAAAGCATCTTCACGTTGTTTAAGCCCGCGTATCTTCATACTAGCAACATTGCCGTAGAGGGCGAGGGCATTGCCTTTGACACCGTTAGGTATAATCGTAGCCCCTTCAACAAGGGCAACTGCTCCATTTCCATTTGTTATCGGCGTGCTCTCACCGACGATTTCATCAAATGAGATGATTCCCAATAGTCCGGGAATTTCATCGCTGGACACTTCCTCGGCTGTGTGCGGTTGATATGCTACATCCCGAGCGAATGCGGCAGGAGTCAACACTTGAAAGTCTGCGTCTTTCTCATGTCTGACTGAAATCAATGCCTGTCCTATTGCAACCTGTAGTTTGAAGGGATGAAGTCCCGCTGCAAGGCCGATAACACCATCAGTCTTAGGCGCATCAACTTGTCGTCGTACAACCACTTGGTTATCTAAAATAAGTTGTGCGGAATCACTGCGACTTGCGCGCATACTAAAGGTATACACTCCATCGCGGCTGATGCGCAGGAAGCCACTGTACTCGACAAGTTTTCTAGGCGAATCATTGCGCTCCATGAGATCCACCGAACGGCTGAAATATGGTTTCGTACCTTTGACATCAAAATAGGCTGGCTTGAATCCACTTGTTGGTACGAACTCTGCCTGAACCCTAAAGTTAGGTACTGTCTTGTAGTCGGCCAGTAGGATATCCAGACGATCGTAGCGATTTTCAATCACTCCTGAGACTACCTTAACGCCCTTAGAGGCTGCTATAAGGGGAGTTGCTGTATCATCGACATCTGCAAGCTGCAGATCATCATTTGTTCGCATGAAGCGATCAGTTGTGATTGTTTTATAGATATCACCACTTGGAGCAAGAGCTTTAAGGCTAATCTCGTAGTGTTCCTCTGCGTCACCCTTCCAGAAGACAGGGTCACAGACGGTGATGTGCAGTGGATGCCATCCCTTCTCAAGAGCTACTTCGCCGTAGCGTGGCTTATAGGAGAGTCCGTATTGCTCGTCGACAAGGATGACTTGTTTTTCACCCACCTTGAAGTCCACCGGGCCATTTGAGGTGAGCTCAAAAGAGTAGGAGCCCGTTTCGGGAACTTCAACAAAACCGTCAAATGTATAGAAGGCTTTCATCATATGTTTGCCATCAAGCTTACCGTCCATCATTGGAATGGTCACATCGGAAAATGCCAGGCTCACCAGTGGTTTATGAAGTTCGATTTTTGGTAGTGATTTTTTACTGCCCTGAAAAAATGCTTTCTTATCAAATTCAGTAGTTTTGATTTCATACCCCTTAACAGACAATCCAGGAACTGCGTCCTTTATTTGAACCGCAGCCTGTGGTTTTTGCATATCAAATGTATATGAAACAGTATCACTCCAGTTTTCTTTGCCGAATCGCCAATCGCCCCGATAGGTACGGGCCTTGAGTACACAGCTCTTATCAATAGTTATTGTACCACCGGCAAGGGTTGATGAGATAGTAGGTTCCGAACCGTCTAAGGTGTAACGTATCTCTGCACCGAGTCTGCTGGCTGCGAAGACCACCTGAGTTGAACCCGTAATAATTTTAGGTGCATCCCATTCAGGACGGTTTCTGTCAATAGTGAACTTAGACCTCTCTTCGAGTTCTGGTTTTGGGGGCTTAGCACCAGAATCAATCACCTTCTTACCATTGCGTGACATGCTAAAGACGGTGCGTTCCCTGTCTGCCTGATCAAAATCGTAGACATCGATATTACCGGCAACTTTCACCGTCAAACGTGAACGGTCATCCGACCACTCAGTGGTAGGAAGTTTATCGCCAAAACTATGAGGAAATACCATAATGCGGTATTCAGGACTCTTGCCAAAGGCTGGGACAGAGACCATGTTGAAGAGACCTGTGCGTTGGATATTCGGTACGGGGTAAGGGAAATTGGTATTGCGCCATAATACGCGTACCAAAAGCATTGGATCACCTTTTTTCGGTGTTGGTTTGAGACCAACCAAGTAGGAACCAAAATACGACCGTTTGTAGCTCTCATCTTTCATGCAAAAAATCATATCAGTACCAATCTTGCCCTCGGTATTGAGCTCCACATGTCGGTTGGCAACTGCGTTGCTCACCTTGTAGGGAACCGCATCGGCGGTGACAAGCATACGCCAGTCAAACTGATGATTTTCATCATCCGCCTTGCGAAGGTCATCCATAATGAGCATATAAGGTTTTTTGCCCCGGGCAAAATGTAACGTGCGGTACACATGGTCCATGGGGTCGTTCCATTTTACGTAGTATTCAGGACCACGGGTTTCGCCGTGCCAGGGGCCGTAATCTAGATTGGCAAAGCCGTCATAATGCTCTCTGATACGAGGCAGATAGGCAAATTCACTGAACCGATTAAGCTGATAGGCTGCATTCGAAAAACCAGTCATCTGGTAGGGCGCAGTTGTCATTCCAGGATGATCAAGGTAACGCAGTCCATTCCAGCTCTTACGCCACTGGTAAGCCGTAGTCATCTCAGCAACTGATGTAGTTGTATCCTCGGTGCCGAAGGCATCCATTGAGTCACCTGAAATAGGAGCATAGATGCTGGCTAGGCCATCCACGGTAACCATGTTGCGAAAACTGGCGTCTAGATAGCCACCACCGTTGGGAACCCATGAAATGCCGTCAGCCCATACTTGAAAGTCACCGTGCTGTGGACTTTCGTGCCCCATATAAAACTGGTCTATACGATTTTCCATGTGAACAAGCATAGAATCCGCCGACCAATCATTACGTGCTGACATAATACCGCGCTCATCATCAAACCAGTGTTTTACGACCTTATCAAACTGTTTGAGGTTATCGAGTTTATTGTAATCGGTCATCTTTGTTGCGGTGAGTAGATCCAAGGCCTTCATAGCAAACCAGCTAAAATGGATGTTTGAACCCCATTTTTCCTCTGGTGTACCTTCGAAGTGCTCGAGGGCTTCAGGTAGTTTGCAGTTCCACACAAAGTCAACCTTTGGGTCATTGGGATAAAAATGTTTTAACACCGACCAGAACTCGAGGTGACCGCCTGTTCCGGAACCGCCTGAGGCACGCCAGTACCGAGGCTGATCCTGACCTGTAACAATTTTGTCCAGTGGCGTATTAGTAGGACGCCGACGAGATCCGCCAAAGTAACGATAGTATAGTTTACGGGCATGGTGTAAGTTTGAGTGTGCACGAGCAAGCAGATGACTGTGTTTTAATAAGTTCTCTGGATGATCGGGCCCCTGACGCTTTGCCACTGCTAGTATTGGTAGCATCGGAATAAAACCCTTGTTGTTTTCATAGGTAATACCGTCAGATGATAGATCGTAAGTGAGCTTATTTTTAAGGGCCCACTCTGCCATCTTCAAAATGCGAGGATCGTAGCCTTCCTCTCCTTCAATGGCGAGGGCCACATAGGTTAGGTTGGCAGCTCCGGACATATGATTGTTAATATACATCTGTCCGGGAATCTGCATACCAGTAGAATACTTGCCGAAGGTCATTTTAGAGATTACGCGGCGAACAAGATTGCGCTCTTCATCGGTCATAAAGGGATGGGCGTAGTCATACTCGAAGCCAAGGGTGAGATAGGAACCATTGATATCTATTTTTACTATAGTTGCTCCATGCTTCTTCATGAGTTCTTTCACGCGTTTCAAACCACCCTGATAATAG
Source organism: uncultured Opitutales bacterium (assembly GCA_905612515.1). GTDB lineage: Bacteria > Verrucomicrobiota > Verrucomicrobiia > Opitutales > Seribacteraceae. The sequence goes on along the minus strand of CAJQSI010000024.1, from coordinate 5,065 downwards.
GCACTGTGATAATCAATTTGTCCGAACTTGATATCTGTTCGGAGATAATCGTAGGATACATCTCTAATTGCGTCTACTTCTGGGTGTTTATCGAGAATGTCAAGCCGCCCTTCCAAATAGAGTGCGTGTTTAACCGTCGCCTCCGCAGTTTTGCGACCAAGTTCTTTGTTTTCGGTTATAAGTGCATAGAGACCCCAGCCGCTTATTCGGCTATCGCCACCCCAAGGACTTCCCCGAAAATCGAAGTTTCTTGGAATATCCCAACTCTCTGCGTCACGACGCATCTGTTCCATATGAAGACGAAATATGCGCGGTGCATCTTTCCCTAAGGCGTAAACCTTTTTAAAGCGTTCAATATCATCGGGCCCGATGAGGATACGCGGGTGAATTCCAACTGCAGGCGGTGGGCTGAGTCTCTTACCATCAAAGCCAGGTGCTTCGTAGTGAACAGGCACCTCAATAGGCTTTGGTAAATCTTTAATGAGCCCCCCATTTAAAATATAGTCGCCGTCGGCGGCGTAAGCCCCCTTGTAGAAGTCTTCCTCACCTTTGGGAGAGACAGGAGAATCCGCTGCGAGAGCTGTGGTGCTGAAAGTAAATACAAAGAGCGCAAAAGTGGCCTGTAATATTTGAGTAATTTTATTCACTTTTTCCTCCAAAATTTAGAAAAAACAGAAACTGATGTGTGTTGATGTGCATTGAAAAGACAAGTTTACAGGCTTTTGACATTGCTGAATGAATTGAAATGGAAAATACAACATCATATCCGAAACAATCCAAATTACCAATGGATATCCTTGACCATCGCATATCTATTTTTGACTTTAGAAAGCAGTAAGATGCAAGCCAAAGAAAGCCATTTCTCCAAACAAGTGACCGATGCCCGGCATATATTCTTTGGTATACCCGAGCACGCACCCGAAGAGCTGCGGGTGGTCAGCGTAGGATGCGAGCGATGTCTTCCCGAATATATTGTGGACCGGCAGACTTTCCCACAGCACACCATAGAAGTGGAGAATCTTGGTTTCACGATTTTTGATTTCGTAATGGAAGGAGAGGGTTCGCTTATCCTCAATGGGAAGCCGTACCGCTTGAAACCGGGTTCCATCTTCAGTTACGGAAGAGGCATTCCTCACCGCATTGAAAATTCAGCCAAAAAACCCATGCTGAAATATTTTTTGGTCTGTGCGCACGATTCGGCCATGAGACCATTCGGTGCCTTGGGGTCAAAACCGTTCGGGCTCTTTAAAATACGTTCCCTTGGCGAAATCATGGAGCTTTTTGAGCTCATCCTCAGCAACGCCAACCTTGAGTCCGAGCATGGGGTGGAGATTTGCAACTCTCTGGCCAAAGCGCTGATTCTCAAGATTTCCGAAAAATCAAACGGATTGACTCAATCGGAGTCTCGGTCATGGGACACTTATCACCGGACTTTGTGCTATATGAGGAGAAATTACTTCACCATCAAATCCATTGAACAACTTGCCGACGAAGTGAACGTCGATGCCGCCTATCTATCGAGAATTTTCAGAAGGTTTCACAAGGACACCCCCTATCGGTTTCTGATCCGCCTTAAAATGGGTCATGCAGTCTCTCTGCTGCTAAACTCCGGAAAGCTTGTCAAAAACGTCGCGTTTGAACTCGGCTTCGAGAATCCCTATCATTTTTCAAGGACTTTTAAGTCAGTCTACGGGATATCTCCCGTAAACTTCGTCAAGGAAAGACAACAAGAAAACCAATCCAACCCGATCCAATGAAATCATCGGAAAAACCAATGCAAGCGAACGTCGTCATTGAATATTGCCCAGGGTGTCGCTGGCTACTGAGGTCCTCGTGGATGGCTCAGGAAATCCTCTCAACCTTCGAAACGGAAATCGATGAGGTCTGTTTGCGACCCTGTCGGACGGAATCAGGTCGTTTCAGAATTACCTGTGGAGAAGAATTGATTTGGTGCCGAAAGAGAGACAAAGGTTTTCCGGACGTAAAAACCCTCAAGCAACTCGTCCGGGACAAGATCTCGCCTGAACGCCATCTTGGTCACCTAGATAGTTAGGACGGCGAGGATTCCTTTCGAACGCTACAACAGGAAACGAGTTTTCAAATCTTCAGCGAATTGCGCGTAGGCTTTTTCCTTGAGCGCCATAATCTGCTTCAGGTCGGAACTCTCTCGAGTCAGTCGTGAACTCATTCGCTTATCCTGCATCGGTTCGGTACGAATCATCGTCCAGTTCCCGGTCGCCACATCTATCAGGGCTGCCTTGACTCGGATTTGGACATGCTGAGTCTCATCAGGGATGACTCGACCCAACAACGGAACCCAAGAAAGTTGCTTGGCCGCCTGTTCGGGTTCTGCCGCAGATTCGAGGATTCCCCAGTACACAAGCAACTTGTGAGCACCTCCCTTGGCTGCCGCCATACGTAGGGAGCGGTCGATGCGAATAGGGCCTTTGTTCTTTCGTTCACGTCCATGTAAATTTTGTTCCTTGGGGGGAACCCCAGACAAAGGCACGATTTGTGAAAGAGTTTCGAGCGGATCCGACATCTCTTTGTCCGGGAAACGGGCTCCTGATTGTATGACGGCGAGAACATCTCCACGCTTCAATGCCACAGGCTTTCCTTCTCTGGCAGCAAGAACGGCAGAAATGTCGGTATCCGTAACATTCTCATCAGTTCGAACCCCAAGTACCGAAAGTTCATTCAACTCTCCTCGGTAGCCGTCGCCCCCGGAATAACCGCTTATGCTCGAAATCGATCGCGACCGGCATCCGCCAAAGATCAGGATAATCGCCAACGAAAAAAGTATGGTTACAGATATTTTTGATTTCTTCATGTCTAGTTCCTTTATTGCTGTTAATTTAAGTAGTTCGTTTGTTTTTCTTCGCGAGCTTGGGTCATGCGTTTCATCCCTTCCTCGCCAAAGTAGCGCCGAAGGTGAGCATCGCTCATGTCCCGCATGTCCACCACAATTAGTCCGTCGAGGGCATCGGCAAAGTCCGGGTCCACACCAAAGCTCACAAAGGAGCCATTTAATTTAAGGTAATGCTTCACTAACACCGGCACTCCCTTGCCATCCTGCTCCACACTGGAAACGATTGCAGAAATCTCCTCAATGCTACGTCCCTCGTCCCGCACCCAACGCTTTAAGGCCAATGGCAAATGCGAACCGCGAAAAGGATGTTTTGCCCGAGCTCGTCTGGCCATATTCGGAGACCATTCCTTGCGGCGAAGGAAACGCGCCATGAGATTGCGAGAGATTGGCGCGTAATCCGACGAGATGCTAACTGGTCCATAGAGTACGCAGCAAGTGGGTCGGCGGTTAATGAATTCGCCGATTCCCCGCCAAAGCAAACCAAGCAACGATAACTTGCGTTGGTATTCGGGTCGAATGAAAGAACGTCCCAATTCCACAGCAGGTCCCATGGCCTTATAAAAGCTCTTCCTCAGTGAGAACAGGTTACTTACGTAAAGCCCTTGACGACCTTTTTCCCGAAGCACCTCGTCGGTCACCGCCAAGCGGTAACCCCCGACAATTTTACGAGCCTTCTCGTCCCACGCAAAAAGCTGGTGGTAGTAATCGTCAAAGGAATCCAGATCGATGCTCTTGCCCGTCCCCTCCCCCACGTCACGGAAAGTCATCTCACGCAAAATACCAATCTCGCGCATAATGTTCGGTATGTTCGTGGCTTGTGTCGAATAGACTACAAAATCTCCCTTGCGAGCCAGTTCCGCCTCTTCCGGTAGGTTTCGAACCTCTCGCGCCACGTCCTCGCGCAATGGATTCTTTGCGATGGGATCGAGAGTTTTTTTCTCTATTCGCCGCTTAGGTTGATTTGCCGTGCCACGCAAAGCCTCCACTCTGAGTCGAAGATAGTCGTTCAAATCCTCGACTCCGGAGAAATTCTTCACACGGGAGGGTGCGAGAGGCTCACCAACCCGTGCCCTAATCATAGACCCTCGACGATTCCACAACTCCCTTCCAAGTAACATAGTACGTAATCGAGGATGCAGATATCCAGCCCCTTGAAACCAAGCACTGTTACGTCCTTCGAAAAAAACTGGGACGACCGAGGCATTGGTCTTTTTCGCGATGGCTGCAACCGCCGGATTCCACGCTCGATCAGACACGCAACGAGTCCCCAGTCTCCAATTGGAAACCTGACCAGCTGGGAAAGCCGCCAGACAGCCACCGTTCCTCATCCAGTTGATGGCTCCTTTTAACGCATACGCATTTTTAGTGGATGCGTTTTCCTCTCCCAGGACATCGACAGGGATGAGGAAGGGACGAAAGGCATCGAAGCGTGCCAAAATGGAGTTGGCCAGCAATTTGCAGTCAGGCCGACGCTTGAGGATCAAGCTCATCAGGGCCAAACCGTCCAAGCCACCGAGGGGATGGTTCGCCACCACCAACAAGGGACCCTCCTCAGGGATTCGATCCAAGTCTTTGTCGGATATTTCTAGATGTGAACCTAAAGTTTCCAAGGTGGCCTCGAAAATACTTCCCTCCCCCTCTTCTTCACGAATCCTTGAATCCGATTGATGATAAACGTCGTTCAAATGCGAAAAACGTAAAAAGGAAGACGCCAATCCGGAAAAGCGGCTCGACATCCTCCCGCCAAACAATCGGCCGCCCAATTCATTTACATTCAAAGGCTCTTCCTTACTCGGCTTGAAATCAAACCCATGCCGGCGTGAGCCATGTGATTGGAGTATGTGGGAATCTCGGTCAGTAATAGGTTTCACTTTCATGCCTCTCTATTCGCTGATTTCGCGCCAAGTTAGGAAGGACACTTCAAAACAGAAATCTATCGTCCCTAAACTGCTTTGGTAAAGATACTTATAACTGTTATACGGCAACTCGAATCACTTAGGTTCCCAGAAGCTCTTATCGAATAAAAATACATTTAACGTACAAAGCACAGCATCTTACGTATGTTTCCCTTGCCCAACCATCTATTTGGTCTTTGAGTAGGTACCATGACACAACTATTCTCCTCAGACGAACGTCTTTCGGCCGAGAACCTCTCTAGTTTGCTTGCTTGCAACCCCTTCACCCCCAAGCGACGAG